>JBNJGH010000066.1:0-19038 GCA_051747585.1 Candidatus Rifleibacteriota bacterium
GGCCCCGATTGGAATTAAACAAAGTCATACCGCTTTTTTGAATGAGCTCGAGGGCTTTTCGCTTGAACTGGAAAAAAAATTCGATCGCGCTGACAATATCGATCAAGCACTCAGGCTTGCTGCCGGCCTTCAAGATGAAACTTATATTCCTTTAAAATATGCAAGAAAAGAATTTTGCCGGTCATTGGTCATGACAGCCGGTCTACCTGCTTCTTTTTCCTTGATTTTCACCGATTTGCTCCTGACCAGGCTGGAGAAAACAAGAAAAAGCATTAAAAGTTTTTTTGATAAACTTTTAAATGAATTTCGTTCCGCTTATTCAAGCGCAATGATTAAAGAAATTGATTCACAAGTAGGTTCTGCTTTATCTGCCTGGATGATTTTTCAGTTGCAGGAAATTATTCATTGCCTGACAAACTGGTATGCAGACGCTTTAAGGTGGTCTGCAACAAAAGATAAAACATTGCTGTTGAACCTTGGCCGTAAAGACGATATTATTACACTCGCAGAAATTGATAATGCGAATTTGATGCGAGCAAGAATCGAGATGCTCGAGAAAAGTGTTTATTTGCTAAACAGGCATGTTCAGCCTTCTTTAGTTGTAGAAAATGTTATAACGCAGATCGGAGGGCCCGAAGCGTGAGTCAGTATATAGCCCTTAGACTTCGCAAATTGCCGGCCATTTACTGGGCTTCAAAGCCTGATTTTGATGTAGAAATGCATCAGGATTATATAGTAAAAACGCAGCATGGTACAGAAGTAGCTAAGTTGTTAAAATTTTCAGATGAAATGCCTCAGAGCCTGGAAAAGAAACAGGACATCTTTGTTCAAGAGGTCTTAAGGCCGGTTGACGATAAAGATCAAGAGAAAATTGCCGATTTAAAGCTCAAAGAAGAAGATGCTTCGAAAAAAGCGAAAGTTAAAATTAAAGAGCATAAGCTTGATATGAAGCTTTTGAAGTCGGAATTCCTCTTTGATATGAGCAGAGTAATTTTTTATTTCAAATCTGACCATAAGGTCGATTTTCGTGAGTTGCTCAAAAGTCTTGCGGCAATGTTCAAAACAAGAATAGAGCTGCGACAGATCGGAGTAAGAGATGAAGCCAAACTTCTTGGCGGAATAGGCTGCTGTGGCAAAGAAGTATGTTGTCATCAGTTCATGACAAATTTTTACCCCGTTTCTACCCGAATGGCAAAAGAGCAGAATTTAAGTTTAAATCCTGCAAAGCTTTCGGGCATTTGTGGCAGACTTCTTTGTTGCCTGGCACATGAGCATGAATATTATGCTTCATTTCATGGTAAGTTTCCCAAAATTTCTTCTGAAGTTGTCGTTGGCGAAGAAACAGCCAGGGTTATGGATATAAATTATATTACCAGGCGAATTTTGCTGGGCTTCAGCGATAGAAGAAAAGCCTATTATCAGCTTGACGTCATTCATGGCCGCAAAGATTCGGCAACGGGAAGAAATTTATGGTGGATTCAGATGCCCGAAGAAGAAGAGCCGGATTTGAGTATACTGTTGAGAAATTTGAACCCGCCCGGATCCGGAAAAAAGAAAAAGAAAAGCGATTCGTCTAAAAAGAAATCCGGCGGCAATGAAGACGACAGGCGCAGGGATTCAAAAAACAGTAAAAATGCCCAATCAGATAATAAAAAAGATGAAGAAGAGCATGGTTCAGATAACCATAAAGATAGAAAAAAACATAAAAAACATAAAAATGATGATAATAAAGAAAAAAAATTGCCCGAAACCCCAACAGATGATGAAAATTCATGATATAATCCAACCACTCATTCCCGCCCCCGAATTTTGTATTATTCGGGGCAGAAAAGCGAGGGAGTAACGTGTCGCGCATAGGACTTATCGCCGGAAACGGAAGGTTTCCACTTTATTTTGCAGAAGCTGCCAAATTAGGCGGCAATGAAGTAGTTGCAGTAGCAATTAAAGAAGAGACTTCACCTGAACTTGAAAACAAGGTCGAAAGTATTGACTGGTTTCATGTGGGTGAACTTCAGGGCATGATCGATACTTTTATCAAGCATAAAGTTGATCGCATTGTAATGGCCGGAAAAATTACCAAGACTTTAATGTTTGAAAAAATTCGCCCTGATCTGAGACTGATGAAAGTTTTTGAAAAAACTCCGGTAAGAAATGATGATGCTTTGTTAAAGGCGCTTGCTAATGAGTTTATCGCAGAAGGTATTTATGTGTGTGATTCAACAACTTTTATGGGCGCACTTCTGCCGGAAAAAGGTATTTTAACTGCACGTCAGCCAACAGAAGACGAGGTGCTCGACATTAACTACGGGCACGAAATTGCCAAAAAGATAGCAGGCCTTGATATCGGCCAGACCGTTGTGGTCAAAAACAGGGCTATTCTGGCCGTTGAAGCAATCGAGGGCACTGACCAGGCTATACTAAGGGGAGGAAAACTTGGCATTGGTGATGTAACCGTTGTTAAAGTCGCCAGACCATTGCAGGATATGCGCTTTGATCTGCCGGTGGTTGGCCTGGATACAATTAAGACCCTTATTTCAGCCAGAGCTAAATGTTTGGCATTTGAAGAAAAGAAAACGCTGCTGCTTGATCGTGATGAAGTAATCGCAAAGGCTGATGAAGCCGGAATCGCGATCATGGTGCTCTGATCTGTCAGATTTTCTGTCTATCAGATAGGTTTTAAACGGAGTTTTTGATGAATAAGCAAAAAATTAAAATTGGAGTAATTGGAATAGGTCATCTCGGCAGACATCATGCCAGAATTCTTGCAGAAATGGATGGCCCAGAACTGGTAGGAATATCCGATATTAACGAAGCGGCCGGGAAAGAGATGTCGGAAAAATACAACGTACCTTTTTTCAAGGATTATAAAGAACTTGAAGGTAAGGTTGATGCCGTTACTGTTGTTGTGCCGACATATTTGCATCATCAGGTTGCCCGCTTTTTTCTTGAAAGAAACGTGCACACTTTTATTGAAAAGCCAATTACCAAAACATTAGAAGAAGCTAATGACCTGGTAAGGTTGGCCGGCGAAAAGCAGTTGACTCTTCAAGTTGGACATGTAGAAAGATTCAATGCTGCCATTTTAAAACTGCAGTCACTTGTAGAAGCCCCAAGATTTATAGAATGTCAGAGAATGGGTCCTTTTTCTCCGCGTATTCAAGATGTGGGTGTCGTTCAAGACCTGATGATTCATGATATAGATATTGTTCTTTCGCTGGTTAAATCACCGATAAAGCACATTGACGCTGTTGGAATCCCGGTATTGACTGACAATGAAGATATAGCCAATGCGCATATAGTTTTTGAAAATGGCTGTATCGCCAATCTTACCGCCTCCAGAATCAGCGAAGAACGCATTAGAAAGCTCAGAATTTTTGAGCTCGATAAATACTGCTCACTTGATTATGCAAATCAGGCTATAACTTTGCGAAGAAAAACCGATGAAGAAAAAATTATTGGTGAAGAACTCGAAGTTCACAAAGCCGAACCTCTCAGACTGGAACTTGAACATTTTACACATTGTATAAATGAACGAAAAAAACCATTGGTGACAATCGAAGATGGCAAAAATGCACTCGAAGTCGCCTGTGAAATTCTTGAAAAGGTAAACCACAGTCTGCGTTCAAGTGGATAATACTGAAAAGAATACTTTAATGGGTTTATTAAATAGTACAGGTCGCTTTTTTTTCGAATGGCGCGACAAGCTTCCGGTTCCTCTTGTTCTGGCTTTGCCTGTTGTTGCAAGACCCAGGCTTTCGGGCTGGTTGATTGGCTTGCCTCTTATTCTTGTGGGGCAGGCTGTAAGAATATGTTCTTTAATGCATATCGGCCCGACAACAAGATCTAGAGAAGTCTGTGCCGATACACTTGTTACTACCGGTCCATACAGCTGTTGTCGTAATCCGCTTTATTTGGGTAATGTGTTGAAAATAACCGGAATTACTGCAATCGCCGGCAATATTCGTTTTGCCATTCTGGCAACAATCTTTTATGCTCTGGAGTTTTGTTTTATTATCAGGTATGAAGAAAGTTTTCTGGCCGATAAATTTCCTGAAGAGTTCAAGAAATATAGTCAGCTTGTTCCTATGTTCCTTCCTTCTAAAATATCTGCCAAAAAGTCTTCAGAAGATACTGCATTCTCTTTGAGCGAAGCAATTAAATCAGAAACCAAAACCTTTATGTCAACTGTAGCAGTTTTGCTTGTTTTACTTTGTGCGACTGTTATGCGTGAGGAGAAACAGGCTTGAGTTCCATTGAGACACAAAATAAAAAATTAAAAAAAGTATTTTTTCTTGCCGGCGAACAAAGTGGCGACCTGCATGGCTCATTGGTAATAAGGCACCTGCGTAGAATCGAACCCGAGATAAAAGTTACGGGAATTGGCGGACCAATGATGCAGGAGGCGGGTATGGACTGTATTCATAGTAGCGATGAACTTGCGGTTATAGGTTTCGTCGAGGTTTTAAAAAATATCAGGCACCTGTTTTCCATACTTCACGATGTTCGCGAATTCTTTATTAAAGAGCGCCCCGATATGGTGGTTTTAATCGACTATCCGGGCTTTAATCAGCGGGTTGCTGATATTGCCAGAAAACTGGGAATTTATGTTCTTTATTATATTACTCCCCAGGTTTGGGCCTGGCATGCGAGTCGAGTAAAAAAAATTACCCGCCTCATCGATGAGGCAATTGTAGTTTTCCCTTTTGAGGTAGATATCTGGAAAAAAGCAAACGCCAGAGTAAAATGGTTCGGGCATCCGCTGGTGGGTATTGCTCAGCCTTCAGCTCCGCCTGAACAGCTCAAAGAAGAACTTGGGCTGAAAGAAAAAAATATTGTAAGCTTGCTTCCCGGAAGCCGGTCTCAGGAAATTTATTATATATTGCCTTCTTTGCTTGATGCTGCTGAAATTGTATTAAAAGAAAAGCCTGACACCAGATTTCTTTTACCTGCTGCCAGCACTATCGACGATTCGAGATTTCTCGAGCATTTAAAAGATCGAAATCTGCCCGTGACATTATTGCGAAGCCAGACTTACGATGCCATAGCTGTTTCAGACCTTTGCCTGGTTGCTTCCGGCACAGCCACCCTCGAGACGGCCATAATTGGTACGCCCATGATAATTGTATACAGGGTAAACTGGCTGACTTCACTTATTTCAAAGTTTATTATTCAGGCACAGCATATCGGTTTGCCAAATGTAATTGCCAATAAAAGAATAGTACCGGAATTTATAAGAGCCGAGTTCACACCTGATCAGATTGCTAAAGAGGCTATAGCTATACTTGATTCTCCTGAAAGAAAGCAAAAAATTCATCAGGAGCTTTTAAAGGTGAGGCAGAGCCTTGGTGAGCCCGGTGCCAGTCGTAGAGTAGCAGATCACATAGCTGACAGACTGGAGGAAATTAAAGGCTGATGTCTACATTACTCAGGATTCTAGGCTACTTTAGAGGTTACAAGCTTTTTCTTGTGTGTGGCATATTTTGCTCTGCAATAGTTGCTGTTTGTACTATTTTTCCGGCCTGGGTAATGAAAAGTGTTGTAAACGATGTCCTGGTTAATCGTGATGTCGAATACCTGCACTGGATAGCTATTGCACTTATAGGAGTCATGTTTGTCAAAGGTATAGCTCAATTTTTGCAGGGCTATATTATGCAGTATGTTTCTCAGAGCATTCTGCGTAGAATCAGAACCTCATGCTTTCAAAGACTTTTGCAGCTTTCGTTGTCTTATTACGAAAAGCAGCGAACCGGGCAGCTTATGAGCAAGGTTACCGCAGATGTTTTAATTTTGCAGAACCTGTTAACCAGTTTTACCGGTTTAATTGGTGATTTTATAGCTTTTCTCGGCTTTTGTATCTATATTTTCTATCTGCATTGGAAACTTGCTATCATTTCGATAATAATTATTCCCATTATCGGTGCGCTGATCAATAAGTTTTCCCGCAAGATGAAAAAAATCGGTTCGCGCATGCAGAGTCGTATAGGCGATATTTCTACAGTATTGCAGGAATTTATAACCGGAGTAAAGGTTGTTAAATCTTTTACTCTCGAACCTTTTATTCAAGGTCGTTTTGAAAGTGCTAACGGCGAAAACTTTAAAGAAACAATGCGTGGTGGCAGAATTAATGCTGCGACTACTCCGGTTATTGAGTTTATTAATACCTGCGGACTTGCAATAATTTTCTGGTATGGCGGACTTGAAGTAATAAGAGGAAACCTTAATGCCGGACAGCTTATCAGCTTTTTGACTGCTTTGGTGGGCCTTTTTACCCCGATAAAAAATCTTTCCAAGATGAGCAATGTAATTTCTCAGTCGGTCGGTGCAGGCGAAAGAGTTTTTGAAATTCTGGATGCGCCGGTTGATATAAGAGAAAAAGAAGAATCGGTTCATTTGTCTGAATGCCGTGGTGAGGTCGAGTTTGACAAAGTGGGTTTTGCTTATAAAAAAAATGAACCTGTTTTAAATGAAGTTTCAATTAAAATAAAACCCGGTGAGGTAGTTGCTCTGGTTGGCCCGTCGGGAGCGGGTAAAACAACCTTTGTTAACCTCATACCCAGATTTTTTGATGTAACTGAAGGTGGGGTTAAAATCGACGGTGTCGATGTTCGCGACCTGGCTTTTACCAGCTTACGGCAGTTTATCGGGCTGGTTCCGCAGGAGACTTTGCTTTTTTCGGGAACTATAGCCGAAAATATCAGGTTCGGGCGTCTCGGAGCAGAAAAAGAAGAGATTATAGAAGCCGCTAAACTGGCTAATGCCCATGAATTTATAACCAGTTTACCTGAAGGTTATGAAACTGTTCTCGGCGAACGTGGCGTAAATCTGTCAGGTGGGCAGGGGCAAAGAATTGCCTTGGCCAGAGCTTTTCTTAAAGATCCCAGTATTCTTATTCTCGATGAGGCAACTTCTGCTCTTGATTCAGAAACAGAAAATCTTATTAAAGAGTCATTGAATCTTTTAATGAAAAATCGAACTACTTTTATGATCGCCCATCGATTATCTACAGTAGTTAGCGCAGATAAAATACTCGTTTTACAAAAGGGCAGAATCGTAGAAATCGGCAGTCATAATGAATTGCTTACTAGAAACGGAATTTACAGCCAGCTTTATCGTTCTCAATATGCTGAAAAGGTAACATTTTAGTTATGCAGGAAAAATTTTGCTATAATACTAATGATTTAAATAACTATAATGTTTTACAGGCTTCTAAACGTCTGCATGACGGCCGCTGGGGCGATCCTGCTTATCAGGCGCGTTTAAGAATTAAAGCCCGGCTTGGCGCAGGTTTTATTACCGCTGTTAATTCTCTGGTAAAAATTAAAAAAATCGGTTTTGAGAACTATCTCGAAGCTTTAAAAGATAGGCGACCGACTTTAATCGTTGCCTGGCACAATTCATTGATTTCGTCTATTTATTGTCATCGTAAAAAAAATATTGTTATCATGACTTCGTTATCTCAAGATGGTGATTTGTTGACCCAGATACTTTATTATCTGGGATACGGATGTGTCAGGGGCTCATCGTCACGTGGCGGAATGAGAGGATTGCTTGAAATGGTAAAGCTTTTGAAGCAGGGAGAGAATGGAGCAATTACGGTAGATGGGCCCAGAGGGCCGAGGCATGAGGTTAAACCCGGAGCAGTACTGGTTGCACAGAAAACTGATGCGCTGATATTTCCAATTGGTCTGGCTTATTCTGATTGTAAAAGGCTTGACAACTGGGATAAAACAGAAGTTCCAAAACCTTTTTCAAATGTGACGATGTATACAGGCAAACCTTTTTCAATTTCTGCTAAAATGGATATAAAAGAGGGATGCGAATTAATTGGTTCAGCCATAAAAAATTGTGAACAGCACGCGGAGCAGATAATAAAAAAATGACCAGAGCAGAACAAAATAAAAAACTGCTGATAGTAGCCGGAGAAACATCCGGAGACTTTTACGCCGCTTCACTTATTGATGTCTTAAAAAAGTATAAAGAGTTTGATATTTACGCAGTAGGCGGTAGTCAGACGGCATCTCGTGATGTCGACCTTTTGTTTGACAGCACCAATTGGGGTGCCATTGGCTTGTTTGAGGCTTTTAAACAAGCGCCGAGGCTGCTTTGCGTTTTATGGCGTCTTAAAAGATTTATTGCCAGAGAAAGACCTGATCTGGTTATTCTGGTCGATTATCCCGGCTTTAACATGCGGCTTGTGCATATAGTGCAAAAATTTGGTATTCCTACCGTTTATTATTTTCCACCGAGCAAGTTTGCAACCAGTCCAGAAAGCGTTTCTGACGCTGCCGGCAGTATTACCAAAGTGGCTGCCAACTTTGCTTCAACCTATGAAGTATATAAAGCAGCCGGGGCTGATGTAGAGTTCGTGGGGCATCCACTTCTCGACCATGCAAAACCACAAATGTCTAAACAGGAAACTTTCGAGAAATATGGGCTGGATCCCGAGCGGCCGGTGATTGGTCTTTGCCCCGGCTCACGCAAAAGTGAACTTACTCAGCTTTTACCTGTAATGCTCAAAGCAGCTAAAATTATTTACGAAAAACACCCCGAATACCAGTTTGTTGTGCCGGTTATTGCCACCGAAGGCCCTGAGGTCTTTGGTATGTCGAAGGCTTTGTTGCACCAGCAGTTAAAGTGTTCCAAAATTCCAGTGGTTCTTGCGGAAGGCAAAATATATGATGTAATGAATATTTCCAGACTTCTGCTTATCAGCTCAGGCACAGCAACTCTTGAAGCAAGCTATGTCGGAACCCCAATGGTCATCTGTTATCGTGTATCGATGATTACCGAAATACAAGCGCGATTGTTTTACCATTTGCCTGAATTTATCGGCTTGCCTAATATTATTATTAAACGTCAGGCGATTCCCGAATTGATTCAGCATGACATGACCCCTGAAAAGCTTGCCGATGAAGCTTTTAAATTGCTTGAATCGAAAGAAAAATATGAGCGGCAGAAAAATGATCTTGCTGAGGTGGTTTCGCATCTGGGCGAGCCCGGCGCTCACGAAAGAGTGGCTGAGATAGTTGTGAAACTGCTTAAAAGCAGAAATGGCGGTCAGTAGATTGTCAGGTCTCAAATTCCTGAAAAAAGCTGTTATTACAATATCAAAGGCTGCACAGAAAATGCCTGAAGACTATGGCCGAACTGTGGCAGCGGGGATGGGAACACTCGTCTATCTGCTATGGAGATCTGAACGGTTCAGAATCGTTGAAACCATTGACAGAATATGCCATAGAATGAAACGTCCCCGCTATGATCAGCTTAATGTGCTGGTAAAAAGGGTATTTATTCATTTTTCACTTACCATTTATGAAATAATGCGGATGCCCGCAATGTCAGAAGAAGAACTGAAAACTAAAGTTACTTTTCATGGAATAAAAAACCTGGAAAACGCCTTAAAAAAAGGCAAGGGAGTCATTCTAGCCCTTCCCCATATCGGAAACTGGGAATTGTTTGGAGCTGCAATAGCGGCAAGAGGCTATAAACTCAATTCTTTTTATCTGTCGCAAAAAGAAGATGAACTTGGGGGATTGCTTGATTATTTTCGCGGTTTCAGCAAGATGCGTATGCACGATAGAGATCGCGGTGGAATTAAAGCTTTAAAGGCGTTAAAAGCGGGCGAAATTTTAGGAATGGTTGCAGATCAGGATGGTGCAAACCAGGGGGTATATCTAGATTTTCTCGGTCATTTTGTTTCTTTGCCGGCGGGCCCTGCTAACTGGAGCATTAAAACCGGTGCAGTGCTTGTTCCAATTTATTCACTTCGAAGAGGACTTTCTAACAAGTTTGATGCCTGGTTTTTACCTGGTCTCAGTGAAAACGGCGAAGGTTCTCATCGCCAGAAGGTAATAAAGAGAACTGCCAGGTTAAGTAGATGGATGGAGAAATTGATTCTCAATCATCCAGATCAGTATCTCTGGTTTTATGATCGTTTTAAACCCAGGCATGAAAAATGGATTGCAAGCCTTAAACAAAAAAATGGCCAGATGTTCCATCAAACGGTGCGTTATGACTGATAACAATTACAGCAAAAGAGCGTGGCTCGAATTTTGTGCTTATCAAAGTCTTGCTGCTTATTTAAGTATATTTTCGGCAGCAGCTTTACCTCTGGCTGAAAAAAAGTGGCTAAGAATGAATGAGGGTTTTACTGATTATCTTGGTCTGGTTCCCAGAGTTGAGCCAAACAAATGTTTGTGGGTGCATGGTGTTTCAATGGGTGAGGCAATGGTTGCAGAAGGATTTGCCAAAGAACTTAAAACAAAGTTTCCCGAAATGAAACTGGTTTTTTCCTCGACCCATCCTGATGTCATAAAAAATGTTAAAAAACGGGGCCTTGCCGATCATGTGATCTATTTTCCGATTGATTCAATTATAAGTATGAAAAGAGCTTTTAATCGGTTGAATCCCATTGCTGTTTTTGTTGCTGAAACTGATTTCTGGCCCGTTTTTTCTTTTCAGTGTCGTAAACGACAAATTCCTTTGTTTTTAATCAACGGAAGAATAAGCGACAAGCTTGCAGCCTTTTATAAAAAGGCCAGAGGCCTTGCTGAGATTGTTTTTTCCGCCTTCAGCCTGTTTATGGTGCAGAGCAAGACAGATTTGCAAAAACTTGTTGAAATTGGCGTTTCTCCAGTAAAAGTCAAAATATTGGGAAATATAAAAGCTGATCTAACAATGGTTAATAATGAAGTTGATTTAAGCTGTATTAAAAATTGGCTTAAAGGCAGAAAGCTGGTTATATTTGGTTCATTGCATCCTTCAGAATTCAAACTTTTTAAAAAGACCTTTGCTGATCTTGTTCAAAGAGAGGTTGCAGTTTTGATTGCGCCAAGAAATCTAAAAAAATGCAATCAATGGCTTGGCGAGCTTAAAGAGCAGGGTTTGAAGGCCGTTCTTAAAAGTAGAATTAAAGACGAAGAAAGCGAAGTAATGCTACTCGACACAATGGGTGAGCTTGCTTCTGTGTATGCACTTGCAGATGTCGCATTTGTCGGGGGCAGCATTGATCCAAATGTTGGCGGACATAACCCGCTTGAGGTAATTCAGCAGAATGTACCTCTTTTTATGGGCACCAACAACAGAAATTTTGCTGATATCATTGAGCAGTTACAGAATGCAAAGGCAGTTTATTTAAACGATAATCCCGAAAGTATCTTGGAGAAAGGAATAGAATGCCTTTCAGATAAGAACCTGGCTGCCAAAATGAAGAAAAATGCGAGCATGGTTCTTGAAAAAAACAAAGGCGCAATGACACGAACCATTAAAGAAGTTGCAACAGTTATCGATAAAGCTTTAAACAGGAGCAAAAAATAATGATATATTTTTTATACGTTTTATGGGGCACACTGGTAGGAGTTATAAGTGGCTGTATTGGCCTGGGAGGCGGAGTAGTGATAGTGCCGAGCCTGGTGTTATTTTTTGGCTTGAATCAACTTCAGGCCCAGGGAACCTCTGTGGCTTTGATGATTCCGCCGATTGGTTTGCTGGCAGCAATAAAATATTATCAGGAAGGCAATGTGGTTATTCCTATAGCAGCGGGCGGAGCGATAGGGGTATTTTTCGGGGCATTTTTCGGGGCTGCTTTGGCGCACTACATAGGTGGCCCTATGATGCAGAAAGTTTTTGCGGTTGTTTTGATTGCAACTGGCTTTAAAATGCTTGTCAGTTAAGTTGTTTTTCGTAAATATCCCAGTTTATTCCGTTAAGATCTATAAAGCTTAGCTTTCCACTATTATTAAAAACTTCTATTTTTTCTTTAAATAAGCGCTTTCTAAAAATTTCGAGATTGTCGCAACAAAGTTTAAGTCGCTGGGTAGTCTGGTTGTAGCTTTTTGTTTTTCGGTCTTTAATCAAAATTCTGGTAGAATTTATTTCAATTGAAGGACTTTCCAGCCTCAATACTGTTGCACCAAATTCATTACTTGCTGAAGTTTGAACCCGTGGAATTCGCATAATTTTTCGATAAAAATTATGACTTTTTCCCGGTTCGGTTGTCATTATGCCTACAGGCGTGATTTCCTGCATAAGTCTGCCTCCGATATACTTTTGTTTTGCTGCTCTATTCGGCAGAACCCCATGTTTTTTTTATAATAAATTCCATGTTGTCTCAGGGTTAAATATCTTGAATCGGCAAATTTAAAAGGTTATAATAATGCCCTGAGTTGTTCTAAAAAACAGTGCCGAACTATAAAATTTAGAACAGGGAAAGGAACAGGTATGCGAGTTAAAATAAATAAAATTCCAGATAATGAGTTGAAACCTCTTTTTTCTGACACAAGTAAGCTCGGTTTTTGTAAATATTTTACAGATTATATGCTTACAATGGATTATAACGAAGAAGACGGCTGGCATAATCCGGAAATAAAGAAGTTGAAACCATTTGCTATTATGCCATCAGCCCTTGTTCTTCATTATGCTCAGGAGATTTTTGAAGGCCTGAAAGCATTTAGAGGCAAAGATAGCGCTGTAAGATTATTTCGCCCGGATATGAATGCCAAGCGTTTTAATCGCTCTGCAGACAGGCTTTGTATGCCTCATTTTATGGAAAACGACTTTCTTGAAAGCATAAACTGTCTGGTCAATCTTGAAGCAAGATGGGTTCCTGACAGCAAAGGTGCTGCCCTTTATATAAGACCATTTATGTTTGCCATGGATGAAACTCTTGGAGTAAGAGCTTCTTCTACCTATAAATATTGCGTAATTTTAAGCCCGGTTGGCCCCTATTATCAGGAAGGCTTCAATCCGGTCAGTCTTTATGTGGCCGATGAATTCACACGAGCCGCTATTGGTGGTCTGGGCGAGGCAAAAACAGGAGCCAACTATGCCGCGAGTCTGCTGGCCGGCCGAATAGCCAGAAAAAAAGGCTGTGCTCAGGTCCTCTGGCTAGATGGTGCCGAGCATCGTTATGTTGAAGAAGTTGGCGCAATGAATATTTTCTTTGTTTTTAACGGCAATACTCTGGTTACTCCTATGTTAAATGGTAGTATTTTGCCCGGAGTAACAAGAGACAGTGTTATCAAACTTGCACCTATGCTTGGTTTAAAAGCTGAAGAGCGCCGTATTTCAATCGATGAAGTTATTGGCGGAATTACTACTGGCTCCATAACCGAAATTTTTGGTACCGGAACTGCTGCAAGCATTTCACCCGTAGGCAGTCTTCAGTATCAAAAGAATGACTATACAATAAACAACCGCAAGGTTGGTCCGGTAAGTCAGCAGCTGTATGATACCCTTAGAGCAATACAGTATGGCGATATCGAAGATCCATTCGACTGGACAGTCAAACTCCAGAATCCTGAAGAAAAAGTGCTGGCGGTTTGAAAATAAATAATATTCCCTTAAGCTACCCCGATGGAGAATTTCTAATCGGGGTGGCTCTTGCCGCCTCTGAAAAAATTGAAGAGGTCTATAGCAAAGACTTTGGAGTAGAATTTAAAGATGGTAAAGAACCGGTAACTCTCGCAGACAAAGAGGCCGACCTTATTATTACCAGAGAGCTGCGTAAAAGGTTTCCGGCTGATCGCATTTTCAGCGAAGAAAACGGTCTTGATATTCCAGAAAAGCATAATCAGCGTACCTGGTATATAGATCCGGTTGACGGAACCAGAGAATTTATTAAGAAAAACGGCGAGTTTGCAATTCAAATAGGTCTGGCCGATGGTGAGCGTTTAGAGTTCGGACTGGTTTACCAACCGGTTGGAAAAAACCTGTATGTGGCTGCAAGAGGCGAAGGATGCTGGTGGCACACCCCCGGACAACCCTGGAAAAAACTTCAAATAAGCAAAAAAAACGATGATAAAGACGTAATTTTGGTTATAAGTCGTTCGAAGCCAAGTAAGACCGGACAAAGAATTCATGATGCCATTGGCGGTACAGGTGTAATTTCCCATGGCGGAGTCGGGTTGAAATTAATGGCTATTGCCAAAGGTCATGGAGATTATTATATAAACTGTAGTAACGCTACAAAGGCATGGGATATGGCAGGTCCCGAATTACTTTTCCTTGAGGCCGGCGGTGTCGCATCGCAACTTGATGGAAGTTTTTTTTCTTACGAACCCAAAAACTACCGGCATAAAAAGGGCTTGTTAGCCAGTAGCAGTGTGCAATTGCATCAGAAAATCCTTGATTGCCTCAATAAACCTCTTTAGTAACCTCGATAAAATTATAACGCTTTTTCCAGGTTGAAAAGTAAGAACGGTTTTCCAGAATCGGGTAATCAGTTTTAAAATATTTGTTAAAGATTATTCTGAATGTATTTACCGGCGATATTACATGCTGCAATTGCGAATAATCGCGATCAGAAAAATATACAGCATAAAAACATCCCAGTCGTTCTTTCATATTGGTTTTATCCGGTTTTTCCCAGTGTAAACCCGAACCCGGGCCATGGTCTGACTGAATAATTATAATTTTTTCCCGCTCATCAGAAAGAAGTTTCTCGACGAGTTCGGTTATATTGTTGTTAATGTATTCAATCTGTCCTTTGTACCCTTTAATATATTTGCTTTTCTCGTCGCGCCAGTGGCTGCCATCATTAAGGCTGTAATACCTGGTTTCTTCGACCAGACTGCCATCAGGATTGAAAACAAAAGGAGGATGAGGGCAGAGAATATGGGAAAAAGAAATAAAAGGCGAGCCAACCTTTTGTTTGATTTGGGGCAAAATGGAAAAAGCTTGCTTTACTCTCTGCCGATGTGCTTCTATCTGCATTGAATTGTTATTGAAAAATTTTAATCTAAGGGCAGATAAAAAGGTTGTATCCATAAGAACTCTGACAAACTCAGTGTCAAGCAGATTGGCGGGAAAATGAAGATCGGTTTTTTCAAGATTTGTGCCGCTGTAACCGCTGGCAGTCGAGATGCTTTTGTAACCGGCAGATTTAAGAATGCGGAATACGCGGTTGTTCTCTATTAGCTCAATTAAAGGACCTACATTTCCTGATTTTTTGTATTTTTTGCTTATGGCATCAAGGTAAGTGAAATTTAAAGCGCTGGAAAGAGATAAGTAGGTCTGGCAGTAATTTGCGGCAGACTTCTCTGCAACAAAAAATCCTTTGTTGTGCAGAAATTCAATAAAGGGATCATTCTTAAAATCGTAAATTTCTTTCAGCACATCTTTACGTGCATAACCATCTAAAATTAAATAATAAATATCCGGGTGAATATCATTGCTTTTAGAACTTATACACTGGTTTTCATCGTCTACTTGATTTAATAAGCTTTGGTTTTCTCCATAATTGTTAATTGCAAAAAAAAGAATGTTTGCCGAAGTTAAAATAAGAAAAGTCAAAGAAACAATATTAAAGAATCTGATTTGAACAGGTTTAATTTCTTTGTAAAAAGCTAATATAACCAATGCCGCCAGTAGCATAATAATCCAGCCGATGGGTATCTGTTTTCTCAGAGCAAAGCTTATTCCGTCGTTTGCAATGGCAATAGAAGCAACAAAATAGCCGTAGGCATAAAAGAAATAGAGAAAAAAAGAGGTGGCGATTGCAGCTTTCTCCAGTTTTTTATACAAAAGGTAAGTAAAACCGAGCATTAAGAGAGTAAATCCCATACTGACAGCAATGGGAAGAAAAATATCGGCAGGATTTATCTTATCAATATTGCAGGAATACAAAAATAGAATAGGAAAAAGCGAAAAAATCAAAGAATGCAAAAATTTTATATTAAGCAAAATTATGCGGCCTTCTTCTTCATCAAATAAAGAATTCTTTCTGAATCCGGGATTGTTTTTCGAGATACTATTTCAAAATTTTCACAAAAAACTTTTTCGAAATTCTCAGGATTGTAATTCCCAAAAATATCTTCGCGACTCTGCAATAGTATTTTCACCTGCGAATCGCATTTAGGGATAAATTCAATAATAAGATTGTGGCAAATATCTCGAAAAAAATCTGCCAGCTCATGCAAAGGTACATTGTTGCTGATAGCCAGATGATGAATCAGAGCGAGAGCCATTACAGTATCGGCCGGGCCTCTTTGAATAAAAGACTGTCGCTCGATGTTTCTCCACCCTATGGCCGGCGCAGGGTTTGCAAGGTCTAACAGCAGTGGAACAATAAACTGGTCGTTTTCTTTTTTGCTTATTAGATAATTGCTTTCGATAGCATTCTCGTCAATGTCGAAAGAAACAACAGGAATCTGTAATTTAGAAGCTAACCGGCTGTAGAAACCATTGTTCGCACCGAGATCCCATAGATTGGCAGGTTTTATTGTTTCGATGAATTCTCTGATTATTGCAATTTTGCCTTCGTTTGCCTTATCTGTATAGTTTGTAAAAGAATAATAGCCTTGCCATTCACTTGATTGATCAGCGGGAGTAAGGCTTTTTATGCCGGATTCGAGGCTGTCAATCAGTCCCATTAAAGAGTTAGAAGACATTTGTGCCTGACTTTGTTTCTCCTGTAAATTTGTTTTGGCATAGTAGTTCTGGCTGCGGGCGTGCATTATAACATGCAGCAGAATCGAAAGCTTCAAGCAGGCCTTGAAAGGAAGAAGTTTGGCGGCAAGATCAAGGGGAACACCGTCGATATAACTTTTAAGCAATTGATTCAGCCGAAGATCGGTATACGACATAAGAGCAAGGGGAGCGAGAAAATGCTGGCAAAATTGACGGTAAGCTATCCAGGGACTGCCTTTGCTATAAGGTTCAAATGAAAGACTATCAATTAATAAAGGGTTGTTGCCTTTAAATTGAATATTGTAAGCACTTGCATCTCTAAGAATCATGCCGTGGTTCAGAGCAGTCTTTTGAATTGCCAGTGTTGCCAGGGCGGCATCTTTAAGCTGGCTGAAACTCCACTCATAGGGATATGAGATAAAATTGAGTTTTTCTGGCTTAATTACTTTCCAGCCATTTTCTTTTTCAGCCAGGGGCTGGTCAGTTCCTTCATGTCTGATAATAAGATTTTTCTGCTCAAGCTTTTCATAAAGGCCTGATTCTATAAAGGTTTCAAAATTGTTGCGCCCGCTCTTATTTATCTGCCGGTAAATTTCATTATTACGAACAAAAATAAAACCGTCGGGATCTCTGAAAGATGCTTTATGCCTAATGCTGCTCATTGTTTGTATCTTGAATTTTGTTCTTTGCCGTTTCGTCTTCGTTTAAGTCAGTTTTGTTTTCTTCCAAGGTTTCTTCTTCAGGCTTTTTGCCGCTAAACCAGCTTCTTATTTTCTGCCAGTAGGTTTTAATAATAAAAATTCCCCCGACAAGGGCTGAAATTAAAAGTTGAAAAATAAAAGAGCCGGTGCCCGGGTCTATATAGGCCTGGGCAGGCGGAGAGACAAAAAAGAAATAGATGGAAAAAATAATTAGGTTAGTTTTCATTGCTACGATCCTGTTTAGTTGTAAATGATTATAACTTTTCTTTGCAAAAAAATCATCGTGAATAAACTAATTTCTTTATAATTTGTATAAATTTTAACACAAATTTAATCTTTCTCGTCGTTTTTACCGATTATATGTACAGAATAATTGAAAATTGAATGCCGGAGTAAATTATGATTGATATGAAAAAATGGCTAACCGAACAAAATTCGGTTAAAGATTATGATGATCCTGATATAGACCCGGATAAAGTTGTCTCAAGGCACAAGAAGGCCGTAGCGGGTGCCAGAGATGTGCTGCGTGATCATTTGAAAATACAGCTAAATAAGGCTTTTGAAAAATTTTATATTGAGGAACATCCCGAAGAAAAAAAATTAATTTCTTAAAATGCTTTGCTTTAAGCTTTAAAAAATGAAACGCGCTGTGCACCGTGCATTATGCACAAGAAAAGATCAGTTTTTAACTTTAAGAAAGCGAAAGAAAGAATTATAAATTAAAGAACCCACTGCTGGTGCAGCTTAAAAAATGTTGAGTGATTTGATTTACGTATGTGCATTTTTTATAATTTCAAATCTGGTAAATACAAAATAATAAAGAGGTAAAAATGTCTGAATCCGTCGCCGTGCAAACTTTAAATCCTGTAATTAACGAAGAATTATCAAACACTGAAGTAGAAGAAAATCATGAAAATATTGTGAAGGTTGTGCACCCTGATCCCGCTGCCCCCCCCACAGTAGCAATGCTTATGCAAATGTATGCTACACAAGAGAGAGAATGCTGGCTTTGTGAAGGAATCGCAAAAAAAATAGCCGAAAACAAAGAAATTTCTGAAGATGACAGCTGGCATTTTACATCATGTGTTTTAAGCTGGGAACACCTTCACCGACAGAAATAATACTTTTTTTTATCTCGAATCATATGAAAGGCCGCTTAATTTAGATAGCGGTTTTTTATTTTTACTAACTTTTTTTTAGAAACTTACCGATTTGTTTGGAAGCACTGAATTGTATTTTCTCAGGAGGTTCCCGTTGAAAAAGATTTTGTGGCTTCTTACAGTCATGGCCGTATCTGGCTCTTTGCCGATGTATGGAGCTATTTATTCTTATCGCGATGAGCACGGAAAACTTTATTTAACCGATAATCCTCCTAATAAAAAATATAAAATTGTTGCTACCACCAGAAAAGATCGTGAGGGACCGAATTCACCGAGTCCCGACTCTTCTTTTGCACCCCATACATCTTATAAAAATAAAAAAATTCTTTTACCTAACGATGATGTCTATTCGTCATTTATTAACGAAGCAGCATCCAAATACAGTCTCGATCCTTTTCTTATCAAGTCGGTCATTAAAGCTGAGTCAGATTTTGACCCCTATGCCAGATCAAACAAAGGAGCACAGGGCTTGATGCAGCTAATGCCTTCTACTGCGGAACTTGTCGGTTGTAGCAATGCTTTTAATCCAAGGCAGAATATAATGGGGGGCAGTGCTTACCTGAGAAGAATGCTCAAAAGGTTTGATGGAAAAATTGAATTTGCTCTGGCTGCCTATAACGCGGGGCCTGGCAATGTTGACAAATATGGGGGGATTCCTCCGTTCAGAGAAACAAAAAACTATGTAAAAAAAGTTAAGCATTATTACGGTCATTATGCTTCGTTAGCTGGAAGTAATAACAAAAAAATTGTCATGAAGAAGCAGAGGGTGG
>JBNJGH010000067.1:0-18637 GCA_051747585.1 Candidatus Rifleibacteriota bacterium
TGAAACTCTTCATAATTGCAATTTGCATCAGAAAAATCAGTCATCATCATTAAAGCAAATAAATCCTGCATTATTTTCTGACTGACGTCTTCAACATTTACATTAGAATCGGCAACGGCTCTGGTAATACCGGCAAGCACACCAGGCTTGTTAGCGCCGAGAACTGTTATAACAACCTTTTCCTTTTGACTCTGGTTCACCGGGAACCTCCCTGCGGATGCGATGATTATATTTTAATAACAATTGCTTGTGTTAATTTACAGCTATTAATCTTAGCGCGTACCCTTTAATTTGGCAAAATATTTTTCAATTTTTCCAGATCGATTGCAATTGTCGGTTAAGACGCACGGGAAAGCCGTTAAAGCTGAAATTATGTAAAACTTCCTTTTCGTCTTTTTCTTCTGTTCTAAAAATTATTTTAAATTCAAACCAGATTCTTCTCAAATCGAATTCCGGGTTTGTCTCGACGATAGCAACCAGCTCATCAATGGTCGTTATTGTTCCATCAGAAAGCTGCAACCTGGGCGTACAACTAAAACTTTTCACCAGTCCCTGGCCGACTTTAACTTTTTTTCCGCCTTTTTCTCTGTGAATTATTTTTTGAGCCGAATCAAACTCGTAGGTAACAAGGGTGTCGCCATGGGGAATAGAAAACCCCACATCTGTTTTCATTACATCTGTAACGATTTGCTTGAAAAATTCTTCTTCATTTTGCAAGAAAGCATTTTCGAGGTCTTCCTGCAGATATGAGCTTAAAAGACTGCCCTGCCAGGTGCAGGAAACATACTCTTCCTGATGAGAAAAACTACTCAGGGTAGCGCTTAACAACTTAAATATACTATGCAGCAAAATTGAAGAAATTAAACAAACAACCGCAAGTTCTATAAGCGCAAAACCTTTTTTCTTCATGGCGCCCACTCCAGAACCCGTGAAATAACGAATTGATGAGCAGGCTTCTTTCCCCAACGGATAACCGCTTTAACCATTTTAGCCTTATCGCCTAAATTTTCAATGGTCAGTTCCCTGGTGAAATTATCGGGGATCTCGGTTAAAGATAACTTTGTGCAAGGCTTTCCCTGTTGCAACAATGCATTATCTGCATCGTTTCCGAGTGGGAAACCGCCAACCACCGGAATGTCAGCAAATCGCATAGTACAAATCTGGTTAACAAGCTCAATGGCAAAGTTATTTGCAAGCACTCTTTCTTTTGTAATTTTCGCTGTTGTACTGCTGCTTGAAAGCAGGGAAAATAACGGCAACAAAGCAATGGCAAAGATGAACGAAGCCACCAGAATTTCAACAAAAGAGTATGCTTTTTTATACTTCATAAAACAGTTGAACAATTACCAGAGAAGATCTTCATCGGCCCCGGCTCCAAGTAAATCTACCAACGGATCCTTGTCTTTCTCGATTTCATCTTCGAAAGTTTTCACAGCGGGAATTATAAAATTTTCTGCTTTTTGAGGAGTTTTCGAGTCGAATTTAGAGTTTGTCTTGTCAACAGGCTTCTTCTTTGCCTGATATTTTGGCCTTTGTGGTTTACTTCCACTGCGAGTTGTTTTTTTGCCTGTTTTACCTCTGGTTTTATCGGCTTTTTTTTGAAGGCTTTCTATTATATAATTGCTTCTGCTGGCCGACACCTCTGATGATTTTTTTTTATTGGGAACCTTATCGGTCAAAGCATACTGGTCAGCAACTTCTTTATCAACATGCCTGTAAAGAAAACGATCAAACTCGGCAATAGAAATGTTATCGTCTGCGTTATAGTCCATTAATCTTGCAATTAAGCGCTTGCGCCTATCGCTTTGCTTTGAAGGCGACTGATTTATAAGAGCAGAAAGCCTGGTGATTCTTTTACTATAAACCAGAGCCAATAAGTCTGGCATTGCAGCATCAATTTCACTTTTATCTATCTTATTGTTTTGATCTCGATCAAGAATAGTAAAAATATTTTTTTTGGATTTCAGCCAGGCAAAATTTTGTTCAGCCTCTTGAGGATTGCTGCTTTGGAATATTTTTTTTACTAACTTCTTTTTTATTTTATTTTCAACTTTTTCTACCGCATCTTTTCTTCTACTTATAACGAAGTCGACAAGCTCCTGATAAGAAATTGAACCATCAGAGTCGGCATCAAGCTTTTGCAGTCGTTGAACAGCTCGAGGCCTTTTTACCAGGCTGATTTCCTGTGAATCCAATATCTTGTTACCGTCTCGATCAAGGCTGAAAAAACGATCAAATAAATTTTGTTCGTTAGTATTCTGCCTGTTGCCAGAACGACGAAAGCCTCGTTTATTGCCGCCGTAATTTTGAAATCCTTGTGCCTGGATTGCAGCTCCTGAAAAGCAATAACAAAAGATAGAAATCAGAATAAACGAACGAAAAATTCTATTCATATAAAAATCCTCTTAACAAAAATGAAAGCCAGGTTTAAACAAATTAACTCAGGGCGTTATCTTTAGCAAGATACCGCCCTGAAGCTAACCTCTGTTTTGAGACCTGGTTTGGAACTGTTTTACATACCGCCATCGGTGGTAAAATTTTTACGCCTGAAAACATGGAAATGAAAAGTGCAACCATCCCGGTTCAAGAACTGACCACCACTTTCAGGTAAGATTTTTACTCTTACATTACCTCCTACAGGAAGCTTTTTATCGAGATTAATTTTGATTAATGATTTTTTTACCTGAACTTTATTATTCTGATCAAAATTGATTGTTTCGGGGTTGAGCCTTACTCTTACCAGAGACTGGTTTTGGGCAGTATTAAAGCTAGCAGGATACAAAGTAACTTTTGTTTTCAGCTTAACCGAGTCAACGTATTTTACTTCATCGCCATCAAAAACCAGGTTCGCTATATTTAAGCGACGTTTAAAAGTTTTACCCGGAGCAGCTCTGATAACCCAGAGGCTTCTTCTGCCGCAGTTATTAGTTTTGTCTTTGTCACCGGGAGAACTTACCCTGATCTGAAGGCTTGCGTGACCTTTTATTTTTGATTTTGCAGGTATTTCTACATCGACGAATTCACCGGGATTAATTTTTTCAACCACGACCGGATTACCAAACTCTTTAAAATTTCCCAGAAGAGCGAAACGGCTGAAGTAAGTCTGAACTTTTACATTTTCGGCTGTTTCGTTACCGAAGTTATAAACTCGGGTTTTGATTATATAATCAACGCCCTGATGAAGACTCTGATCTGTTACTTCCTTTCCATTTTGAGCCAGGAAGATTTTAATATCGGGATTGGCCCAGGCCGGTATGGTCAGCTCCTGATCAAAATAACGAAAACCAGAATTATCTTTATAAGCAGGCTGAGAAATGCCGGGATCGGCATTATTGGATACATTACCTGTACCAATAACCTTGTTGAGATGTTGCCAGATCTCATTTGTAAAGGTAGTCACCGCATCTTCCTTATCATTTTCAGCAGAGTCGCCCTGACGAATTACTACCAGATTCTGGCTGGGCACTATAAAAATCTTCTGATCATTTTTACCCAGAGCACAAAACATATCTGCAGGCGCAGCAGGTACAAGACTTCCTTCACCTTTTTTTGGCGGATGACCGGCAATAAAAGAATCTTTACCGTTAAGCCACCAGAGATATCCATAAGAAGGATTATCTTGCTGCGAAGTATTAACCATGTCATAAAAGAAATCTTTATCTTCCATAATTTCCCGGCCATTCCAGTTTCCGCCTGCGAGAACCATTAAACCGAATCTCGCCATATCGCGCGCGTTCATCTCAAAGGTATGTTTTAAAAACTTTGTGTTTTTCATTCCCAGTGGTTTATAAAGAACTTTTTTGGCAACTTGATCTACTTTATAACCGGTAGCGGCTTCTAAAAGATCATGAAGATTATGATAAGCCTTTGTATTATATCGCCATTTTTCGCCTGGCTCAGCTTCAAATTTGAGCCTGTTGTCAAGACCACTGTTCATTGAAAGCAAATGCTGGATTTTAATTTTCTTTTCGTTTTCGAGATTTTCTTTTGTCCAGCCGGGAATAAAATCTGATACAGACTGACTAATTTCAAGTTTACCTTTTTCCTGTGCCAGGCCTACCAGAAATGCTGTAAGACTTTTACCCACAGAGTAAACCCTTTGTTTATAATCGGCATTTTCTTTAGCCCAGTATTTTTCTACGACAATTTTGCCGTCTTTTAAAATTAAAAATGATTTACTCGAGTGCTCCTTTAAAAAGCCTTCCATTTCTTTGATCGCATTCATGTTCCAGCCGAGCTCTTGCGGCGAAATAGTATCCCAATTGCTTTCCCCGGGGAAATATAGTTTTTCTGCTGCCCCTAAAGTTGATGAACTCACTGTAACGACAGTAACCAGAACAATTAGCAAAAATAGCCTGAAAACCTTAGATCTCATTATCGACCTCCCTGAAAATTTATTCGGTTAAAAAGCGCTTTCGAGATTGTTGATAGTCAACTTTTCTACGCTTTGTTGATTATTTTGTTGCTCAATTATTGCAATCAGCTGGTCTGACTCGAGATTCACATCATCAAAATCGCCAAGCGAATTAATTTTTTTCATATTGGCTCGATGCGCCTTGATAAAATATGGCAACCGCCTGCGTAAAGATTCTACCCTGGCCTTTGCAGCATCAGAGCTTGCCATTTTGCTTTCAAGATAGCGCCCGAGTTTAAGTAATTTTTTGAATTGAAGCCTGGCTGATATAAATCTGGCTTTGACAAGTGCTTTATCAATATGTCTCTTGTTTTCGAGCCTGAATATTACTTCTTTATCATATTCAAGAATTGTTTTAGCAATAGAGATCATTCGTAAATAAACCATCTGTGCATAACGGCCTGCAGGCATAAGATCGTCATTATCTGCCGCATGCAAACTACCCGCAAGCAATACTGCAAAAACGAAAATAAAAAAACTTGAAGAAAAAATAGACATCGTTGTTTTTTTAAAATTCATAAATACTTATCCTGATTTGGAATCTATACTTTAGACCGAAGAAAAAATTAATTTGTCACAAGAATTTTAAAAAGCATCATTTAAATTTTTTATTTGCTGATCATAGTTTTCAATTTCTGAACCCGTAGCTTCTGTATCTGATTCTGGCTCTGAAGTTTTCTGATGAGTATTTGAAGCAGTTTCGGATTTGCGGGGATTTTTTAAATCAGATTTTTTAAAATTACCGACTTTTTTTCTATTCATTTCTTGATTGATTTTTTTTACTGGTACAAATTCTTTGTAACTTTCACCTTTATTTAGCCGTCTTACAGGTTTGTCAGTTTTATCAAAAATTTCAATGCTTCCATTTACAACTCTAATCTGGTTTACCTTATCATCTGCAAAAACTTTTAAAGTAGTTCCATAAACTTTTACATTGTATAAAGGCAACTTAAGACTGATCTGACCTTTTTTCACCTCAAAGTTCATTTCAGCCTCACCTGCAATAAATTCAACTGCAGTTTTTGAAACTTCAGCAACAAAGTCGCCTTTACAGGCTATTTTTCTTTGCGGAGCAAATCCGATATTGCATTCCATCGATTGTTTAAGTTTTATTTGTCGTATTTCTTTTATTTGAATTTTATCCACCAGCTTTTCTGAACCGGTTTTTTCATCAATAAGATAAAATTGCCCGGCAATGAGCGGATAAATTTTTTCGGCCACATCTACTTTTTTTATCATGTGCTTTCTTTGAGGCGAACTGTAAAACAGAATTAGCCCAATTATTACCAGGCAGGCTACAGCCACTTTTAAACCCAATGGGCCAAATATTTTTTCCAGAATTGATACAGATTTGTTTGAAGTTTTTTCATGTTTCAATCTGGAAAGAATCTGGTGTTTGAGCCGTTCTGCCTGCTCGGGCATGAGATCTTTTTCTTCTATTGAATCGACAAACAGATTGTAATTAGCAAATGCAGATTCACATTCAGAGCATTCTTTTAAATGTTGCCTGATTTCCTGAATTTCTTTTTCAGACAACTTTCGGGTGTTTTCGATCAATAAATTTTTTAACTGGTTACAATTCATCTTTGTAACTCCTGACGGAGTGCTTTTAAAACACGCCAGACCATATTTCTTAAAGTTCCGACCGGAACATCGCAAAGTTCTGCTATTTCTTTATATGAAAGATCAAAAATAAATCTGTAAATCAGTATTTTTCTTTCGCTCTCTTTAAAAGGTGCAATAATAGTTAGAAAAGATTCACGCACTTCTTTTGGACTTTTGAACTCGCTGCTTATATCCTCTTTTTTAAGGTTATGGAAGGTATTCTGACTTTTCTTTTGCTGCCTGATTAAATCTATGCCGCAATTATAGGTTATTCTGGCCAGCCAGCTTTTTATCGAAGAGCTTTTTTTTATGCTTGCAGCAAACCTGAAAACCCTTACAAATACATTTTGATAAATATCTTCTGCATCGGCCTGGTTTCTTACCATAGCCCAGGCTTTAGCGTAAACGAACCTACCATAACTATCTATAAGGTCTTCAACAGCTTTAACTTCACCTGTCTGCAGCCTTTTGATCAGATCATCATCTTTTGTCATTCTTAATCAACTTATAAGTTTTTCTATTATATTGACATTCAAATTCAACAATATGTCACAAAATTAAAAAGATACTGTTATATTATCAGAATAATCTGCCACAAAACATCGATAATAATAATCGTAATTCTTGCCGGAAGGATCGTTTAACTTGTTATAAAGAATGCGCCCGCCGGCCTTAAACTCAATTGGGTTATAGTTGTTAACCGCTAAAGTTCCATTTAAATCAAGTCCGCGATTAGGAGTGTTATTTTTCACAGTGCCATTTAAAGCAATAAGATTTGCACAAACAGGCTGACCAGATGAAAGATTTAAAAAAATATTTCCATCCAGGGCAACTATAGTTAACACTTCATCAGGGTCTGACAATCCAATTGCTCCAACCTCTATGTCGCCGTTTTCAACCAGCAGCAACCCGCCCCTTGTCAGGCTCAAACCATCAGGCAATTTAACTTGTTGCCCCTGAGAATTTTCAATCGATACCGTAATTCCCAGGTTCAAACGATTATTTTCCGAGTCATAAAATCTCTCAAGGAACTCTTCAAAATCGTTTATTCTGTATGAAATTTTATCGTCTAAACCTTCTACCGGGTAATCCTGGGGATAACCATCTTTGTAAAAATCTAGATCTGCAAATACTTCTGAATCAAACTTCAAAGAAAATTTATGCTGATAATCTGCAACGCTTTCTCCAAAACAACTGGTCTCGGGAAAAAAGTTATCTTCTGTCCTGAAATACAAATAATCGTGGCTGCGCAAATATGGTTCTGATATTATTGAACACATGTTCTCCTGATATTCAAAATCAGAAGCAAACATATTACTGTAATTTATCAGCCCGTTATCGAGCTGAATCGGAGTGCCGGGATCAAGACTTCCATTCGAAGCTGCATCAATAGTAGAGAGAGGCATTGGAAGATTGCCAACAGGCTCATCGGTCTCTCTGACATAATCAACAACTGCATCTCGCTGACCATCAAGATCAACATCTACTACAATTCCGCAAAAGTCTGCATAGCAACGATTTACATTGCCAAGAACAAGGGTAGGCGATGGATTAGATCTAGTTCCAAAAAGATTTAATGAAGACGAGCGCATTCTGGTTTCAGAAGTTGAATCTGAATCGGGAAAACTGACTGCAAGCCTCTGATCATAGTTCATACCACCGCCATTGTCCTGGGTTGTATAAAAACCGGCAACAACATGTTTTAAAATATAAGCAAACTCACTTGCAAAATCAGGGCCACTGTTGAGCGACTGGGGCCATGTCTGGGTATAGTCAGGTGGAGCAGCAAAGAATGAAGGGGGAAACATAGTGTAATAACCGGGTATACCTGAGCTTTGATCCATTGCGTAAAAGTGAAAAAGCTCGCCGTAAGCCTCGAAGTTTCCCCCGGTAAGATTGATATCTACGCTATCTCCGCCAATAAATATATAACCACGTTTCTGCCAGCTGTCAGGGTCATTTATTTCAGATGCAGCAAAGTCAAGTTCGCCACCATTCTTTAAAATTACCGGAAGACAGTTAGTGCTTTGAGCAAAAGCACTGTCTGAATAACCGTCTATATGATTCGCAAAGCAATTCAAAACCTTAGAATCATCTAAATTTTTGACATAAAAAGTAAATTTTCCCAGAATATCGGGTAACAGATTAATCAGTCTTATTTGCCTGTCTTCGCTAAGTTTGCAATAAAATCCATTTGATGTGACTTCTGATGTAATTGTTACGACAAGCTCTTTTTCGAATGGATCAAAACCGGTTGTAGCTAAATTTTCTTCTTCGCGAAGTTGATGTATGTTTTTTACAATAATAGAACAATCAGCTGTAGCCTTTGAATAGTTTTGTAATATGTCTGGAAGCAAAGGAAAAGAAATTGGTATTTCATTACCAGGCTCAATAGATTCAGAACGGAAAAACGAAGTTAGATCAGAATCTTCTGACTCCAGCTCTTCATTAAGCCTTGCTACAGAATAGTTTAAAACAGATTGAGCCAGAACCATGGCAGTGGATCTTTTCTGAAGATGTCTGGATTGAGAAAGCTTCTTTCTTGTATAAGAATCTATACTGAAAGCGAAAATGCTTACAATAACAAGCACTCCCAAAAGCGTATAAAGGACTATGCCGCGTTTATCCTCAATAATTTTGAGCTTAATCAATTAAAAATTCCTGTTTAACTTCTTTGTTCTTTAAATTATCATATTTTTTGTTTGACCAGAAATTAGACCAGGAATTTTAGAAATTTGTCACAAAATTTTTTACTCATCAAAAGTTAAGAGCTGGGGCAAAAGATTGTTCTGCTCAAGAAAGTCGTATGCGCAACCTATATTGGCAGCTTCTTCAATATTGCGATGAGTGTCGGTTCCGATGCTGAGTTGAACGCCTGCAAGCAAAGCCGGATCGAGTTCGTTCCAGAACCATTTATTGCGTTCTCCAGATGGAATCTCGAGAGTAATTTTTAACTGTTTCAAAATAGAAAAAAAATCATTCAAAGGTGTGTGCTTCTGTATTGCTTTTAAATCTGAGTGGGCAAGAATCAGAGGTTTTTCACAGCGGCTCTTATAAGTTTCAAGCTCAGTTAGAGGGGCGCCTTGAAAACGCGATTCCCCAATGTATTCAAGCAAAACATAATCGAGATCTGTATTGATCTTATGCCATGGAATTTTATCAATGTCTCCTGTCGTTCTACGCAGACAGCTGTCTATTTCAACTCCTGCAACCACTTTTATTTGTTCAGAGTAATATTGTTTAAGCTGCTTAAGACAGTGAACATATTTATCCCATAATTTATCGAGCCATTGATCATAATTGAATTCGTAATAAACTTTTGAAGTATAAAAATGATCGGATATGCCGATTATTTCAAGATCAGCAGAAATCGCAGTGGTAATTATTTCTTCGGGCAAAAAAGCACCATCAGAAAAAAGAGTGTGGTTATGCAGATTCTGTCTGGTCATAGACTCCTTTTAAATACTATTTTCAAGATTTCTACAAACTATTAATCTTTTGCTTTTAAATTCTTCATTATTGTCTTCGTCAGATGAAACTGTTATTTCTACCCACATACCGCTTTTACTGCGATTATTAGCGGGCAGATTAAATTGTAGCTGTCGAAACAGAGCAGATAAATTAAGCCCGCGCCCAAATACATGTTTACTTTGACCGGTTAGACTGTTATCTTCCTGGCGCTCAAGACCATCTGCCAGCCGGTAAATAATAGTGCTGGTGCTGCCATCCTGGTTGGTAATTTGCCATCGTGCATCTGATTCGGAGTTTTCGATCGCCGGATCATTTAAACTGGTGGCTCTCATAAGATCATATTCGATTTGCGACATTATTAAAGCGGCTGTCTGCATATTGGTAAGGTGAGCCATTCCCTTATTCGAGCCTTTAAGTCCGCCTGCAAACATATTCATAACTACTGCCATAACAATGCTTAAAAGAAGCGCGGCAATACATGCCTCAACAAGAGTGATTCCGCGTTTATAAATTCTAGCTTCCTGCATTACTTATAACCCCTGTCATTATCAATTCTTCATCTTCGGTTTTTCCTTCGTTCCAGGTAACAGCCACCTTTATCAATTTATAGGAATATTTCCAATCAACAGGTTTTACCTCTTCTATTGAAACACTTCTGGTAAAAATCTCTTCCATGTCGAGCACAAGCTCTTCTGAGCCTGAATTGAAAGAAACAGTCGGCACTGATTTCTGGCTCACCGGCTCAAGAAAGGCGTCATTGTAAGCAAGCGAATAAGCATAATCTAAAATATTTGCCGCATGCTGACGAGCCAGCAAATCATTGCGGTTTTGAATGGTTCCGCTGCTGCTGAACGAAAACATCGTTGTCAGTGGAATCATAACCATTGCCAGGCAAACCACTGCAACTAAAATCTCGACAAAAGAAAATGCTTTAATTCTCATTCTACCAGCTCCGGTTCATCTTTTAATGAAATCATCAGCAAGGGCTTTTCTGACATTGCATCGGAAGAACGATCGGGCAGAGCAGCAAGATTTTTAAAATATTTAATTTCTGCTCCACGGGCAGCACTGCTGTTCAAACTGCCATTAGCCAAACGCTGCATTGCTACATTTCCATTAATTGTTGGCAGATTGGAATTAGCAGAGCCTGCAAACTTAACCTGCCCCTTACCTGAACCCTGGCCGGCTGCAACCAGAGACACATTCATATCTCCGCCGACGCCGCTCGATATTTCTATATTTCCATCGAGAGTAACCAGATGCAGAATAAACTCACCGGTATCAGACCTGATATAATTGCTGATCTGAATATTGCCCTTTTCTAATATAATACCGCCATGACTCTGCAATTGAAGGCCATTTTCAATATCAATGCCTGAATCTGATTTGACATGGAGCCAGCCATTTAAATCGAGCTTATTACCATCTAATAAGCCTTCGCTTTTTAATCTATTCAAAAGCTTTTCACCATCACTAAGCTCAATGGTTTTGATCGAGCGGGCGCCGGGAATCTGAATTTTATCGAGAATTTCATTCATCTCGTTCAAGCTCGAAACATCAGAAAAAATATTTGAATAAGGATCGGGAATGGCTTCGGCAGTCCCGCTGTCAACGGCATCACCTTTAATAAAATCATAAAGAGGATCTGAGGCGGAAATAATGCCTGAGTCCATTGGGTCTGGATTCTGATAGTTGGTAATAATATAGCTTAAAGCTCTATTATAAGGAACCTCAGTCAAACTACTTGCATAATCACTGTTATAGGAATCGAGACCTGGGTTTCCTGCAACATCGCTGAAATGTCCGATATCGAAGTCTTCACTGCCTCCCGCGCTAATATCGTCGAGCCTGGCCTGGCTGCCACAAAAAGGCAAAGGCCCGTAAAAATCTGTGCCTTCTTTAAAAGCTTTGGCACATAGGGTCAGAGAATAAACATCGCCAAAAACAAGAGTAGGCGATTTTATTAGATCGGTACCCATCAGTCTAAAGATTGAGCTTTTTTTAACCTGGTCTGCAAAACCATCTCTAATAAGCTCATACCAGAATTTGGAAGCCGAATCACTGGTATCATCACATAAACCGGTTTCCCAGTTCAATAATGCCATATCTCCGATGTAGCCTGTTGTGTAAAGCCCATCGCCTCGGCCTTCGGCCAGTAAGTGAAAGCCTTCGCCGTATTCTCCCGGTATATTCCAGCCCCGGCAGTTACCCAGAACTATTTTTCCACCGCCCATATAGACCAATCCCAATGGCGAATTGATAATTTCGGAAAATCTGGCGGGAAAGCTTGAACTACCTGAATTGCCGTTATCAAGAACCCAGGGTCGATAATCTGAACTTTTGAGTTTTCCGTACATGTCGTTAGTTACCAGGTTAAACCTTTCGGCTTCGTCTCCGCACAAAGCATCATTTACGTAAAGAGTAAACCTGGACAGAACGGGTATGAGATTGGCAACAACTTTTACCTGAAGGGCATAAACATAATTTTCTTCGATCATATCTTTCGAGCCTGGCGCCTGATAGCTTATATCAACGGGAATCAAAATTTTGCCCGTTTTTTCTCTGGGGTAAGCCTCTATTAGCGGAGAAAAGTTCTCTTTTCTAATCACCCAGGAAACATCCGCACTGAGATTATTTAAACTTGCATTGCCTTCAAAAAGCTTGTTTTTGACTGCTGCCAGTTTGCCGACAAATTCTATATTGCCGCTGAGCTCCTCTTCAAGTTCCTCTACAGGGCGCTCTAACTGTTTAAAAAGATCGCCATCATTCTTTTTCAGCTCTATTTCTTTTAAATAATGAGCTGCGAGGGTAGCCAGAGAATAAGACAACTCACGGGCAAAAAAGCTTTTGTTTAGCCTGCCCGTGGAGTGTCTTCTACTGGTGGTATATTTTAGAAAACCGCCAAAGAAAAGAAACAGAGCCATTATTACAGCTCCGACTATGAACAGTGCGCTTCCCTTTCTTTTTCGCGGGGAGTTAGAAACTTTCATTTAATTTATCTTGTATCGGGATCTACTACTGATAAAGTGGGCATGAACCTTTTAGTTGCGTTTTTTTCTGCTTCAGGATCATCTACTTCATCATAATCAGTAACTTTAACATAAGCCGAATGAACGTAAACACCGGTTCTGCCATCGACATTTACTTCATACCAGTTGCCTGAAAAACCGGTAATAGTTACAACCGTACCTTGTGGCACGGTTTGCAACACATCATAGCTCATGCCAGGCCCTTCTCTTACGTTTAAGGCACTAGCCGTGGTTTCGCCTTTTGAAGGCATTTTCACCGCATATAAAAAAGATGAGCCCACCAGTAAAAGTAATATTAGCAATAAAAAAATCTTTTTCACTGAGGTTCTCCTGGTTTTAAAGTTCAAGGCATTTTGAATGAACGAATTTTAAACTGGCCATCAGGCGCTTCGGCATAATTTGCATCGCCCAGCCAGACATTATTTTGAAATTTATCGATAAAGCGGTTCATAACATAAGGAGGTTTTAAGTCTTTTTTGCCTTTTATTTCACCGTCGAAGCCAACTCTTGCAATTGTAAATTTCTTAACATGCTTGCCAGTATCTGAATAAGTCATTATAAATTCCTGTGCGGTTTCATCGACCCACCAGAGTTCAGAATTGAAATGTTTGCCAAGATTCAGTTGAACTTCTTTGGTAATAGCCCCGTTTCTGTCGGCAGATACCAGAAAAGAACTCTGGCTTTCTTCTGTATAGAAAACTCTATATAAAGTGTCTAAATCAGGACAAAGAGCCATTCCTGACCACTGCCACGGCAATTGGAGCCCAAGCTTATGGCTTTCCGGTTCAAAAGCAAAAATTTTACGTTTCATTTTATCTGCCACATAGATTCGACCACTTGCGCTTATTTCAACTCTGTATGGCTGTGACAGGTTATCAGAATCGATAGAAGCAATCTTTTCGCCTTTTTTATTAAACTTCATCAGGCTGTTGGTCATAGAATCTATTACCCAGAATGCCTTAACTTTTTTATCTTCAGTTTCGAGAGCGATATCTTCGATAATCATGGAAGCCGGTTTCTCGGTAAGTTTTACAGACTCAACCAGCTCATTCTTTTTATTTAAAACAAGTATTTTGCCACCCATGCTGTCGGCAATATAAAACTTTTCGGCAAAAACCTTAAAAGAGAGTGGACCAAGCGGATAAGGTTCTTCGAAAAATTCGGTATTCCTTTGATTTAGAAAAGCTACCTGGCCACTTTCTGTTCCGTAATTGAGTGATACCTGAGCAAAAGCAGCGGCTGAAAACAACATATTAACCATAACAAATAAAATAACTGATTTTCTTATGTTTACCATTATTTAATTTTTCCTCACACTTTTCTAAGAACTCGGCAAACCGGTGCATAGGTTGCAGGATGAACTCTGGGCATTCTTCGCGAAGAAGAGTTACTCATTGCCTGAACATTGTTACCGCTGTTCATTATGATGCCTATATGGGTATCGTTATCGTTGCGACCGTTGCCAGACCTGTCATAAGTGCGCCAGGTGATAACATCGCCCGACTGGTATGGAGGAACACTTACTTCCTGCCAACCAAGGCCTCTGAGTCTGTCGATAGCATTTAAAACTCCAAGCTGAATACCGGTATTTACACCTGCTGCTTCGAGAGCTGTGGTAACAACCTGAGCACAACCAAGCCGGCCGCCTTTTGTCAAGCTGTCATAAGGGAAAGCCTGGTAGGAATCATAGCGATTGACGAGATCTTGTGCCGCAGATACAACTTTTTGCTGAACGCTTCCTTTTGCCGGAACATTGACAAACGGAGCACCGCCTGTGTTTGACGGACTTGACTCGGTGCCCGCGCCTTTCTGCTGGGAGACATACCAGGAGTGAACATAGGCTACGCCGCCATTATGTTCTATTTTATACCAGTTACCTTCACGACCAATAATTCGTACTTTATCGTTATTGTATAAACTGCCGATTATTGTACCCCAAGGGCCGGTTCTAACATTTAACGAAGTGTTGACTCGCACGTAGCCATAGTCGGGCAAATCTTCATCTGAAGCAGAAGTGCCACTCAGATCAGCTCTTGCCTGAGATGTATCTTCGGTCTCAACAACTTCATCCGATGTATCATGCTGGCTAAGAGTTTCATTAAAATTCATAGCAGCAAGATTACCGGCACACATAAAACCTGCAATTAAAAGCACCAGAATTATCGACTTTCTCATCAATTGTCTCCTTTTTGAGTGTTCCTGCTTAATTATACGCCATAGATGACAAAAAAGTTTTAAAATTTTATAGTTTATTTTGTACAATTAGATAGACCAAATAAAAAGGGAGAACAAAATGGCCAGGCATGAAGCTCATAACAAGCCTAAAAAAAGAGTGCGCGGGGTAGTAGACAGAATCGAAAATGGAATAGTTGTTGTGGTTATAGTCCACCCCGATAATCCTGATGCAACCCGGGAAATCTATGTGCCGATCGAAAAAATAAAAAAACGCGACCTGCACGAAGGCGACAGGGTATCGGTTTTAATAGATGAATAGATGTTGGGTGGATGATTGTAAGAAGAGGCGCAGAAAAAGATTCTCTGAAAACTCTGTGGTTAATTCCTTTGAGGCTTGGTGTGAGGCGAATTCTTTTCTGAAACCAACTGATGGTCGCTGACCGAAAATTGCTACAGGGGACCTTGATTTTTTACGCACCGTAGCGTATAATTGTAGTGGAGGTACAGATATGAGTTCTTCGTCTTCACATGTTCGGCACGGCGTTTACTTACCGGTCGAGTTGCTTAATCAGTTGCGAATTGTTGCTGCCAGCGAAAAGAAATCGATAAACAAGCAAATCGAAACTATTATTCGTGAGTGGCTGGCAAAAGAGAAAAAAAGCATAAAGCTTTCCAGAGATGATCTGTTACAGTTGCCTCCTGAAGTTAGAGAAAGCATTCTGCACCTGCAAGCAAAAAAAATGAAAGACTATTATAAAAACAACGACGAATTCGCTGGTTCTGAGGCTGACTTGTATGAATACTGAGCCTGTTCTACCGGCGCGTGGTGAAATCTGGCTGATAAACTTCGACCCTACTATTGGAGCTGAAATAAAAAAGACTCGCCCGGCATTGATTTTAAGTATCAATTCTCTGGGAATTCTTCCCTTAAAACTAGTTGTACCTATTACCGGGTGGCGCAACGAATTCTTAGACAATGCATGGCACATTTTTCTAGGTGCAGATGAACAAAATGGTCTGCAAAAAAATTCAGCCCTGGATCTTCTGCAAATTAAAAGTATAGATGAAAGGCGATTGGTGAAACGCCTTGGCTCGGTTGACAGCGAAACCCTTTCTGAGGCGTTAAAAGCTCTTCTTATAGTGGTGGGTTACCAATAACTTTTCGGATTTCAATGAAGTTAACTCGAAAAAATTAGAAATTATACAGGAGAGGTCAATGAAAAAAAATATTTTTGTATTCGGACTAAATGACTCAAATCGTGCCCAGCTCGCATTGATACCCAATCCCGATGATTATGTTTTTCATTCATTGCTTTCACCAGAAGAGCTTGTAGAAGCAGAAGCCTACGACTTCGACGATCTTTTGGATAAAGCCCGAAAACAACTTAAAAATTTTCCCGGAAGTATCGATGGCTTGATCACTTTCTGGGATTTCCCTTCACCAGAATTAAAGGCTATTCTCTGTAAAGAATTCAATCTGCCGGCTCCATCGGTAGAAGCCTTGATTAAATGTTCACATAAATACTTGAGCAGAGTAGAGCAGAAAAAAGTAATTCCGGCTAACATTCCTGGTTTTCAAGCTATAAATCCTTTTGATAAAGACCCTCTCGAAAAGATTAAATTGAATTTTCCTTTTTATTTAAAACCGGTTAAATCATACGCCAGTTACCTGAGTTTCAACGTCGCAGGACCCGAAGATTTTCAGGATGCCATAGCAACCATAAGAAAAAGCATCAGCCGTTATGGCGGCCCTTATAACAGCTTTTTAAACCAGACTTCGTATAAAGACTATGAGGTTAATGCTGAATACTGTATTGCCGAAGAAATGGTTTTCGGAAAAATGTGCACTATAGAGGGTTATTCTTACAACAACCAGGTAACAACCTTCGGGCTGGTTGATTCCCATAGATTTCCCGGAAAAACGACCTTTTCAAGATACCAGTATCCTTCTTCGCTTTCTTTGTCGGTTAGAAAAAGAATAGATGAAATTGCAGAAAAGGTAATTAAACAGATTGGTTACGATAATGGAGCCTTTAACATAGAATTCTTTTACGACAAAAGGCTTGATAAAATCTGGCTGCTCGAAATAAATCCTCGAGTTTCGCAGTCACACAGCAACCTTTTTTATAAAGTTGACGGCGCTCCGAACCAGAAAGTTCTTATTGATATCGCTACCGGTGCAAAACCTGAGTTCCCATGGCGTAAGGGTGAATATAAGTATGCAGCAAAATTCTATTTAAGAGAGTTTCAAGATGGTATTGTCTCCCATGTCCCCGATAATGACACTATCCAGGAAATCGAAGAAGAATTTCCGGGTGCGATCATTCTTCCGCATGTAAAACTGGGTGACCGTTTGAGTGATTTGCACGATCAGGAGCCATACAGTTATCGACTCGGAGTGGTTTATCTCGGTGGAGATTCTCAACAGCAACTTCTGGATAAATTCAGGGTATGTAAAAGTTCACTGGGTTTTCGCATCAGACCGGAATACCCCTTGATCAAAAAAAGAGGGCGCAAGCCTGCTGATGCCAGCTTTCAATTTCCGAAAATCGACAGCCGTGGGCAAAATGAAGTCGAGGTTATTGAGCATACCTGGATACCAATGGGTGATGGAACAAGACTTTCAGCTAGAATATGGCGGCCGAAAAACTCAAATCAGGCTCCTGTACCTGCAGTGCTTGAATATATTCCCTACCGTAAGAGAGACCATACCCGAAGAAGCGATGAGATGGCTTACAATTATCTTGCTGCGCATGGTTTTGCCTGTTTAAGAGTAGATATGAGAGGAAGCGGTGAGTCAGAAGGAATTCTCGAAGACGAATACCTTTCTCTTGAACAGCGAGATGGTATAGACATCTTGAACTGGATAGGCGAGCGCTCATGGTGTGACGGCAAAATCGGTATGATTGGCATCTCATGGGGAGGTTTCAACAGCCTTCAGATTGCCGCGCTCAAACCTGCACAGTTAAAAGCGATAATTACCGTATGCTCAACCGATGATAGATACAACGATGATGTCCACTACATGGGCGGAACCATGCTGGCTGACAACCTTTCCTGGGCAAGTATAATGTTTGCGAGAAACACACAGCCGCCCGACCCCGAGATTGTTGGAGAAAAATGGTATGATATGTGGCTCGAGCGTCTTGAAGGCAGTGGTCTCTGGCTTGAAAAATGGATGAGACATCCCTGGCGCGATGAATACTGGAAACATGGATCTATTTGTGAAGATTACAGTGCAATAACCTGTCCGGTATTGGCGGTTGGAGGCTGGGCTGATGGTTATTCCAATGCAATCTTTCGTTTGCTCGACAAACTCGAGGTTCCATGTAAAGGAATTATCGGCCCCTGGAGCCATACTTATCCGCACTTTGGCAAACCCGGGCCTGCAATCGGATTTCTTCAGGAAACTTTACGCTGGTGGAATCACTGGTTGAAGGGTATAGATTCAGGTATAGAATCCGATCCGGCGTTAACGGTTTGGATGCAGAATTACGCCAAGCCAATGGCTTTGATGGACCAGCGTCCGGGTAAATGGTTGACCTTACCCCAATGGCCTGACGACAGAATTAAAGAAGAATGTTTTTATTTCAATAATAATGGTGGTTTGAGTCCCTGCCAGAAAACAGAACCTGATGAAAAAGCTTACAAGGTTCAGTCTCCACTAAGCGTTGGACTATTTGGAGGAAAATGGTGTTCTTACAGTGTCACTCCGGATTTGCCTCATGACCAGCGTGAAGCAGATGGAGGTTCTTTGATATTTGAGAGCGAACCTCTTAAAAAACAAATTTCTATCCTTGGGTCACCAGAAATTGAACTGGATATTTCGGCAAATCGTCCGGTGGCAATGGTTGCAGTGCGTCTATCAGAAATCTCGCCTGATGATAAAGCATCCAGAATTACCTACGGTCTTCTTAACCTTACCCATAGAGATAGTCAGGAA
>JBNJGH010000068.1:0-18547 GCA_051747585.1 Candidatus Rifleibacteriota bacterium
CTGAAATAAAAGCCTGCAATACAAGTTATTATAGTTAAGGCCACTCCTGCCAATAAAACTTTTTTCATTTCTTTTTCCCCTTATTAAAATTGTTTTTTTTATAATGTTAAGCCATAAACATTATAATACCAAAACATTTAACCCGGTAATTATAAACAAACGAAGAATTAATCCCAGGTATTGCCAGTAATTCTCGGTCAATCATTATTAGCTGGTTACAAAAAGTTCTGGTTTTATTTTTTTCTGTCAAATATAGAATTTAAACCACTGAGGCCACCGAGGCCACCGAGGGCACAGAGTTGATTTTTTAATCTTTTTCAGCCAGGATTTGTCCTGTGGACAAATAGCCGGCGGTTTCACCGCCCGGCTTTTCCTTCGTCAGCAAGTCTTCAGAAAAACACGAGTGCTTTTCTGAAGACTTGCTGAAGAAGGAAACAATGGCTGAAAAAGATTCTCTGCGTTCTCTGTGCGCTCGGTGGTTATTCCCTTTGTGGCTTTGCGACTTGGTGTGAGGAATTTTCTTTTCTGAAACCAACTTATGGTCGCTGACCGATAATTGCTAATACATTTTCCTTGTGTTAGTTTAATGCAAAATATTTTTTTATCGAAGGTGGCCGGCAAACAGGATTATGGCTATTACTCAATATTTTTTACTTGAGGATTCAGGTGAAATTATCCGGCCCGAAATAACTTTGCATCTCATGTTGGCAGGGAGATCAATAATTGCTCAATTTTAGTATTATTCATACGCTGATTTTTGCAATATATCCTATTCTTCTTTTGTATGCTTCAAATATTGATAAGGTCGACCCAGTTAACCTTATGTTACCCATTAGCATTAGTCTGGTTGCGACAAGTCTGCTTGCATGCGTATTCTACCTGATTTTCAAAAATTTTCCCAAAACTACCCTGGCAACTTCAGCTGTACTGACTTATTTTTATGCATACGGCTATGTTCTCGGTATTTTTCAAATAGCCTGCGAGAGACTGTCTTATAATATGACGATTGCTATTCCTGTAGTCTGGACTATTTTGCTTATTATGGCCATTACGGGAATCTGGACTCGCCGCAAAGTCAGCCTTAATTTTATTCGTTTTCTCAATATCCTTGCCCTTACTTTGCTTACCCTGACCCTGTTCGATATTGCTTCTTATATAATAAAAAAACCTGCTGATAAATATTCCGAGGGCTTTGAAGCTGTAAAAACCAGAGGAGAAAAGCACAAAAAAGAAAGTTTAAAACAACCCGATATTTACTATATTATTCTCGATGGATATGCCAGAAGCGATGTCTTAAAAAAGCTCTATAATTTCAAAAAAAGCTCATTTATCGATTTTCTCAAAAGCCAGGGATTTTACGTTGCTGACAAGGCAAGAGCAAACTATTGTCAGACTTATTTATCCCTTTCCAGCTCACTCAATTTTACTTATCTCGATAAGATCGCAAAAAGACAAAAAAATTCAAACAGTGTAGAGCCTTTAATCAAAGTAGTCAGCAACAATCGTCTTTTTCACTTTTTAGAAAAAAAAGGCTACAATACAGTTTCTATGGCAAGCGGTTACAGCGGCACCAATATGAAAAACGCCCAATATCACTTCGGGGTAAACATTCTCGATACAGAGTTTTTTATTGCTTTATTGGATACTACTCTATTGTCCAGAATTAGATCTTCATTTTTTGAAATTTCAGAAATGAATATTGATTCACACATAAAAAGAATAACCAAAGCTTTTGCAAGATTAGCTACAGTTAAAGACAAAGTAAATTCCCCCTTTATTGTTTTTTCTCATATTATCGCGCCGCACCCACCATTTGTTTTTGACGCACAAGGTAACCGGGTGCCTGAAACAACAAAATTTAGTCTCGACGACGGCAGTCACTGGAGAAAGAGTAAAGATATATATCGCAAACGCTATCTTGAACAGCTAAAGTTCGTCAACGCTCAGGTCAAAGAACTCGTAAAAAAGCTTTTGAAGAAAGAAGGAGAAAAAATAATCATTATACAGTCAGATCATGGCCCGGGCTCTCAACTTGACTGGAATGATCCGGAAAAAACCAATATGAAAGAGCGTCTTGGTTGCCTGTATTCAATCTATTTTTCTGATGGTGACTATAAAAATTTTGCGCCCGAAATGACTCCTGTCAATACTTTCAGAATAATCCTGAACAAATACTTCAATACCGACTACAAAATTTTGGAAAATCGATCTTATTTTTCTTCATGGAACAACCGTTATAAACTCATTGATGTAACAGATAGAATTATTGATGAAAGTTAAGAATATTTTTAACCAATATTAAGGGCATCAGAAATTCTGCATATTCCAGGATTTATTAGGGTTGAATTAAATTTGCGTTTTTCTTAGAGATTTTTTCCTTCTATCAGGCTTTCATATTCTTTTTTTATTTGCTGCAAATCAATCTGGTCAACGAGTATTTTTCTTTCGAGCTCCTCTAACAAAGCTTCTTTATTGATCACCCAGAAACGCAATATAGAAAACAGCAATACAAAATGAAAAACAGAAAATTGCAAAGCATAGCTGATCATATTGACAATGTTCTCATTCATAACCGGTGGGAACTTTGATAATAATACAAAGAGAGTAGCACCCGAAAACACATAAAAGACAATTCTAAAAGCCTGAGATTTTTTAGACTCTGGCAATGGCGAGGCAGATTCGTTTGAGCTTTCTTTATTGCTGTCTTTTGTTGCTGTTTCTGGTTCAGGGGCATTGACTTCAACGGTTTCAATTGAAGAACTCTGGCGATAAAGCCTGATCCCGTTAATTGCAAATATCAGGAAAGTTATCAGCCAGATGAGCGTCAGCAGTGCACCTGCAAAGAATGGACCGTTTTCTAAAAACAGAAAATAGGTAGACAATGCATTTATGATCAGCACTGAAAAAGAAAACAGTGACATTGAGGCAAATATTCCACCTTTACTCATATCTCTTAAACGTGGCAAACAGCGAGTATCTTCGACCTTCGAGAATTTAAAAAACATTACGTAACAGCAAAAAACCACTGTTCCGAGGTTAAGAAATACTGAAGAAAAAAGTAAAAACGGAAAAAGATTCTTAACGACATAGAAACTGGGTATCCATTCTGATATGCCTTTATAAAAAAAATAGACGGCCAGTGCAATAAGCACCCAGTTTGCTGAACCTGAAAGTCTGCGGCGGGAAATTTCCCGGCTAATCAAATTAGAAATGGTCTTTAGCCAGTCTACTCTGGTGAGATTGTCTTTTTCCATCCTGTAGAAGTCCTCCTGAGAAACGTTTTTGTTATCTTACTTTAGCTGCTTTTTTTGGCTTAACCTTGAATAATAAGCACTCTGGCAATAAATTACAACCTTAACCTGTTAATTTTTTAATTAAAATTGCCCAAACTGGCTTTTATCTAGTATCTTGCGTCGGTATTCGGTATCGCCTTCACTTTCGAGAAAAGGCTCGCGCAAAGTCGCCAAGGTCGCAAAGAATTAATAAAATAAAAAATTGCCTCACACAAAGCCACTGAGCCGCAAAGTTCACAAAGAAGATAAATAAATTTTATTTTACTTCAACAACCTTTTAACCGTCATTCCTGACATGTCGGGGCCGGCCACCCTGTCGGCACGGGAGTCCAGGATATTGATTGCATCAGTAAGTTGTAAAAAATTGTGGATTGTTTGTTTTATGTTAAAATTTAGTAAATCAAAGATTGCTTCGTCGGCTTCGGTCAGATCCATCGGTCTGACCTATGGCTCCTCGCAATGACACCCTTTTACGGCCATGGATCGAAGGAAAATAATTAAATTATGAAACTTAATGAAAAACAAATCGAAAGAATAGCTGATGACTTGGATTGCGGAATGAAATGTTTTTATAATCCCAAAACCGGTGATATTAAATCAGTACCTGATTTTGATATCCTGATTGGCTGTGATGAAGAACCCTGGCAAGAAGAATTTGCAGAAATAGAAGAAAATTCGGCAGACTTTATAGAATTTCTCGGGCTTAAATCTCACGAATCCTTTGAAATAATGGTTGATTTTGCAGAAACTATTGATGATACAGAACTTAAGAATAAATTGATAGATGCACTAAACAGACCTAAGCCTTTTAGAAAATTTAAAAGTATAATTGATAATTCAGATAATTTCAGACAACAATGGTTTGATTTTAAAAAGTTACGCTTAATTCAGTGGGTAAAAGAGCAGATTGATTTAAAAAGTGAAGAGATAAATGAATAACGCAGATTTAGAAAAAAAAGTAAAAACCCTGGTAAATGTAAATCGTTATAAAAAAGGTTATGTCTGCGCTGTGGATATATTAATGCAGCTGGGCTATCTTGCGAAAAATGATTACAAAGCCTGGCGATCTGGTCGCATTCCTTACCTGGAGAAGGTCTGCAAAGTTAATTTAAGCAAATTGACTTTGATTAATAAATTTATTAGCAAATTTTCTCTGGAACTGGGCTTGAAGAGTTCATGGACTGGCTACAATCAATTTGGTAAAGGAGTAAAGCGTCGATTAAAATTTAGTAAATCGGGCAAAAAGACAATTGAGGAAAGGTATGCGACCCATTTTATTGATAAAAAAAGAATGATCGAACTAAAAGAAAAGTCCCAAAATCCCGCAGAAACAAAAAATTAACTGAAACATTTACCCTGGTTAGAAATGGAAGCACGCCGCTTTCGAGAAGAGTTTCACGCAAAGTCGCCAAGGTCGCAAAGAATTAATAAAATTAAAAATGCCTCACACGAAGGCGCTGAGCCGCAAAGGGCACAAAGAAGATAAATAAATTTTATTTTACTTCAACAACCTTTTAACCGTCATCATATATTTGGTGGTTGAGCGTAAGTCGAAACCACCAAATGGACGGTTACAGGGTCCCTTTGACAGGTAGGATGCCTTAATGCTGGGGCGCATGAAGATACAAGCCGCCCCAGTGCGACTCCGCTCAGGGACCAGTTAGACGTTTAACGGTCATTTCGACTACGCTCAATGACCATACTGGCCCGTCATTCCTGACATGTAGGGGCCGGCCACCCTGTCGGCCCGGGAATCCAGAAATAGGTATTAATAGTAGGGTTGCAAAACAGATTAAGTACTCTGACAAAGTTGGTATTGCTGGGTTTGTTTCTGCTCTAACCCTGGATGCCTGATCAAGTCAGGCATGACGCTTGCGCGTCGGTTTTAATGCCCTGCGTTTTCTTTGGAGGGGCGGGTGTGGAATTTGTTTTCCTCGACTGTGGCAATTTGAGTGTAGCTTTGTTCTGATTTGTTGGTTATGAGCCAGCGCTGGAAAAATACGAGAATGCTTAAATCCATCATTTTTTGTGCCCTCCTTTCTTGAATGGCTGCTCTTCTTTATGCATTAAACGTGCCATCTGCTAAAAATGGCACCAGCGAACGCTTTGCTTCAATCCCAGGTTCAAGCTGCAAATCTGCTGAGCAAATTTTGACCATGAATTTGTATCAAAGCTGACCAAGATTGCTGCGACCCAGTTTGATGAAAAAATAGTTGTTTGGGAATAAAGAGTTTGCAAAGCGAGCTTTGCCCATTTTATAAATATGCAGTAAGCTCAAGCTATGGGAGGATAATCTATGAATAAACTTCTAAATAATGTTTCAGAATTGGCAAAAGTCTCTTTCGAATCTGCAAGAGCTTATGACAGGCGCAAGGGTGTTCTTATTTCCCGGGTGAACCGTATTCTTGAACAAAGAGATGATTTGTATGAACTAATCGGAACAGTAGACTTCCTCGATATGATGTACGATAACCATATAAATCATGCCAAAATCTTAACCACTACCTTGTATTTAAATTCATACAGGCTTCTGGCTTCTTTATTGCCCTGGGTCTATGATACATACCACCGGCATGGCTTTTCTTTTGATTATTTTCCTGTCGAACTAAATGCCTGGAAAAAGGCGGTCGAAAACGAGCTTGAACCCGAATTTTCCAGAGAAATTATTCCTGTCTATGACTGGATGCTTAATCAGCATGAAAAATTGATCGCCATCGTCAGAGAATCATCAGATTCAGGCGATGAACTGCTGTCACCTGAAGCCGATCAATTTCTTACTTCATTGATGACAAAAAATATTGCTGAGGCGGTAAAAATGGGAGAGAGCTCCATGAGGGAATTTACTTCTCCTGAAATTTTTTATTCCCTCATTGCCCAGCCTTCTATGTACAAAATAGGTTATCTCTGGCAAACAGGAAAAATTACTGCTGCCGATGAGCACCTTGCTTCTGCTATTACTCAAAATGTGGTGGCTAATATGCAACTTTCGGGTCCATCGCCTTCGAAAAACAAAGGCCGTGCGGTAATTTCTGCGGCGGCCGGAGAGCTTCACGAGCTCGGTGCTCGAATGCTTGGCCATTGTTTTGAAGCCGATGGCTGGGAAGTAGATTTTCTTGGGGCTAATAGCCCTCTGAAAGATACGGTTGATTATTGTAAAAAAGTAAAACCCGATTTTATAGGCTTGTCGGTTGCAATGCCATATCATTTGCACCATGTGCAGCATTTAATCGACAGATTTAAAGCCGAAGAAGAATTAAAAAATCTTCCCGTGATGGTGGGCGGTTCAGTATTCAAGCTGCTCCCCGAAGCGACCGGGTGCCTTAACGGTGCTACAGTTATAATCGATATCAAAGGTGCTTTAAAAACTGCAAAGGAATGGCTGAATGGGGAGTAATGTTCTGTACAAAAGTTTTCCCGAAGAATTTTGCTCTTTTCTGAACCTTTCAAAGCGGGTATTCATGATCATATTCGATAAGAACGGCACTATTCTGGAGTGTAGCGACAGTCTGCGGCATATTATGTCAGAACCCGAGCCGCCCATTGGTCACCATCTGGAAGAAGTCTTTCTTCCCGCTTCCGATAATGGAAGCGGGCTGAAGCTCGAAAATTTATTGATAAAGGGAAAATCAAGCGAAAAGTTATCGCCGGCCATAGCAAGGTTAAGTCTTAATAACCGGCCTTGTCGTCTTATTGCAAAAGAAAATCAGGATTCAGTTGTGTGCTGGGGAGAAGTAATAGGCGATACTTCTACAAGTGGTTTGAACGAAATGAGCAGCCTGACGGGAAATTTTCATGAATTATTAAGCCAGATTAACTCTCAGCACAAGAAACTGAAAAAAGATCTGGAAGCAGCTGCCTGGCTGCAAACAAAATTTTTGCCCGGCCCAGATCCTATCGAAGGATTTGAAATTGCATGGCTTTTTCGCCCCTGCGATAAATTAGGCGGTGACTTTTTTAATGTCTTTAAGCTTAATGACGGTCGCCTTGCCGCTTATTTTCTAGATGTTTCAGGACATGGTGTACCGGCAGCAATGATGGGTATTGCAGTTGTTCAGGCTTTACAGCAGCTGGTAGGTTATCTTGAAGCCAGCTCTGATGCAAAATTAACTATGACCCGAATTTTGCACAGATTAGAAGAAGAATTTCCGATCGAACGGTTCAATTTGTATTTCACCATGGTCTACCTTGAAATAGACCCGACCGGAAACAAAATGAACTGGGTTAACGCCGGGCATCCCGAGCCGATTTTACAGCGCAAGGGCAGTAGCCCGACCTTTCTGAAAGGGGCAGGCCCATTTGTAGGAATGGATCAGTCAGATCTTGTTCCGCAAAAGCAAATTGATTTAATTCCCGGTGACCGTATTTATCTTTATTCGGACGGAATTACCGAAAGGCGCAATAAATCCGGAGGTTTCTTTGAAAAAGAAGGGCTGCTGGAAGCTATTGATAGTAAAAAGCGTGAAAAAGGGCTAGAAGCAACAGTCGAAGAATTAATTGAATCGGTAGATTATTTCAGCGGCGGCCTCAAGGCGGAAGATGACCAGACCCTTTTTGCCTTTGAAATTAAGGCCAAAACTTAAGTGAATTCTATTGAAAATGAAAAAAATAAAGCTTAAATTATAAAAGTTGTATTTTGAGCGCTTGTCGTTCTTGACCTGAAAGCTCAAGATTCAGTAATATCAAATATAGACAAATACAGAGGAAGGAATAGATAATGCAACCTCATTTAAAGTTAAAAGAAGGCCAGATTTCACCCTACGTTCTGGTCTGCGGTGATCCGGCCCGGGCAGAAAAAATAGCAAAACTTTGCGACAGTTACGAAGAACTCGCATATAACAGAGAATACAGAACTTTTCTCGGTGTTTATAAAGGTGAAAAAATCACCATAACCTCACATGGCGTTGGCTCTGCCGGTGCTTCGATCTGCTTTGAAGAGCTGATCAAAATTGGAGCAAAGGTAATAGTAAGAGTTGGAACCTGCGGAACCCTGCAGGACGACATGGATCAAGGAGAACATATCATAGCCACCGGCGCAGTTCGCGAAGATGGTGTGACGCCTTTGCTGGTGCCTCTGGGTTACCCGGCGATTTCTGACGCCGAAGTATGTCTCGCTATCGAAAAAGCCTGCAAAGATATGAATGCACCCTTTAAAAGGGGAATTATGGTCACTTCCGATGTTTTTTATCCGGCAGTATTGCCAGGTTCTCTCGAGACCTACAAAAAAGCCGGAGTTCCCGGAGTAGAAATGGAATGCTCTGCCTTGTTCGTAATTGCTTCGTTGCGTGGCGCCAGGGCTGGTGCAATAGCTACTGTTGATGGAAACCCGCTTAAGTGGGATCAAGGTAACTACGATCCCCATGGTGAGAAAGTGGCCCAGGGCAAAAAGAGAATGCTTGAGATTGGGCTCGAATCTATGGCTGCCATGAGCAAAGCCGGCTTAAAGGAATAATTAATCATGAGCGGACCGGTTGTAGTTCTTCTTCCATATTTGAGCTGTTCGGGACTTGAACTCTTTGGTATCCGGTTCGCTCAAGATTTGCTCTCGAGAAATATTGAGACAATAGTCGCAGCTCCTGATCAAAGCATGATTGCCGAGCAATGTTTCGAGCGTAACATTCCCAGGCACGAGTTTCCCGAAATAAAAAAATATGAACCCTGGGGGTTCCCGGCAGCTCTTAATATGATTAATGAGCTAGAGCCCGCTGCAGTTATAGCTTTTAGAACTCAGCTTATGTACCCTCTGCATTTTGCCCGACTAATTAGTGGCAAACATATACCTTTTTTACTTTTTTACCGTATCGGTGCCGGAAGCCTCTATCGTAATGATCCTCTGCATCGCAGGCTTTTTAAACATCTGACTGCCGTTGTTCCAAATGCCATGCACGTTAAAAATAAAATATTGAAATTCTGGGGAATCGATCCTGAAAAGGTTGTTTGTATTCATAGTGGAGTTGATACAAACCGTTATCAGCCGGACTCTGTAGCTCGTTGCCAAATAAGAACCCAGCTGGGTTTAACTGAAAATGATCTTTTAATTGGTAGTTCGGGCAGAATTCATCCGGAAAAAGGCTCTGAAATCCTGTTGCGCGCTTTGTTTGATGAAAAAGGCGCCGCTAAAGATCGCAGTAATGTTCATCTGGTTTATATAGGACGGGAATACAAACCGGGATACATCGAACATTTGAAAAACGTTGCTCAAGAACTGGGAGTGACAGAGAAGTTTCACGTGCTTCCATTCAGAAACGATATCGAGAAATTTTATTCGGCTCTTGATATTTTTGCTTTTGCAGTTACCTCGAGCGAAACTTATGCTTATGTCGCCCTGGAGGCCCTTGCTTGCGGAGTTCCTCCCATCGTACCTTATATCGGGGGTATGAAAGAAATGTATGAGCACAATGTTCATGGCTGGTTTTTTGAGCACCGTAATACCGATTCTTTGCGTAAAATTTTAAGTCGAACCATTAATACCAGGAAAAGCGAATTAAAAAAAATAGGGCTTGCCGGACGGGAAAAAATTATTAAAGAAGCCAGCTGGGATATAATGATGCAAAAGTATCTTGATCTTTTTACAAAATTTGATATTAGACTTTAAACACAGTTCCTTGAAAGGATTTTTCACAGAAAATGAAGTTGATACTTGAAACAGAAAGAGGCACGAGAAAAGAAATAAGCAAGTTCCCCTGCCTGGTTGGGCGAAGTTCCAGTTGCGATTTAACTTTTGACAGCAATGTGGCAAGTCGCAAACATGCTCAATTTCTGGAAGAAAATGACAAGGCCTTTGTTGAAGATCTCGGCAGTTCCAATGGTACCTTTATCAATCTCAAGCAGATCAAGGGTAAGGTTGAAATTTTCAGGGGCGATCTGCTTAAATTCGGTGATGTGCGTTTTCGCGTAGTTTTGGGACCGGAAAGACCTTGAATTGAAATCACTGCTAACCGGCCTGTTTGCAGCTTTTATAGTCTGGCTGCTTTGGCCTGCGGCCAATGTCCCTCCTTCAGAAAAAGCTCTTCCTGAAGGCTGGAAACATTTTTGTCATAAAGATCAGATTAGAGCGCTGGTTTTAATAGATGATCATATCTATATTGGTGGTTTATCCGGTCTGACAAAAGTAAACTGGCAAAAACCCGATAAAGTTATAAATGTTTCTGGTCCTGATAACTTTGATCTGGTAAGAATAGAGGCAATGATTGCAGATTCATCCGGGACCCTCTGGATAGGTCACGAGCAGGGATTGCATACTCTCGATAACGTTTCTCAATGGCAAAATCTGACAGGGCAGTTGCCTGATCCGAAGGTTCTGGCAATTTGCCGGGATCCGGATAATAAAATCTGGGTTGGTACCTGGCGTGGAGTTGCATGTTTCCAGGGCCGGGGCGACTGCAGGCATTATCATAAAAAAGACGGTTTGCCCGCCGATCGGGTTCGCACCATATTTGCCGATTCTCAGGGCGGATTATGGTTCGGAACTTCTGTTTGTCCAAAAGGCGGTCTGGTAAGATGGCTTGACGGTCAACAATGGTTCTACGATACTGACAACCTGCTTGCCCATGCCAATGTAACCGCGATGCTTGAAGACAGCAATAAAAAAATCTGGATAGGCACAGGCTTCTTCGATAAAGGTGGCGTAACTTTTTTTCCCGATTGGCAAAACAATAATGTCGACTCAGCTGAAATCTATAGCCAGAAGACCGGTCTTGCCGGCAACAAAGGGCGTTCATTGCTTCAGGATAATTATAAAACAATCTGGATAGGCTCTGAGCTTGATGGTTTAACTGCAATCAACAAAAATAGTAAAATAATAACATTTAAAACAAAAGATGGATTAATTGGTGATGAGGTGATGGCAATGCTGCAAGACCCCGCAGGCAATCTCTGGCTTGGCCAGGAAGAGGGGCTGTGCCGCATCGCCAGCCATACCCTTAAAGCCGTCGCCAGAAAATAATTAACCACAGAGCTCACAGAGGGTCACAGAGAGTCTTTTTCAGCCTATGTTTCTGCCTTTAACAAACAAGTTAGAAAAACACGAGTGTTTTTCTAACTTGTTTGTTAAAGGCAGAAAAGCCGGACGGTGAAACCGCCGGCTGATTGTCCGATGGACAATCCATGGCTGAAAAAGATTGAAATTCACCTCCGTGGCCTCGGTGCACTCTGTGGTTTAAATTGATTTCAATTTACAAAAATTGTTGCTGAATATGATTTTGCAAGTGTATAATCATGATTATAATCTTGAGGGGAACTCTTTTCGCTGATGCATACTGAGCTTAGAAAGCGTTATTTAAAGCTGCGGCGTTCCCGCAGTATGGGAAATATTGATAATGAAAAATTTCTGGCTGAAGTTCATAAGCTGCGTTTTAAAGATGAAGCCGATGTCTGGTGGCAGATAGACGCCGAATCAGGCGACTGGGTTAAATGGAACGGTCACGAATGGCAGCCGGCAAGCATTGAGAATGCAAAAATCAAAGGTTCAGAGCAAAAGATTGAAAAAAAAACCCGGCCCGGATGCGAATCGAATGCCTTCTGGTGAGCCTGATGCAAAAGGCACAGCTGCAGAATTGTCGGGCATAATCAGTATAAGTTTTTCCAGTTTTATCAAGCAGACGGTGAGGGGGCTTTTTCGTCGGGTCCGTTTAATGATTTTTTTTGGAATCATAGCCTTTCTTTTTCATACTTTTCTTCTGGCAGTTGGGAATGACGGTTATGATAAAAATTCGAATATCAGCAGCATGTTTCGCAAGCTTCGCGCTTATAGCCCCAAAATTTTCAGTGGCAATTTACCCTGGCTGATAAAATACACAGTAGGCGATTTCAAGGTAGGTAGCAATATTGCTATTAAGGATAACAAGATTCCGGCAACTGCAGGTTGGGCCCTGGGCGGAGCAATGTTGCTCTTGGGCTGGCGAGGTTTTCGCAGATTCGGTTTGTTCGGGGGTATGGGGCGTCTGCTGGCAATGCCTAAACGTATTGCTTCAATGTGTGGGCCTAACACCTGGGTAAACCTGGGCGGTCTGGCTGCGGGTGTTATATTTGCTGGTTATTTTAGTGACTGGTTGCCCCATCAGTCTCAGAACATGCTGAGTTTTATAAGTCTGGGAATGATGGGGTCCATGCTGCCTCTGGCCCTGGGAAGCCTGCTTGCAAGAGCAGCCAATCAAATCTTTCGCCATTTTAAAACTAACTTATTAAAAAAAATTGGCTTTGCCAGTCTGGCGCAAATGCTTTTCATGGGCTTTACCTGCGGCATGTTTGCCAATTCAGTCTGGAAATATGGTCCCTATGTCGGTATGGCTCTGGGCGTATATACAATTTATCTGGTAGTAACCCGCCCGAATGCCGGTAAGATGCCATTGTCGCCGCGTGTTTCTCAGTTTTTTGGAATTGTCGGAGTTTTAGGCCTTATCGCGGTTTTGACTGAAAACAGCTTGTTTGCCCACGATAAGGGCTGGTGGGAAAATGTGAACTCAAATGATCCATTGAAGGATCAGATCGTTTCCTGGGTAAAGGCTCCCGGTTCGACTGAACTTATGAAGGCCGGAGTTCCGCCATCTATCGGCGCTGCTGTCGGCGCAGGAGCTGCCGATGCAGCCTCTGATACTACTACTTATGTTTTGCAGGTTAATACCCATTATATCGAGGCCGGTCCTGAAACTGAAGAAGAGTTGCTGGTAGCGGTTTGGAAGTCAGAAGACGGTGGTCCACTGGTTCCGGCAGGTGATGCTTCAATCAGCATTAGCGGAAGCGCACCATGGCTGACTTTAAGCCAGACCTCTGGTGTTTGTCGGGTGAATTGTCTTGTCGGTCAGACTGCTGAGTCAGTTCAGTCGTCTACAATTCCTGAGTCTGTAATTCTTAATGTTACCGGAGCAGGTGGTGGACAAACCTGCTCCTCTACTGTTACGGTCGCTCCAGGTGGTATGCCGCAGTATGTGCTGGAGGTTTTCTGATAATGTTTTATGAAAATGCTGAATTGAGGTTAATTAATGGGTAAGAATTTTAACATTGCTTATGACTCTGCTGCCAAAAAATGGTTGCCCACCGAAATTAGAGTAAGAATGCTTTCTCAGGCAGAAGAAGGAAGCTATGAGCCATGTGAATTTACCGATCCCGAATTCAGCTGTGAACCGGCCGGCTGGTTAAGTTTTTCTCCCCAGGCCGAGGGCGAAATAGTTTGCGCTAGAGTCGAAGTTACCGAAGAGTTTTTACAGCTTCCGGGCGAAGATAAGTTCTTAGAGCCGGTGCAGGTAAGAGTAGAAGCTAAGCCGGAAAACGCCGATTCCGAACAACAGCCAATTACGACAGACTGTCAGGTCAGTATTGAAGAACCGGGTGTTAATATGGATTTCACCGTATCGCCCGATGAATGCTATAAAGAAGGCGAAGTCTGGCTTTCGGCAGATGCTGAGTCTGTCTGCAATCTTATTGTCTGGGTTGAAGTAGTAGATCCTGAAACCGGTGAGGTTTTCAGAGCACCGGATGAAGATTACGAGTTTAAATTTGAAACCGGTTTCGATCCTGAAACTCTTTTATGTCTCGATGAAGAAAAAGGTATTATTCCGCCTGAAAGTCGCTGGCGCACAGCTAAATCTATGCTCGATCTTGATGAGCCTTTGCGCGATACAGTAACAGTTAAGGCTTACTCTACCAAAAAGCAGTCAGACAGGCCCGCCGGCAAACTCGAAATTCCCTGGGCACTCTTCGCTTCAGAAATCGTTTACGAAAAAGAATTTAATCCTGAATTACCGGTATTGCCCGGGCAGGAAGTCAGCATTGAATTAAAACTGAACCAGCAGGGCCTCGATGCCCCTCTGGCAGATACAGATATTCAATTCGTATGGGCAGATAGTTGCAAAGAATCGCCTCTGGGAACTCTTGGCAGCGAAAGTGCACGAACCGATTCAGAAGGAATGGTGACTTTAAATTATATTCCCCCGGAGGAGTTGTTGTATAAATCCGGTGGCCGATATTTCGATGAAATTTTTATTCTCGCGGGTGGCGGCGAAAATCCGGTGCAGCTCAAAGAATCTGTTGTCTTGCCGGTTGCTCCGCAAATTCAACTTGTTCCTTCCCTCGCAGAAAAAAAAGGTTTATTGCTAGACCCTGAACAGGAAATGGTGGAAATTTTACCTGAACAGGTAACCGGAGGGAAGATAACAGGCAACCTGGTTCTGCCGATTCAAATGGAGGGCGGGCCACTTAAAAGATTTGGCGTGGCTTATGCAGAACTTGAAGTAGCATTAGGAGAAGAAGCCGAGAAAGTAAAAATACAAACTCGAAAAAATGGTCTGTATCGATTAAATCTCAAAGAGATCAATCAGGCTTTTGCGCGGGCAGAACTCGAAACGAAGCCAATCAGGCTCTCGAAAGAGCCCGAAGATAACATGCTTTTTAAAATGATCCTGGCTGAAGAAGAAGAGTCACTCATAGAACAATATGAAGATGATCTTACCGAAAATCGTCTCTCCGTTTTCAGCGAAAAATTCAAGCGTTCGTTAAACTTCTATCGTTATCATTTCTGTTCTCAGCTTGCTCGAAAAAAAGTGGAAAAATATGAGCTGGCGGTTGCTGGTATGCAACTGTTAAGAGTTGCAGTTCGTGGCACAAACATCTACCTTGGAAGGTTTAAAGGCCATGAGGATATGGTTAAATCAAGGGTGGAAAATCTGGTTAAAACCATAATCAGTATAGGTTTTAGTGCCCTGTCTGCCAGTACAAAGCTGCGAGAATGGGGCGGCAGCTTTGCCAGGGGAGTAGGAAATAAAGCAAAAAAACTTGTTGAGTGGCTTGTTAATTCAAGATTTGGTCGCTGGATAGCGAAAGGAGCTTCGTGGCTTGGAGACTTTGCCACTAATGTTGGAAATAAAGCAATGAAACAGATCAGACCAATGGTGCAAAGTATGCGGCAAGCAATTCTCGGACTTGTTTCCAAGCTCGGCCAGGCTGGTCAGAAGTTTTCGAACTATATCGGAAGTTTGCTTGATGAAATGGTCACTTTAATTGATGATTTGTCGATTGCATTAATGAACAAGGTCGAAGCTTTTAACCAGATGCTGTCTAATTCAAGTGAACATTGGGATGAGCTTGTTGAATGGGTGAGCAAAAAGAAGGGTGATCTGACTCAAGCTGCCGGAGATTTTTCCGATAAAGCTTCAGGTTGGGTAAAAAGTTTTGTTGATTCGTTTAAACAGGTAGCTAAGTCAGTGCTCGAGCTGGTTGGCACAATGTTCGAGAAGCTTGGTAACTTGCTTTGCCAGGGGTTAACCATGGCTTTAAGCTGGTGCGGCAAGATGGCAATAAAACTTCTTCAACCAATTTATGACTGGGTTCTGGAACATTCGGATGCAGCTAAAGAGGTGGTAGAAGAAATTATAAATTCAGATCCTTCTCGCGAAGCGGCCGAAAATGCCGGCATAGAAGCTGTCATCGGCGCTTTGTTTAATGAGGTTGTAACCGCTTTCTTTAACTGGAAACCGGTTCAGGGTTCTGAAGACGCGCTTATGCAACAGGTAGGTATGAAATTTTCAATGATGGGAAGACAGCCAAACCGGGTAGTTGGCGATGTTTATCGCAGAGCTGTGAATCAACACCTGCCAAAAGACTGGGAGGGTGAAAGAAGTGAATTTATTGAAAGCGTTGTAGAGGCTTCATCGAAATACCATGGTTATGAGCTTACTACCAACAGAATTGATGAAGTCGCCGATATAATCAATATAATAGTTGCTGTCGGAGGCCTGGGCATAGCTCTGCTTGGTGTTGTCTTTTCCGGAGGAACGGGAATTGCAGCAGCTGCCGCCGCTGTTGCTAAAATCGAACTTGCCTTTAATATTGCAAAGGGTGCGATGTGCGATATTCCACAGATTGCGCTTGCTGTTATTTTAATGTTTGCACTTATCATTAAATATGACCTGCTTGTGGTTGATCTCTGTTTTGGAAATTCAAGCTCCGGAGGTAGTGCCTAGATATGAGCCAACCCCTTAATTTGATGAATTTTGCTGCAGACCTTGACGAGCTTGCCACAATGGTCGACAGCACAGCAACCTCCGCGGAACAGATGGTAGAAGACGCAACTGAAATATGTTCTGGTGTTTCTGCTCTGTCGCTATTCCCTGTAGGTGGTGAAGAAGATTTATCCATACCCTGGGAAGGCTACCTCGACGAAAATACTTTAACTGTTTATTCAGCGACTCATCAGATGGTTTTTTCGTTAGAATTCAATGCCCTGAATTCTGCTGTATTATCAGGTCCTGAGGGCATTACCTGGAAAATTTCCTGTTCGGAAAAGGGTACCCACGTTATTTGTGTTGATTTTACCGGTCAGGTTTATAGCGATGTTTTAATTGCCGAAGACGGTGAAGTAAGTGATCCAAGAGATATCACCGCCGGTATGGAAGAATTAAGACAGGAGCTCGAAGAAATGTCAGATGTGTCTGAAGATGAGCTGCCTGCCTATATGCCTGACCAGGAACCTCCAGACATAAACCTGCCCCAAATAGACGATCTGGCAGATGTTTCGACCGGCGCGTCGAGTGGTGATTCGGGCGAAGATTCTGACATGGATGATTCTGATGATGATTTTGCAGATGATGTCGAAGATACAGAATTTGATGACTACGAACCTGACAGCCCGTCTTTTAACGATTCTTCCAGCTTAGGTGGCGGGGGAGCAGGCTTTTCCGGTAGCGCAAATTTAAAACGAGCGGCAGGTGTTTTTGCAGGTGCTGCGGCAGCGAAAGTTGCTTCAAGTTTTTTATCGGGCAAGAAAGAGCGCCAACCCGAAGAGCCAAAGAGACCTGAGCCCGAAAAAGAAAAAAAACAAGCCGATAAACCAGAAAAAGCCGATAAAAAAGATAAACCTGCAATAATTAAAAGTGACAAAGAAAAAAGCAGCAAAATGATATTGAAATTAAGATTAAAAGATAAAAGTGAAATAGAAATAAATAAATTTCCGTGCATAATTGGTCGTAGTCCGGATGTTAATTTAACTTTAAACAGCAGGGCCGTTAGCCGAAAACATGCTCAATTTATAGAAAAAGATAATTTAATCTGGGTCGAAGATCTGGGAAGCTCAAACGGCACTTTTTATAAAGACGAAAAGCTTCAACAACCTCTAAAACTTGTACCTGGCTGTAAGATCAGGTTTGCCGATATAGAAGTTGAAATTTTGGGCTGCCCCCAGCCGGAGCCACCCGACCCGGGCAAAATGAAAACCGTTGCTTTGAATATGGGCGATAAAATTAAAAACGCCCAGAGTGAAAAGCAGCCAGAGAAGCCTGTTGCAAAACCGTCGCCTGAGGTAGATGAAAAGCCGGAACCAGTTAAGGAACAGGCTCAAAAGAAAGCTCCTGAGCCTGTTAAACCGGCACAGAAAAAAACCAAATGCCCGGATTGTGGTGCAGAAACCGAAAAAGACGCTAAGTTCTGCCCCGAGTGTGGCAGCCGAATTAACCAGGAGAAATTTTGTCCTTCATGCAAGGCTAAGTGCGCTAAAAATGACAAGTTTTGCCCTGAATGCGGAACCCGCGTCGATTCAACCGGAGGTTCAGGCAAAAATAACAGGCCTTCTTCAGGTAATAAGTCAGGTAAACCTGCTGCACCAGATAAGTCCGCTAAGCCGGCCAAAACACCTCCTCCGCCACCGCCAGCAAAAAGTTCGTCTGCGGCAAAGTCTTCGCCCGAAAAGCAAAAGTCTTCTTATAGTCCGCCGCCACCTGCGCCCGCTCCAAAGGCAAAGCCGGCTTCGTCTGATCCTGAATCATATCCGAAGCCCAAACCGGTAGAAAATCTTGCGGCGAGAAATTCCAGGCGTAAAGCCGAAGCAGAAGATAATGAGTACAGTCGTCGCATATCTTCAGATGATGAAAGCCAGACACTGCCTTCTGTGCGTTGGGTTTCTTTTGTTTATGGAATTTTTCTGTTGATAGATACAGCCCGGATAATTGACAATAGAGGAGAAGCGGTATTAGATGATATCGGTTTTTTGCGTAGTCTCGGTGCCGGATTATTCACCATCCTTTTTGCTTTTATTGCAGGCTCGGGCAAAGGTGTCAGTCGCAATATAACTCTGGCTTGCGCCGCTTTTTATCTTGGCAGTAAGATATACAGCGATTTTGGCTTATTTTCTGCTCTTGCCCAAAACCCGGCAATGATAGGGAAAAATACTGAGTTGATTATTCCGGTTCTGGCCGTTCTGGGCGCCGCCTGGCTGGTAAAAAGAGCCGCCAATAAAACCGGTGGTTGAGCGTTTATTTGGTGGTTGAGCG
>JBNJGH010000069.1:0-18117 GCA_051747585.1 Candidatus Rifleibacteriota bacterium
GCCTGTGATAAAAGAGAACAACGGAATTATCGACAAGTATGTCGGTGATGGGGTGATGGTTGTCTTTTCCGGCCAAGGTTCTGGACAAAAACAGTCGTATTCAAATTCCTGCAAGGCCGCCTTAAAGCTTATTAAAGCTTTAACTCCATTAAACAAGCAACTTGAAAAAGCAGATTTACCCCGTATTAAAATCGGAGTTGGAATAGCTTGTGGCAAAGCAATCAGAGGGCGTATCGGTGCAAAAAAAGGTCGCAAAGATTTTACCCTTATTGGCAATGTAGTTAATCTTTCTGCTCGTCTGGAAGCTTTGACTCATAAGCAAAAAGAAGCGAGTATAATGGTTTCTCAAAAAATAGAGGGTTCTGCCCGAGATCGCTTTGACTTTATTGATTGTGGGAAGATTTCTGTGAAAGGTAAACAAAATAAGCAACGGGTTTTTTTACTTAAGGGTTTAAAATTATGAATAAAGAACAAAGCACAACTTTTATTAAAGCCCGCAAGCCTGCCGGATATATTCCTGTTGCTCTATGGATCTTTTGCTTTGTTATTCCGCTTCTGGCGGGTAAACATTTTATGACTAAGACGATTGATTTTGATCGACGTCTTAATCTGGCATCGGTTCGCCAGAATTTGATTAACGAAAAACAAAAATACAACACTGTTCTAAATTCCGAAGATTTTCTTAATTCAAGGTTGGAGAGCAGACAGCTTGCAGCTCTTTACGCCAGGCACTTTGACCTTGAAGAAATCTATGAGGAAGAAAAAATCGTTGCTTCTGCCGGCCCTGGCTTGCATAAATTGAAAGAAAACAAAATTTTAAAATTTCTACCCTGGAAAGAAAAAGACCTTGAAGCCGGAATAAACAAATTCGTTGATTTTTTAAAGAAAAGAATTGGTGCTGAACCTGTCTTAGTCTTTACTCTTCAAGGTAAAGACAAATCAAGAGTTTGGTTCTGTAAGCCTCCTTTTAATAATACTCTTACGAAAAATGAAACTCTAAATTTACTATCAAAGACTTATTCATACTGGATATCAAAGACAAGCGGCTTTGACTCAGGTAAAAATAATAAATCCAATCAAAGTTTTTTTTCCCTTTTTACAAAGTGGATAGGTAGCTTCGATTCAACTCAGGATAAAATTTACTGGCTTGAGACTCTTTATTCTTTAAAGAAAAAAGATGTTTTTTATCATCTGGTATTAAGTTTTATTGATGCTGAAAATCAACCGGTAAATCTTAATCTTTTTTATCTCCGTAATGATTTTAACCGGAAATTTTTACTTGAAAAAATTCTGGTAAAAAATAATAAAAGTGCTTACAAGCATAGCTTTGGTTATTCTAAATTAGAAAATTTACCTCAATTTTATCAAGATTCAAAAAATTTGAATTTTGTTTTTAAACTGCCACATAACTTTGTCGAGAATTTTAAAATTGGCAGACAAGCTGTATCTATCGGAATACCTGTTATAAATATAGCTTTCCCATTGAAAAAGATTCAGCCCGGCTTTTTTGGCAAAAAACAGCTTAATTTTGCAATTAACTTTATTTTATTTTTGAGCTATGCGGCTTTGATAGCATTTTACACCGGGCGATTCAGCCATAAAGCAAATCTTAAAAAGATTATTTCTGTTGCTATTCTGTTTGGCACTCTGGTTCCCTTTACCGGACTTGTCTGGTTAGGTATTTCTTACCTTAACGGACACAAACATCAAAAAGCAGGGGAGCTGTTAAATTTTATCAATAAAAAATTTGATCAGACAGAAAAGGTTCTGAATTTAAAACGTGTAAGAACAGAAATGCTTTATCACATAATGGCTGACAGAATTGAGAGAATGAGCCCCGAAAAACGTCAACAGTTGATTAAACAGATTGCTTATTATTCAGACGATTACAAGAAAAAAAAGTTGCAGGGTTTTATAAAGCCTTTTATCGGGTATTTTTTGATTAACGCTGATTCAAAAGAAATAATTCATACCAGAAGCAGTTATCGAAAAAAATTCATGCAGATCAAGCCATTTTTTATGGGTACACTTAACAGTCTGCTGATTGATATGGGAATGTTTGATCATCTTACTACTGCCCAAAAAAGGGCTGTTGTTCAGCAGACTCAGCTTGCTGACGGAATTACTGAAAAAGCTGTTGACAGGAAAATGTTTTATGACATGCTCGAATTTGAAGGAAGTCGTGTTGTTTCTGAGCTTATGCCCAGTCGTGATTATTTTTATTCATTTATTCTGAATGGTAACAAGATCTCCGGGGATGGCCTCTTAACTTTAATTACAGAGGACGGGAACTGGCTCGATCATTTTGTTCGAGCTGTAAATAATAAAAGAATTCTTCTTTCTTATAAAAAATTTGGTTTTAATATAGATCTTTCTTTTTATCCTCTCGATCATTTTGCTTTAAAAGGTCTAAAGAAGCTCCCGATCAAAAACAGTCTTATGAGCTATGATCAGCAGGACAGGTTATATAAAACCGCCCAGGCGGTGTATGCCAATTCACGCAATACCTTCATAAACAATATTTCTCAAAAGCCATCACAGGTTGTTTATTCAAAGGTAATCGCCGGTCAAAATATATTTGCTCTGGCTTATGCCCGGGAGATAAAGGCAGAAAACTGGCCGGTTCACATTTTTCTGGTAGCAGTGATTGGCGCGTGTTTATTTGTTTCTGTTCTTTGCCTGGCATATTCTACTGCACAGATATTGCTCATGTCTTTGCCTGCTTTTATAACTTCAATTGAGAAAGTCGATCAACAGAATTTCAGTTGGACGATCGCCTTAAATTCGGGCGATGAATTTGAGGAGCTGTCAGATTCGTTTAACAAAATGGGAAGAAAACTCTTTGAAAAAGAACAGATGTCGCAGCTGGTTTCCGAAGATGTTCTGCAAGTAATTCAAGATGAAAAAAATCTTAAGACCGGTGGGAAAAAGGTTTATGGCTCGGTTTTATTTTCTGACCTGAGAGGTTTTACTACTTTGAGTGAAAAATATTCAGCCGAGGAAATTGTTGAAATGTTGAACGAATATTTTACTCTTATGGCATCTATTATAGAGCGGCGGGGTGGGGTGATAGACAAGCTTATTGGCGATGCCGTTCAGGCTGTGTTTTATCAATCTGATAGCAAAGAACCCTGTGAGCTGCGAGCTGTTAAGGCTGCCCGCGAAATGCAGCTTCGATTAAGGCAATTTAATCGAGCCAGAGCAAAAAACAATAAATTTGAAATTGCCAACGGTTTTGGCATCGCAACCGGCAGGGTTATTTCGGGTAGAGTCGGAACAGAGACCGGCAAACTTGATGCAACTATTCTGGGTCGGGTTGTTTATCGCGCAGAAAGGCTGGAATCACTCAGCAAAGATGGAGATACAACGGGAATTATGCTGGATGAAGCCACTCTTAAAGGACTCAAAAAAGAAAAAGAGTCGGTTAAATTCAAAACATACGATAAAGAATCAGATAAGGCTTTTGAGCTGATTGAATTATTATGAGGTTATTCTTCTTGTTTTTTTGAGGCCGAAACAGCTCTTTCGCTTGCCCAGTTTTTTATAAACTTTATTTGCTCAGCCATAGTACGAGATAATGGCACAGTACCACGTATTATTGTGTACAGGTCGTCTTGATTCATTTTTTCGTTTCTTTGAAAAGCTTCGACCATAGCAGATTCGACCACATGTTCGATTTCAGCACCATTCCAGAATTCGGTAGCGACTGAGAGCAAAGAAAGGTCAAACTCTTCGATGTTATTGCCGCGCCGCGATAAATGAACTTTAAAAATTTCTTCACGTTCATCATCGTTGGGTAGATCAATAAAGAAAACCTGATCAAATCTACCCTTTCTTATAATTTCTGCGGGCAGCAAATCTATGCGGTTGGCTGTAGCGGCAACAAATACATCTGCTGATTTCTCCTGCATCCAGGTGAGAAAAGCCGAAAAAATATGCGAGCCGGTGCTGCCATCTTTCGCTGTGTTGCTGCTTATTCCGCCTTCGATTTCATCTATCCATAAAATGGCCGGAGCTACAGATTCAATACTTTTTATTGCCCGGTGAAATGTGCCCTCGGGGGTGCCGTACATGCCTGAATATACCTTGTTCATATCAAGTCGAAACAATGGCAATTTCCATAAGGCGCTTATGGCTTTAACCGATAGCGATTTACCACAGCCTGAAATCCCCATCATGAGAAGGCCACGCGGCGGTCGGATTCCTGCTTTTGCAGCCTCGGGCGAAAAAAGCTTCTCTCTTTTGTTCAGCCATTCTTTGAGGTTTTCCAGGCCGCCCACATCTTTAATTGAATTAGAAGATTTTACATATTCAAGAACACCTTCTTTTTTTGCCAGCTGTCGTTTTTCGTCTTGAAGAGCAATCAAGATTTCAGAGTTTATTTCTTTCTTTTTCCAGCTGATTTTATTGAGGCTGTACCTGATTTCTGCGGCGGTGAACCCTTTTAAGGACGTAACTGCACGTTTTTTTTCTTCTGGTGTTAAGTTTATTTGAATAGATTTTTTCTTTAACAAAGCCAGATGTGAATCTAAAATTTCTTCGATTTCTTTGCTGTCAGGTAGTTCATAATCAATTAGTAGTATGTCTTTGCGCAAGTCTGACGGGATTAGTATCTGTGGACCGGTAAAAAACAAAAATCTGTTTTGTCCTCTAAAAGCAAAATGAATGTTGCGTAGACGTCTTTGTATTTCCGGTTGTTCGAGGCAGGTGTAAAGATCCTTGAAAACAAAGAATCCCGGTGTGCTTATATTGGTAACTCTATCGAGTGCCTGTAGCAAATCTATCGAAGCATTCTGAGGTTGGCCATTTTCCGAAAGCCCTTGTTGTAAGTCCCAGCTGATGAAAGCGCCTTTCCCTTGAAAGGCAGAATTACACAATCCTGAGAGGGTGTCCATGGTCTGGTCTTCTTCCCAGGTTTCGATTCCGATTATCGGGTAGCCACCTGTAAGCGCTTCGCGAAGAGCTTTCAGATTGTCAGTTCTCATGGCTTAAGAGAATTTACCAGTTGATCAAGGGCTGAACTTACAAGACTGTCGTCAGAATCCTGAAAGCTATGCCAGAATTCTTTATAGAAATTTGTTTCAAACAGATCATTGGAATCAACTGAATTATTTTGTAAATGTCGGTCTATAACTGTTTCCTGGGTAATATTGCTTAACATTTCCAGCTCTTCTAAGGCTAGATCAAATTCATTCATTTGAGGGCTTCCTTTTCCTTGTTTTTGTCTTACTACACTATGATTATAAATTAAAAGCCGACTTGAGCAAGTAAAATCTTTGATTAGGGGCTTATTTTATACTTGTGATATATTTTGCTATACATATATTAATTACAGATGAGGAGGCAAAAACAATGAATAAGCCACTTAAACTTGCCGCTAATAGAATAATAGAGTCAATCAGAAACAGTGGGCATGAGGTCCAACACTTTGACAGCAGCCCTCTGCCCGATAAAGAGGAAATATATCGCCTGATTCAGAACATCTTTATTTTACTTTTCCCCGGTTATTACGGACATTCCGAAATGTCGTTCGAATCAATTGATATGCGTATTGGTTATCGCGTTGCCAAAGTATACGAAGGCCTCAAACCTCAGGTCTATCGAGAACTCATTCATGATTGCAAAAGTGAAAACTCGCCATGTGGGCAATGTGAAAAGGCTGCGAAACATTTGGTCCTTGATTTTATTAATAAAATCCCTGAAATACGACAGATGCTTGATCTGGATGTAAAAGCTGCATATAAAAATGATCCTGCCGCAGTTGATTTTGACGAAATAATTTTCAGTTACCCAGGTTTAGAGGCGGTGGCTGTGCATAGAGTAGCCCACTTTTTTTACAACAGCGGTTTACGCTTATTACCGAGGATCATGACTGAATGGGCCCATTCAAGAACTGGTATAGATATTCACCCGGGAGCCAACATCGGTAAAAGTTTCTTTATCGATCATGGTACCGGTGTTGTAGTTGGTGAAACAACCGATATAGGAGACGAAGTTACCATTTATCAGGGGGTAACCCTCGGTGCTTTGAATTTTCCCCGCGATAAACGGGGCCAGGTTATAAGACGAGCCAAAAGACACCCTACAATTGAAGATGGTGTTTGTATTTATGCCGGCGCAACTATATTGGGCGGCGATACCATAATTGGTGAAAATTCGGTGATTGGCGGTAATGTCTGGTTGACTGAGTCTATTCCTCCCGAGACCAGAGTTCTCATCAGTAAAGCAGACCTTAAAATTTCATCCCGCAACAAAAAGCATAAAATGGCAAAAGGAGCCTAGAATGATTATTGAAAATATTTCCCAGGGCATCGGCAATACCCCGATGGTAAAACTCAATAAAATTTGTGACCCGCAAGAAGGCGAAATTCTCGCAAAATTAGAATATTATAATCCCGGTGGGTCGGTTAAAGACAGAATCGCTTTGGCAATGATTGAAAGGGGCGAAAGAAGCGGAAAGCTAGGTAAAGAAAGTGTAATTATCGAGCCGACTTCTGGTAACACCGGAATCGGACTTGCAATGGTAGCTGCCGCCAAAGGCTACAAACTTGTTTTGACAATGCCTGATACCATGAGTGATGAACGAAAAAAAATCCTGCGGGCTTATGGGGCTGAACTGGTTCTGACTCCGGGCGCAGAAGGCATGAAGGGAGCGATTGAAAAGGCAAAAGAGCTGGCTGAAAATACAAAGAAGTCATTCATTCCTGACCAGTTTGCTAATCCTGCTAATGCAACAGTTCATGAAACCTTTACCGGTCCTGAGATTTTACGCTCACTTGGAGGCAGAAAAGTTGATGCTTTTGTATTTGGTGTCGGAACCGGAGGTACTCTTACCGGTGTGGCAAGATGCCTTAAAAAAAACAATATCGATTCTCCTGTGTTCGCTGTAGAGCCCGAGAACTCTCCGGTTTTATCAGGGGGAAAGCCTGGCCCTCATAAAATTCAGGGAATAGGAGCAGGATTTGTTCCTCAGGTTTTAGATACCAGCCTTATCTCTGAGGTAATTAAAATTTCCAATGAAGAGGCTTTTGCAGCTGCACGAAACCTGGCTTCCAGCGAAGGCTTGTTCGTGGGGATAAGCTCAGGGGCAGTAACAGCTGCCTGCAGGAAAATTATCAACGAAAATCGTCCGGGTAAAAAACCGCTAAGAATTGTGACATTATTTCCAAGTAATGGCGAACGGTATCTTTCTACCGAATTATTTGCTCATCTACTATAAATAAAACCTGAAAGTTTCCCGATTACTAGGCTGAATAATTCTGTCTCCAGATCGGGAAATTTTTTATGCTTAAATTTTTAATTGATTTTAAATTTAGAATTTTTATTTTGTTTGCTATTGTTGCTTCGGGATATGTTATTACGGGGTGTCGCCAAGACCCTGCCAACCCTCCAAAATACTATCAGTCTGAATTGAAGGCTATGCGGCGGCAAGCTGCCCGGGAGGATGCGCAAAAAGAGGAAAAATTTCTTCCCGATAAATACCCCTGGGAAGGAAGCAAAAAAGACAGCCCGTCTTTAACAACTCGTATTTCAACTATGGAAAAAGGTATCGACGATGAGTTAGACTATTTACATACTTTTGTTAACGGGAAAAAGAGTTGCAAACCCAGATTAAGGGACTGACTTTAAATGTTAAAGAGGCAAAGAGACAGCAAAGCATTTTGGGCGTTACTTATATGGACGCTTTTGCTGCCTGTTTTTCTTAACTCTGATCTTTTTGCTCAAACTGAAAACTTAGATGATTTTATTGTTTCTGATGACGAGCAAACTCAAAATACCGGAACTGCGTCAGAAAATATTGAAGAGCAGGCGCAGGAACAACCGGCTGAGCCACCACCTCCACAAGAACCCGAGGAGCAACAAGAAGAAAAGGAATCGGCACAATTACCTGCTTTATCTGCTGATCCTGCCAAATTACTCCAGGAGGTTAAGCCTCTTTTAAAGGCAGAAAAATATCCGCGAGTAGTTAGAGAGCTATCGGGTTTTGATGACGTTCTTGCCGAATCTAAAGAACTCAGCGAAATCTATTTAGAATCTTTGATTAAATCAGAAAAAGTCAACTGGCGTGCGGCAAACAGCGCAGCCAGAGGACTCTTGCGTCATGACCGTCGCAGTTCGCTGGCAAATTATGCACTGGGGTTATATTATCAAAACTCACGAAAACCCGATCTTGGAAAAGCATTAACCTATCTTTCTAAGGCAAAGAGTGCCAAAAAGCCATATCCTGACGCGGCAATGGCTTATTATATGGCACTGGTGAAAAAATTCTGGACTATTGTGCTTGGTGCTATTGCTTTACCAATAGTTCTTATCGCTAACAAGATAAAGAAAAAAAAGGCCGCCGCCAAAAAAGAAGGTGGAAAAGAAATAAAAGAAGGCGAAGACCCCGAAGCCGGCAAAGATTTGCAATCTGAGCTTCAGGCAGCTATTTCTGAAGATTCAGGCAAAGATAAAAAATCTGGAGAAAAAACTGAAGATACAGCAGAAAAGACCGACAAAAAAAGCAAGAAAAGCAAAAAAAAGAAAAAAAGTAAAAAGAAAAAATCTGATAAAGATAAAACAAAATCCTCTGACTCAGAAAACAAAGAGGCTAATGTATCCGACTCTAAAGCAGATACTAAAGAAGAAACTGAAAAGGTAGAAGCGCAAGAGCCAAAGCAGGTTAAAACTGAAGGACAGGACCCGGAAAAAGAATCTCTTCCTGTTAATAAAGCAGAACCACAGCAAGTCGAGGTAGAGCCGAAGGGCAAAACTGAAGCTGATCCTGCAGCCGAGCCAGAGTCTGAAACTGAAACCGATAGTGAAGATTCAGAAGCTGAGTCCGAAGAGGCCGTTAAAAATAAAAACGATAAAAAAGCCCAGCTTTCAGAGGATGTTCCGGCAGACTCTTCTCCTCCCAGCCCCGATAAATATAAAAGCTTAAGTGAAAAAAGACAGGCAGAAATCGACCAGACAAAAAATTTATTGCGGGTTCAGCGCCCAGACCCGGTCGCAGCTGACCCTGAGCTTGAAGACCTGTGGAGTAAGCTTTGTCGCAAAGCTTTAAAAGATAAAATACCGGCACATTCACGCAGTTCCTATCAGAATTCTATCGTAGGTACGGCCGCAGGTGCCGACTCAAATTTCTACAAAGAACCTCCTGGCACAGTTGCCGGTTCGGTGGACCAGGTTTCCATAGACCTGTCAGAGGAAGCTTTAAAAGATGATCTTGTTGGAAAGCTCAAGATGCTTGCAATATCTGACGGTGAACTGAGAAGTTTGCTTGCAGAAAAAAATCCGGCACATATACCTTATTTAATTGAATATGTTTTGTCTCGTCCTGAGCCGGTTAGACTCGCTCTGGTAGCGCGAGAGCTGGGTAATTATAAAGATCCCTCTGTTATAGATACCCTGGCAAGTCTTTTGTATCATGATGACCATCGTGTCGGTCTGGCAGCGATTCAGGGACTTGAAAAAACCGGTAATCCTCAGGCTGTAATGCATATTTGTCCATTTTTGAAATCAGAAATTCCTTTGTTGGCTCAGGCAGCACGTAATGCACTCAACAATTTTGGCGCCGCTAAAATACTTCAGGCATTTATTTCTCTACCTCAACATCCGGATAAGCGAATCAGAGAGGCAGGGGTGTTTGTTCTTTCAAGAATGAAAGGTAAGAAAGTTGAGCAACTTTTGATTCAAATGCTTAATGACGATGATGAAGAAATTAGAGAAAAGGTTGTTCTTGCAATGTCTTATCAGAAAAACCCTGTTTATATCGATGCTTTGCGTGAATTCTTCCGAATCGCATCCGGTGCTGATAAAACCTTGGCCCGCAAAGCCATTGTATATTTACAGGAATTTGCCCGCAAGTAAAAAGCCAACCATAGAGCGATTTTCGGACTTAAATTCTGTTCTGGATGGTTAAAATTGTTATATCATCGCGCCATGGTAAATTCATCGAAATTTGATTGAGTTTCTCTAGAATAGCGTTGGAAGGATTTCTCGAATCTTTTTCTATTGCCTCGCTGACGATCTGGCGAAATTTTTCGTGCCCGATACGCATGCCTTCTTTGTCGGTAAGGTTAACTGCTCCGTCTGAGTATAAAACGATCATCTTGTCTTCGAGAGAAATTTCATGCTGATTAAAAGTGTTGTCAGGGCCGAGACCAAGCGGAGTTGAGGGAAGACTGATAAAACTACCTGCTTTATCCGAAGACTTGTGCTTTATGGCAATCGGATAAGATTGCCCCGCATTTGCACACAACATAGAGTCATTTGTCGGATTAATAAAGCCTATAAAACAGGTTGTTAGATGTCCTTTCTCATAATATGGCAGCAGAATCTGGTTTAGTTTCTTGAGAATAAATTCGGGCTTGTCAGGAAATGAAGGACATAGAAGAGTAAAAGAAGTTTTCAGCATCGCAGTAAGATAAGCTGCTGAAATATCGTTTCCTGATATCTCTGCCAGAATTACAGCGTAATTGCCCTGTTTCAGCGGGAAATAATCAAAGAAATCACTTAAAATTATTCTGGAATTTGAGTTTGCGGTAGATATCAAATAGCTTCCACATCTGTATTCGGACTGTGGGTAAAGATTTTTGCGGATCCTTTCGGAAATGGCGAGTCTTTTAAGAATATGAGCCGAATCATTGAAGGCTGAAGCAAGTACACCAAACTCATTTTCAGAATTAACCGGAATTCGGTGATCATAGTTTCTGGCTGCCAGAGACTTAACCCCTGTCATGATGTCATTCATCGGCTCAATAAAAAGTTTAATCAGCATTTTAGCCAGAGCCAGCCCGATAATTATAACAGCTACAAATAGTCCGAGAATTAAATATAGTCTTTGATTGTAAAGTTCATTAATCTGATTTATGGGAAAAACCTTGAGTAAAACGTAATGTTTCATGTAGGAAGCCTTTAAAACACTTACCAGACAGTCTCTTCCCTCTACCTTCATTCGCTGGGTAAAGGTTTTGAAATCACTTTTACTACGTTTAATTATTGTTTTGAACTTTTTAAACTCAAGCACAGTTGGAAAATTTGGAGCAAAAGAATGATTTGAAATTGCTCTTATGTCTTCTTCAGGATAAATTTTGTTCAATATTTCTGATCTGGATTCAAGGTCAGAGTAGAGCAGCTCAAGATATTGACGTTCATAATTTACCAGATCAACAAGAGCGGTGAATGCATACCAGGCTTCCTTTGATGGGCCTGGCAGAATGTCGAGATAAGCAAGAAAAATTTCGTCGATGCCTTGAATTCGTGTAAATTTTGATATGTTGGTGCGTGCCGATTGAAAAAGCGATTGAGAATTTGATTCGATAATAGTGTCGACTACCAGGCGGGAGCTGGTTCTTTTTATTGGTTTGAGAATATCTCTGGATCGGTTGTAAAATTCCATCGCTGAGATGGCAGTGCTCTCGAAGAGCTTTAGAAAAGAGTCGTGGTTTTTAGGAATTTCAGGTTCAATTGGCCTGCCATTTTTATCGCCCTGGCTGAAAAGCATTTTTATATGGCTTTTACTTAGTTTTGCGTGTCTTGCTTTCCAACTTTCGAGAATTTGTTGGCGTTGCTTGTCGTTTTTCTGGTAATGACGCCTTATTTCGGCTGTGAGCAGGTTTGTAGAATAAATTACCTTACTGGCCGACGATACGACATGTATACTGTCAGTATCAAAGTTAAGATAGAGCTCTTTAGCTTTTTCTCTTATGGCATCAGGATCTTGCACAACTTCCTGTATCTCTTTTGAAAACTTTCTTAACTGCAGAAGTCTTGAAGTTATAAATCTCTGAAAGCTCGAATCTATCTCCGCAAGGCGCCGGTAGTTTTTTTGTTTTATTTCTGCTGTAAGGGAATGTTTGAATTCAAACATATATTGTACAGCTAAAAACGCGGCGGCCATAAGAGGTAGCGCATAACAAAGTGCATATAAGCCCGAAAGTCTCTGTCTTACATTGTGTTGAAACCTTAGTTCCAAAACAACGATGCGGTAACTGAGTTTTAGAAATATAAAACTCACAATTATAAATAGAATAATAATGGTAGTAAGAATGTAACTGGAAACCGAAGGAACCTCTTTGGCTCCCGCTACAAGTATATATTCATCGAAGCGCTCCAGACTTATAAGAAGATTCTTAATTTGAAATTGATTGACGGGATATTGTTTAAAATAGGCCAGGAGCTCGTCGGGAGTTAAATCTTTTAAAACATCTGGAAGGTTGGAATCGCCATCGGAATTTACGAACCCGAAGTTTTTTTTCTGATTTTCCTGCAGTGTGAGGTTAAGAATTCGTTCGTTTTTAATATTTTCAGCATGAACAAAAATAAGTATTCCAGCTACAAACTCTCGATTTATTGATTTGTCGCAATTATAAAAACAGTAAGAAAACCTGTCAGGATTACCCAGGTTTATGACTTCTCCTTTTTGTTCTCTTGTATAATTAACTGACAAATCTGGATAGGGTAAAAAATTACCAATTTTTTCCAGATCTTTGCGAAGAATTTCAACATTTGCTTGAAATTCGGAATTGATTACTTTAAAAAAGATTTCGTGCTCATCTTTTGCACCTTTGAGTTCCAGTATTTCCCCTTTTCCGTTAAAGAGATAAATTTCCATAAGCTGGTTTGGCCAGGTATTTTTATACTCATCAATTATTCTTTCAAGTATTTCCTTATTGGCAGGCAAACCTTTCAGTTGGGCAAAAAGCTTATTGAAACCAGGCTGGAAAAATGTTTCAGGTGCGCTGTTGTAAATATAATTATCTAGCTGGTTGTTGAGTTCAGAATAAATTTCCTGTGATTTTTGTTTTATTCGATCCTTTAAATATAAATTAATACCCGCCCAGAATATGCTTGACGGAATTCCCCAGATTAAAACAACTATTAACAACCAGCGAATAAACCTTCTACCTGAGTCTTTTTTGGGCGATGAACTGGTCTTGTAACCGGAACTCATGTCTTTTGATCCTCTTTCTGCAGGTGAACAATGATTAAGCTGGCCGAATCTACAAAATCTCCCCGACAATGATTTTCTGCTTCAGACTGTAGGGTAGATTTCGCTTCGCTGATATTCTTTCTGGCTAGCGAAGGCACAATTTCTTTGAGCTTTTCATTGCAGTTGGCTGATAATATTGGCGATAATATCAAAGCTTTCATGCCTTTTCCAAAATAAATTTCATTCGAAGACTGCGAATAAAAATCTGAGCTGCCCAGCGAATCTGCCTCAAATTCCAGCTTGTGTAGCTTTATATTCTCTGAGTCGATAAGAAAAGCAGTTATCTCACCGCAGCCTGCATAATTAAGTTTTTCTTCAGCATGGTTAAAAATGCCCAGGAAAAAATCTCCGCCAAGTTGCCTTCTCAAATTGATTCTGAAATATTCTTCCAGAGTTTTTAAAATATTATAACTAGTATTTACGTTAAGTTCTTCTGAAATAAGCCTTATGGCCATTCTGGCCATAGAAAGGTTTAGAGACCCCTCTATGCCGGTCTGGTTTGTTCTCATAAAAAATACGAGGCTGTTTTCTTTATCCATATTGGAAAAATGGTAAATTTCTTTTTCATCCGCACTTTTGGAAATCTGAAAACCATCGCAAATAAGATTCCCATTTTTAAGTGCCACTGGTGGAAGCAGATGTTTCTTTATCGAGCGCCCTTCGTTAAACTCTCTTACTTTGATGATCAAATCAGCAAGCCCGGTCGAAATGCTTTCCAATTCATTGCCTTCAGGAACAACCAGTTTCTGTTGCTGCGCAGATCCCGATAGTGCCCCGGCGCATTGGGCAAGATTAGATATAGGTGTAATTAGTGACCTTACAAGCATTCCACTAAGCACCGCAATAAAAATTATTGCAAGTATTGTTGCTGCTATAAAAAGTATCGTCAGCTGATTTGCTTCATTTTTTATTGCGCCCAGAGGCATGATAAGAAAAAGGTTGTAATTCCTGAGGTTCGAACCCGGTGTTGCCGCTACCAAAACCTCTTTTTTATTGATGCGACCTATTTTGAAACTTGATACCTGGGTTTGATTTACCAGATCTTGAAGTTTCCATAATGGTAGTTCTCTTGACATTGAATATCTTGGGAAAAAATGACTTTTGATGGCGGCTGATTTGGGAAAAGCAGCCAGAGTAAATCCGGTGGCGCGATTTATTTTATTTCCTGCCGAATTTAAATAACTAATTTGTAATTTCTGAGGTTCATGAATTATAAAAAGGCAACCTTTTGCCGTATCAGAAGCGTTTATGGCAAGGTCCATAAAGGTAATCGTTTCGTCACCGTCAAAGGTGATGTTTTGCAAAGTTGAGCGGTTGTACAAAAGGCTTTCTACCGGTCTGGCAGAAATATTGCTCACTCCTATAACATCTTGTTGTTGGGTTTTCCCTGCCTGTCGGGTAGAATTAAAGGTTTGAATTATTTGCAGAGACACAGAATTTATCAAATTGGAGTATTTTCCCTCCAGAGCTGTTATCTGACTTTCTCTTGTGTGTCGGGGGGCCCTGAAAACATAATTTCCATTCTGATCGGTAAAGCCGGCAAAGGCTATGCTACCTTCTTTATGGCCCCTTTGTAGAGGCTTGAGAATTTTCTCGGGTTTACTGTCGCGCAGGCTGAGCAGGTGACTCAGGTGCCTGTATTGCCGTAGTAAATCACCATAGGAGGCAATAAAATCCCGGTCGGTTTTTTCCAGAATTTTAATGGCTTCCTGTTTCTTTTCTGCAATGATTGATGCCTGCTTTTTATTTTGAAAAGCGGCTATGCCGGCCAGAAGAATTAAGATCCCCGTAAGGGCAGTGTAGCCGAAAATCAGTGAAAATTGAATGCCGACTGAAAGATCCAAACGAACGTTAAATACTGTTTTCCAGATAAAAAACAGAATAAATACTGGTATAAGAATTCCGAGCAAACTAAAATATTTTTCCAGTATTTCGGGCGGTCTGGGAATGTTGCGAAAGCAAACCAGTCTTATTCCTTCCTCAGTATCGTTTAAGGCAATTAACTGATTTTCAAAAGAAAACCTGGACTTAAGCCCATTGAGACTTAAAAGTTCTTCTCCTTCGTTGCTTACCTTAAGGTTCCTGGTGCAGCTGTTGTATATAGGATTGTTCACATCAAGCCAGGCAAATCTGAAGGTGTCGCCGGCAAAATTTTGAATTTTTCTTATCGCTCGTTCTGCAAGATGGTGTTTGCTGATATTTTCCGGATCGACAAAAGCCAGAAGATAGCCGGTTTTATTATTCGGAAGTATTAATTTGAACCATGAACCAAACTTTCGTAAACCAAGACCTTGAAAATTAAGTAAAGATCCGGGAGTTTTGCTTAAGCTGTAAATAGTCGCAGAGTTGCCCGAGAATGAGGCTGCTATAGTCTGATCCAGATTAGAAATCGATTCCAGAGGATTTTTGTTTAAGGTGATAAGAATTTTTAAAAATTTCTCAGAAATACGTCTTTTACCGATTGTGCCGCCTTGCCATGGAATTCTTTTGCCTTCAGAGTTGAAAAGATATAGATCGGTGGCCTCCTTATAACCCTTGAAAACTACATCGTTAACTTCTTCAGCCCAGCGAAAATCGTTTGCCAGACGTCTCAGTCTGTTTTCAAAAAAGGTTTTGGGTGTAGCCAGCCTTGTCAGATGAGCCGTGATTTCAGCCATTTCTTCAAGTGCTGATTCTTTTTGTTCTTTTTCAAGGCCTTGTTGCAGGTGGTCAAGAGCGACATAAAGAGCCATTAAGGGCAGAAGAACCAGCAGTATAAAAAAGCACAGGCTTCTTGGAAAGCTTTGTTTTTTTGGCTGAGATTTGCCTGAAGTTGAACCGGAAGTATTCTCCATGAACTATAGTTTAAATCACAGAGTAAATAGTTGCAAGATTGCAATTATTTATTGGTGGTTGAGCGGAGTCTAAACCACCAATAAACGGATACCTGACCTGGTCTCCCTTCGACACTTCGACTTCGCTCAGTGCATCGCTCCGCTCAGGGAGCGAATATGGTGTCATTGCGAGGAGTTCTGCGTAGCTTTGTGCGAAGCAGAGCGACGAAGCAATCCCTATCTTGCTTGCGATTTAACCTGATTTACCAGCTGTTTTGCCCGCCGTAAATCATTAATTGCCTGCTGAACTTCAGCATTGTCGGCATTCTGGTTTTGGGAGATCTTTATGTAATTTGTATAGGCTTCCTGGTATACTTCCATGGCCTTTTGCAAATTTACAGATTCTATGCCGTTTATGCCACCGGTTGTGTTAACGGGTCTTTCGGATGCCTGCGGTTCATAGTTGTTATTTGAAGAGCCGGTGGTTGCAACTCTGTCGCTATTATCTTTCTGCTCTTCTTTTTTGTATTTTCGGTTATAAGAGTTAGTCGTTTTTACATATTCCTGCTGAACTTTTACCAACTCAATAAATCTTTTATTTAAAAGCTGAGTCCCGTTTTCAGCAAGATCGCCAATCGCTTCAATGCTGTTTCCCGAGTTTTTAATGCTTTCGACGGTGTTGCCAACATTTAAAATAGCCTCGAGATTTCCACCCATTATGCCTTCTATTTCCTGTTGGATTCCAAGAAGTTCATTTACTGATTCTCGGGCTGCAGCGAAATAAGCGGTAGCATCAAAAGCAATTTGGGCGCATTTTAATGGAAGTTTGGCTTCTACTTTCCCCATTTTATATTCGTCTCTGAGACGACCCCAGCGAAAAATATTCAGCGGATTTTCTTTTATGGATGAGAAAACTTTACCCCAGCCATGAGCGCCGGCAAGCTTGTTCAGCCTGCTGTTAGAAAAGCTTTTAACTCGTATTCGTTTCCTGGCTGCCTGTATGGTTGTGGTTTCGTCCGCAAGTTCAGAAAAATACTTCATGCTGGGCCGGGCTCTTTTGTACATTCTTTCCGCTTTGGGTGCAAGCCGCTGGTAGCCTTTTACAACCTGAGATATCGCCCTTGCTATCTTAATCAGTTCGGGAATATTTGCTTTTGCATTTTTCCTGGTAATGCCTCTGTATGACTGAACAAGTGTGCTCGCTCCTTCAGCGAAATTCTTGATGCTATTGCGTTCACTGTAAAGCTGTTTAACCTCGTTGGTAATAGATTTTGAATGTTGGCGTATCTCGACTCTTTCTTTGAACCAGAGTTGTATGTCAGAAAATGCTCCTGCCTGGGCGCTCTGAAGTGTAAGCAAAAAGCCTAACAGCAGTATTATAGCAGGTGCCTTCAGTCTTAAATTTTTATTCATAAACTCCTCCTGAGGACACATCATATCTGTTTAGTACCCCTAAGTTTAATGATTAAATTCTAAAGCGTCAATTCCCATCCCCAATTTATAGTAATTCTCGGTGAGCGACTATCAACTCGTTTCAGAAAAGAATTTACCTCACACCAAGCCTCCAGGCCACAAAGAAAATAACCACAGAGCTCGCAGAGCAGCACAGAGAATCTTTTTCAGCCGTGGATTGTCCTTTGGACAATCAGCCGGCGGTTTCACCGTCCGGCTTTCACAATATTACTCAGTATTCAGAAAAACATTAATGCTTTTCTGAATGCTGAGTAATATTGTGAACATAGGCTGAAAAAGATTAAAAAATCGTCTCGGTGCACTCTGTGCTCTCCGTGGTAAAAATTCGATATTTGATAGAAAGAAATCAAACCAATTTTTTTGAAAACCAGCTAATAACGGTTCACCGAGAATTGCTACCCAATTTACTGGTAATTATCCATTTGTTTGTGGAAACCGTTTCAAGACATTTCGATTGCTTCGCTTCGACTCCGCTCAGGGACCATACTGGCCCGTCATTCCTGACCGGTTCTAACCGGATCAGGAATCCAGAATAATCGTCGTTTTTTATTAAAGAAACAAAACTTATTACCCTGACCCTGGATTCCGGCTCTCATTTCATTCGGCCGGAATGACGAAAAATGGTGCTTTACCTTATATGCCTCAGCTTTAACGGTAGATTATTTGGGCTTTTAACAAGGCTTTTTCCAGATCAGAAAATTGAAATGGTTTGCTAAGAACAGCCGAAATATCCAGTTCTTCAAGCTCTTCGCTCCTTAAATCAACAAAACCTGAGCATATTATAACCGGTATGCCCGGGTTGAGCCATTTAAGTTCCTTTAAAACTTCATAGCCGGATTTCTCAGGCATCGCCAG
>JBNJGH010000070.1:0-17936 GCA_051747585.1 Candidatus Rifleibacteriota bacterium
CGGTCAGTGGAAATGCAGCATAATAGCCGCGAAAATGCACAGTGGCGAATCCCAAAACTAATAGATGAAGAAAAATTGAAATCATTTTTCAGGTCAGGTTTTTCTTTCTTTCTTTTTGGCGGCAGGGAAAAGAATATTGTTAAGAATGAGGCGATAACCCGGATTGTTTTTGTGGAGCTCGAGCCGGGTGGGCCCTTCGCCTACAATGTGACTGACATCTGCGGGATCATGCCCGCCGTAAAAACTGAAAAAACCTTTGCCATAGTCGGCATGAATATACTTTACCGATACGCCGTCACTGTTTTCGCCCATAATGGTAACATGGGGTTTGAGTAGAGATTTTCGAAAGGCCGTGGTTTGCCCGAAAAAGCCGTCGATAACATTGCGGTGGTTTTGGGTCAGCATTGTCGGTATAGGATCGACTTTGGCGGCAAATGCAAAAAGTTGGAATGTTCCGGGTTCGCCGCGATAATTGTTTGATACGTCTATATCGGAAAACTCATAAATCATCGGATCAGATATTAACTCGAAATCTTGAAAAGCCAGGCATTGGTCATAATCGAGCTTACTCTGTGCCATTGGATCTACTGGATCACCATCGAGTTCTTTAGCCACTATGTCTACTCCGTTAGCGGCCAGGGCTATGTCGAGTGTGTCAACCGCAGAACACATGGCAAACAAAAAGCCGCCATCGAGAACAAATTGTTTTATGCCTCTGGCAACGGCAAGTTTAAGCTGGCTGACCTTTTTGAAGCCAAACTTTTGAGCTTCTAGCTGGGATCTGGTAACCTGCTTTCTATACCAGCCCGCAAATCTGAATGAACTGTAGAATTTGCCGAATTGACCGGTAAAGTCTTCGTGGTGCAGGTGTATCCAGTCATATTTGCTTATTTCACCGTTAATGATTTCTTTATCGTAGAATTTGTCGAAGGGAATTTTGGCATAGTTAAGTACCAGAGTTACTGCGTCATCCCAGGGTTCTGCATAGTCTGGAGAATAAACCGCCACTTTGGGAGCTTTTTCGAGCAGCACTCTTTCCATATTTTCTGCTTCTATTTTTGCATAGATCTGGTTAACCTGACCTGAAGTGACTGTTTCAAGGCTTACCCCTAAGGCTTTTGCTTTATTTCTGATTTCCGGTAAATCTTTGGCTAGAAATGAGCCGCCTCTGAAGTTGAGCAGCCATTCGACATCTGTACCGGTTTCATCGAGTATATAGTAAGTAAGGCCATAAGCCCGCAGATGATCGTTCTGGGTGTCATCCATCGGAATTAAAAGATTCTGTGCTTCTACTTTGCATAAAGAAAAAATAAGCAAAAACAGGGTCAGAACAGTTAGTCTGAGATTTGTTTTCATTTTTTCTACTCCTTGCCTGTCTTTAGTTTGGTGGGCAGTGATTATATATTAAGTAATATAATGAATTTCAAGGCATTTATGTTTTTTTTAATATTAAATTTTAGATTATCAAAGATTGCTTCGCTTTGCTCGCAATGACGACTCGGAATTGTCATTGCGATGAGCGTAGCGAAGAAGCAATCTAAATGTCTTAAGGTGCTTCTTCGGCTTCTTGTGGCCAGTTTTGCGGCAAAACAATATGGGTTTGCCCTGTTTCGAGTAGCTTTCTATAACGCCCGGCCCGCAAATCATTTGGGAAGTCGTCGGCAAAGTTCTGAATAAGATTTTTTATTGTTTCTTTATCTTTGCCGACCCTGCGAGAAATATCAATTTCGAGCTTTCTTAAATCTGCTGCCATAAAGTGATCCGAGTTCTGGCTGGTAAAATCTTGCAGCTGACTAAGTATTTCGTCGGCTGCTGTATAAAAACTTCCGGCAATTAATTTTTCGGCTTCGACTTGTTTTAACAGTGGGGTTGAAGACGCAGTCTGATTTTCTTTAATAATTTCGTTGAATTTTTCTACGGCAGCTTTACAATCGCCAATTGCCGCCAGTCTTTTTGCCCCGAGGTAATTTCTGGCCAGAGAAAAATCTCCTACCGAGGTTCGGGTTATAAACAAAGCAAGTTTTAAAGCATCATTTGTAAATATTGAGCCCGAATAATTTTCTATAATTTCTTTTAAAAGGTCTAAAGCTTTTTGAGGCTGATTGCGATGCATTTCTAAAAAAGCCATTTCGTAAATTATATGGCTTAAGTAATCGCTTTCGCCAACGGGATTAGCTGCAAAAATATTCTCCATGGCTTTTTTAACCATTTCATGATTTTGCTTGAGTAAAGATTCTGCTCTGGCAAAATCTTTTTGACATGTGAGTATATGAGCCTTCAATACAGCAGCCTCTAGCCCCTGTGTGGGTGAGGCTTTGAGTAGTTCAGTCTGTAAAATTTGATCGACATGGCTTTCTGCCTCTTTGACTTTTTTCAATTGATAAAAAGAAAAGTCTGCCAGTTTTACCAGCAATTGTGCTTTTAGATCTGCATCAGCTATAGTTCCCTTCTTAATAAGGGCAGCAACTTCATTATATGCAGCCTGATTATAAACGGGTTCAACCCTTGCCATTTCAAGAATTAACAGCCCTATTCTTAGAGCCAGAGTTGAATCGGTGCTTTCGCCAATCATTCTATGGCACAAAGCAAAGTGGAAATTGCCGGCATAAAACCCCGCATCTTGATAAAGGCGCTCGTAGAAGAAATCATCTAGAACGCCGCCGCTCGATTTGACAAGTTCTACTATTTTATCGGCGCTGTCGCTTGTTTTTCGCCTGAAATACAGCTCCATCAGAGCTTGCCGAATTGCAACGTTAAAGCCTGACGAAAGCTGCCGGCGCAGGCGCTGTTCGAGATTAAGGTTTGCCGACTCTTTGCCGGCATATAATTTTTCGAACACTTCCTTTTTGAATGTGCCATTAACCAGAACCTGGATATATTCGTTTAGTGCTTCTTTTTTTCGGCCAAGGGCTTCGAGAACGCTTGCTACTTCTTCGGCGAACAAGGTTCGATTGCCAAGAGCTTTTCGGCCTTCGGCATAGCCTTTAAGGGCTTCTTCGTATAATTGATGGTCGATTAATACCGTTGTATACTTTATGTATTGTTCCTGACGACGAAAATGACGCCTTTTGAAGGGCTTTTGCCAGGTTTGAATAGCTTCTTGTTTACGATTCATTAAAAACAGGCAGTGCCCGAGTTTTTTCAGGGTATCCCAGTCTTCTTTGATAATATTTTCGACTTTTAGCAGTGTATTATAAGCTTCTTTAACTTGATTGCTGTCGATTTGCAGCTCGGCAAGCTTTTTGAGCAGCCGTAATTGGTTGTCGAGGTTTGGGGTATTTTTTAAAACTTCGATTGCTTTGTCTTTGCGGTCTAAGGCGAGGTAACAGTCAGATAAAAAGTCGCTATAATCACGGCTTTTGAATCTGGTTCGTCTTCTTTCGAGAGTGCTTATAAGTTTTTCTACTTCACCGCTTTTTATTGCCAGATCGAGCAGGTCTTTAAAAACCTGTGGCGAAGCGGTTTGTTGTAAAATGTTTTCAAGCAGCAACCATGCTTCATCTTTTCTGCCGGATTGCAGAAAGAACTTTGCAAGTTGCCGATTAAGAAATATGTTGTTTTTATCGTTTTTGCGCCACTTTTCAAGCAGTTCGATACCTTCACGAAAGCGATTGAGTTTGTAAAGAATGTCGAGCATTTCTTTGCGGGCAAAGTTTTTATTGTCGGGAAAATCAGCGTCGTCGTGAATTTGTTTAAGCAGTTCGAGAGCCTTTTCGTGCTCGTTAAGATCGCAAAAAATTTCTACCAGCATTCTTTGAGCCAGCACCGCATAAACATCGTCGGGATAATCGCTTATTATTTTTTCATAAATGCTTTGTGCGATTTTTAGTCGGCGGTTTCGCATAGCCGATTGGCCCTGTTGATAAAGGTTGGCAGCTTTTGCAGATCGTTTTGAACCCTGACCTACCTGAAATTGAAATGTTGATTGTGCCTGGAGGGCGGTAAATGGCCATATTGCAATTAAAAGAGCCAGCATTAATACTTTTTTCATTGATTTTCACCGTAGACATTTAAAGAACGATAATAGTCGTTAATTTTTTCTTTATAGCTTTCTGGAAAGTCTTCCTTTAAGTCAGTCAAAAAGTCTTTGGAAAGATCGAGCGAGTCTGTTCCAATGTCGCCGATTGGCTTGTCGGGTTGTTGTTGTATTATTTCGCGAGCTTTGCGTGCTTCGCGTTCTTCGCTTTTTTCTTTGCGGTTTCTAATAGATTTCTGGGCTCTAAGCATGCGCTCATAAATTCTTTTCTGACGTTCGGCAACTTTTCTTTTAAGTTTGGGGTCGAGCATCTCGGTTTCGAGGTCTTTCATTTCATTGATAACATCGTCAAGACGGCCGAGGGTGTTCATTTGCTGACGGCTTTCGCGCATTAGTTTCTGCAACGCTTCGCGGATCTGACGCTGTTCCATGGCCATTTGCTGTAGTTGCTGCATCATTTGCTGGCTGCCGGGCTGCATTTGTTGTTGCATCATTTTGCGATGCAAGCTTAGTTGTCGGCGGGTAAGGTCTTTGAATTGTTGTAATGCGTTCATGGGGTTGCTGCTTGAACTGCCGGAGTTCTGCTGATCCTGAGCTCGCATCAAATCTTGTGCGAGCTGGTTGAATCTTCGTATTATTTCTTGTTGATCTTCGGCAGCAGTTGACAGTGAACGATCCTCGAGGTCTTTTACAATTGAAGCAAAGATTGATTGAGTGCCCTTTATTGCTTCTATGGCGTTCGGATCAACTGAAAAGCTTGATTTGACAAACTTTTCCAGGTCATATTCAAGCTTTGAGCCTTGTTGCCTTACAAGTACCTGCAGCCAGGAAACCTGGTCGATGAGCCCCTCTATTTCAGGGCGTTGCCCGCGCATAAACTGAGCCGGCAAGTCTTTAATTTTGGATCTTAGATTTTCCTGGTCAATACTGATATTAAGTGCGCGTCTGATAAAGTCAGAAAGGTCGAGCTGGGGCATTGTGCCGCCGCTGCATGACTGGCAGATTTTTTGCGCATTCTTTTTGAGCTTTTCAAGAAATTTAAGCATTTGTTGCTGTTGTTTTGATGCAGAATCAAGATTTTGCTTCTTCATCTGCTCACTGATTTCTTTGCTCATTTTCTGATGGTCACTATTTTTCATTTTATCGCGTAAATTTTTAACATCTTCTAGTAGAGGGTTTTGCTGAAACTCTTTTTTATCACGCTTTTGTGTCATTTCTTCAGATTGTTTTTGCAGCTGTTCCAGTTCCTGGCCTATTTTTTCCTGCTGGTCGGTAAGGTCTTTTAGTTTAGATTTTTCTTCGTCGTTGAGACCTGACTCTTTTTGTTTCTTTTGCAGGGCTGCAGTTTGTGAGGCGAGTTCCTGCTGCCGTTTTGTCAGGTCTTCTATTGCCTGACCGAGAGAATTAAACTTTTGCTGTTCGCGAACCTGCTCGAGCAGTTCTACAGTTCTATCCAGGCCTTTAAGGTATTCATCCATTTTAAAGGCTTCCTGATACTTTTCGAGTTGCTCCGGGTTAAGCTTCATTTGCTCTAAAGATTCGCGCAACTGTTTCATGGTTCTTTTTGTATCTTCATCAAGAACCTCATTGAGCAGTTCACTGACCTTCTGCATTCGCTCGAGCGCCTGGGGCGAACTCATCGGATTCTCTTCCATTTTATCTTCGAGTTCTTCCAGGTTGTTGAGGATTTTTTTTGCCTGTTGCTGCTGTTCTTCGCCTTCTTTTAGCGCGTTTTCTATGGCGTTCTGGCTTTCGTAATCAAGCTTTTCTTCGTGTTTAATCTGCTCATAGGCCTTCATTAAAGATTCACGCCGCATTTTCTGGGCTTCATAAAAATCTTGAAGCTTTTTATTCACTTCTTCCTGGGTCATTTCTTCGCCTCTGTAAACGTCATACATCGAAGGCATCGAAATATGCCAGGTGCTGGTAGTGGCAATGTTCGGCTCGGGCTCTTTTGCGTCTTCGGCCTGAACAAAGTAGCTTATTTTTACGCCGGGTTGAACTGCAAGTGTGTCGAGCAGCCATGGAAATTCTACTTCGTATTCTTTTACCGGTTTGAAATCGGGTTTGAGGTTATGAGGTACAAGTGATCTGCGGTCGCCGATGCGATAATATAGAACCATCGCTTTTACGCCAAAATCGTCGCGACTTATTGCCTTGATGTCTACTCTTTTAGTTTTTGGAAATGGCAGGTCACGGCCTGGCTTTAGTATTTCTACCGTTGGCGATGCATCTGTAACGGCGGCTAAACTGTATTGTACGGGTTTTTCGTTCTTGAGGCCCAGTTCGTTTTCAAGGCGAATGCTGTAACTGGTGTCGGTTGCAAGAGTAAATTCGTAAGTAAAAGAATTATTGCTTTCTATTTCGCATTCTTTTATTCCGCCGGGTTTGAGTTCTATTTGGGCTTTGGCAAGCTTCTGGTCGGCAACAGCTTTGATTTTTATTTTGCTGCCTTTGATTGCGCTCGCGTCACCTTTGCCTTCGGGCAGTTCGGTCGGGCCATCAGAAATATAGGTCGGTTGATAAAGGGTAACCAGCAATTTCTTTATATCGGGCCTTGGCATTACTTTGATCGAATAGCGCTGTGAATTGTATTTTTCGCAGTTTACCCGGTAATCAATCGAGTCTTGCAATGCATTGAGATTATAGACAAAGCGAGATTCCGATGCCTGACTGTCCGGATACATTTCTACAGAAGATGTGCTTTCGGCCTGGTCAGGTTCAAAAAGCTCGAGTTTAATTGAATCATTGGTTTTTCTTGAAGGGATCGCCGCGATTTCCAGGTTTTCACCGCGGGCAACTACTGCATGACCCGGTGCTAAATCTATGCTCAAAGAAGTGTATGGAGCTATGGCTCTTAGCGGAAAAACAAGCCTGCGTGCGCCGGTAGCAACTTCAAGGGGTGATAATGAATACCAGACAAAGGCTATGATCATGAAAAAAAGCATGGTAAACGCCGATTGCTTGCGGGAAAAGGCTTTTAAGGCTTTGCCTGTATCGTCTGACTTGAGTTGCTCGGCTACATTGGCAATAGTAAGCTTTTTAAGCAGTTCTGATGTGCCGCGATCAGGTTTTTGCTGCAAAAACTCAGCCGCACTGGAAAGACCGGAATTAAATTTGTCGTTTTCCTGCTCTTTTTCTATTTCGACTGCGAGGTTTGCGCTGTCGGGGGGAGAAAGTAAGGCCTTAACGCCTTTGATCAGCCAGTAAATAAGACCAGCATAAACACCGATCGCAGCCGAAAAGCGTAAAAATTCAGATTGAATCGGGGTTCGTTCGACTAAAAGAAATACCAGTAATAGAGCCAGAAAATGGACTATCCACCAGAAAATGCATGACATGAATACTCTGGTTTGACGCCCTCGCTGATATTGCTTTAGCGAGCTTTTTAAGCTGTCGCTAAGGCTGTCGTAGTTTTTTAATAAATATTCCAGTTTTTTGTTTTCCTGCATTTTTTTTCTCACTGGTTCATTGCGTAAATAAGTATGTTAAGAGCCATACGCATTGCTTTTTCTCTGATTTCAGGGGTGTCGACTCGATGAACACCTTCGTCTTCGAGCCCGTCTCCTACATCAGATTCGAGCAGATAGAGTATTTTCATTCTTCCCTCATCAAAGAGCGCAAAAGCTGTTGGTGGCTTGTTGTCATGCTCGTGAATCTTGGGCAACCCCTTGGGAAAATCATAAAGCATATGAAATATGGCGTGGTCTTTTGGTAGAATTTTAAGTTCCTGATCAGGATAAAGCCTTTTTATTTCGCGCTTAATGTACTTCTCCATGCCATAAGAGTCGTTTACGAATAGAAAGCCGCCATTGTCGAGGTAGGTAAGAAGTCTATTTATTTCATAGTCTTTAAACCTTACCTGACCATGACCGGTCATGTAAAGCATGGGGTATCTGAAAAGCTCGGGGTCTGATATTTCGACTGCTATATCTTCGGGTCTGGTCGGTAGCCCAAGTCTTTTTTGCGCCTGCTTCAGCAGATTGGGCATAGAGGTTGGCCCGGTATACCAGTCGCCCCCGCCTCCGTAGCGAACACGCGGTATAACGATTCGGTCAAATTCAGCGGCAGAGAGAGCAGTCGCCATAACTACAAGAAAAACGGCAATTAGAAATTTTTTCATCAGCTCAGCCCCCTTATGCGTCTTAAATACCATTCACAAAGCGGAAAGATCAGCATCAGGATTAACAGAGCCCAGCTGTTGCGAAGGTCTAATAGGCGAGTTTCGCTTTTTTTTCCGGGAATAGCTTTGATTGAATCTACCAGCAAATCTGTGTTCTCGCTGCTACAGTAAATACCGCCGGTTTCCTCTGCCATTTTTTTCATTTGTTCTACGGCTATAACCGGGTTGGCGAATTCATCTGTTGGCGCATCTATGAGCAGCTCGATCGAAGTTTTGCCAAGTTCGCGACCGGCCATTCGGGCGGTAGCTTCGATTTTATGAAGTCCGCGAAAAGCCGGAACGAAAGTTCCTTCATAACAGCCTTTTTCCGAGGTTTCCATGCAGGACAACGGCGTTGTTTCGCCTTTTGGGTCAGTAATGGTCAGACTTACCTGCGCTCCTGATTGCAGCTGATGTCTGGCATTGCTTACCCATACTTTTATACTTACAGGTTGCCCGGTATAGGCCTTGGCCGAGGCGAGCTCCAGGCTTACCTGAGCATCTTCGCGGCGGTTGGCCAGCCATTTGAGCATGTTGGTTAGAAAGGCGGTATATGGAGAAAAGCCTTTGTCTGAAGAAATAAGTCTGAAGCCCATAGGCCAGATAGGTGCGCCGGTAATCATGACCGAGTTGCCTTGTCCTATGCGATTTCGAATAAGAAAGGGCAGCGGGTCTGCATTACTTCTGACGGTTGTTTGCAGAAGAACCTCTGCTGATGGCCTGATGGCACCGTATTCATAAAGGCCGTCGAATTTAGGCAGGGTGGCAAAAAATTCGACATTTTCGATCGGATCATCGACCAGGCGCAAAAAGTTGTAAGGTGTTTCCTGAGAGCTTAACAATATGTTGCCAGGTGTTCCGCGCCATTTTTCGTTGCCAGGTTTTACCGGAAGTAAATTTTCGATGACAGTATTCTGGTAGCCCAGATCTCTTAAACCTTTGGTGCCGGGTAAAATCAAAAGCCCAAGATTGCCTGATTCGACCCGGTCAGAAATTTCCTGCGCAAGTGGTTTTATAAAGTTATAGGGTACGCCCCGCAGAATAACTACATCTGTGTCTTCGAGGTCTTTACTCAGGGTTGGCTTTCTTACTGCAGCCTGAAGCTTGAAATCACGGTTGCATATCCAGCGGTCGTCTTTTAATCTTACCCATGAAACCAGGCCGGCGTTAGGATCGGTAGAAAGAGCATTAACAATAAATTTTATGTCCCAGGAGGGTTTGCCTGAAACAGAAAGAATGTTAAGTCGTTCTCTTACTACTTTTAATAGAAAGTCGGCTTGATTGTTTTCGTTTGTAATTTCATTTTCGATCTCGGGAATTTTGACCTCATATTTGAACAACCCCTCTTTATCGCAGGGTAAAGTGAAGGAAAAATTTTGTTTGTTTTTATTTTTGTCAAAGTTAACTTTAATTGTTTTGAAAGGCTGTTCGTTTTTGTTTATTTGTATTTCAACTTGTTCTTTATCTACCCCGAATCGGCTTACCTGTCCGCTGACTCTAACGCTTGAGTTCAAATAACCGGTTGCAGGCGGCCGCGGGATATTTACGGCGAGATCTTTACTTTGATCGCTTCCGCCGGGGCCGACGAAATAAATCGGGGTGCGCAGGTTCCCCAGGGCGATAGCTGGATTTTCTCCTACGGTATGGACTCCGTCTGTCATCATAATCAATCCAAGCAGGCTGCCTTCGCCGAGATTGCCGGTGATGTCGGCAGCGGCTTTGCTGATGTTGGTCTGGTTGCCGTTAGCTTTAAGATTGAATTGTTTGATTTCTGCCTGTGATAAGGGTGACACATTGGCCGCAAAACTAAAGATTTCGGGTTTTATGCCTGTTTTTTGCTCTAATTTTTCTATAAGGCGCCCTTGGCTGAATGTTGTCTTGATTTTATCGAGTCGGCTCAGGCTTTCGCTTTTGATTCCCATACTTTTTGAACTGTCGATCAAAATTGCGAGTCTGTTTTTCTGGGGTACCAGCCCGGCTATGCTTAATACCGGGCCGGTCAGCATAAGGGCAAAAAGTATTACAAAGGCAAATCTTAAGGCAAGAATGATTTTGCGATCTTTATTATTTAATTTGCGCTCTTCGAATCGATAAAGAAAGTAAATTACAGGCAGCAAAATCAAAAGAGTCAATACAAGACCGGCCCAACCCCAGGCCAGGTTGAGCGAAATATTTTCTATTGTTTGTATCGGACCGGGATTGAAACCCAGAAACTTGAGAATGGCTGACATTTAATTTCTCACTCTACTTAAGGTTTTTCTGTTGGCAAACCAGCACTCGGTAAGAAGAATGGCAAGCAATAGCCAGAGCGCTGCCCGGCTGAGGTCATAGCCTTCTCTCAGTAATGACACCTTTTCTTTTACCGTCGTTTTTGAAGTATCTATATTCATGCTTATAAATCTGGGAATTTTGCGTAGATTAATTCTTTTCAGGTTGCTTTCGGTCGGGGGCGGGTTAACCGCAAAACCGGTGAGCACTTCGTTGCCCGCCTTGATCAGGTAGTAGCCGTTCTGGTTGGTTTCCCGGCTGGAAAAATGGGTAAGGCCCGACGAAGTTTCTGAAGTATTGATCGCAATTTCTTTCTGATCTGGTAAAAGCATCGAAATGTCTTGTGCAGCTTTGTTTTTTATTGTTGCCGCTATTGGCATGCCGGGCTTGATATTGCCTATTTCAAGCTCCTGACTTGTAACCATTGCAATAATTGTCTGGTGTAAAAATGGAAGCCAGGTAGGTTTTAGTGGCCAGTCGCTCCATGAAGTGTCGGCCGGAAAGGTAATCAGCATAGAGCGGCCTTGACCTCTTTTTTCTTCTACAATCCCGGGAAGACCGTGGCTCATGCGACAAAGGGTCAGTGCGTCGGGGTTAGGTTTTACCTGAAAAAACTCATAAATATGGGCGCGGCTTGGGTCACCGTTACCTTCTTCGTTAAAAATTGCAAATGCCGGATGACCAAAGTCTATATCTGTCATTTGATATGCGATAGATTTGCTTACTGCGTTTCCAACTCTTTTGTAGAGACGGGCCGGAAGAATGTATTCGCCGCCGGGATTATCGATTAGGTGTTTGTTATACCATTCAGGGTCTACTCTGTTTCCGATGAATGTTATAAGGTTGCCGCCATTCAGAATATATTGTGAAAGTTTTCCTATAAGACTGTCGGGAAGTCGATTAAGGTTTAATATCGATATTACGGCGTATTTGTTAAGGTCAAGGTTGGCAGCCTCAGTCGGAGTGCGGGATTCTGTGATGAAATTGTTGCTTTTTGCTTTGTTGAGCGGGTTGATCGCATATTTTAAAAAGATGTCGTCATTGTTTGCCTTTTGCTCTTTTGACTCAGACTTGATTATGAGCACATTACAGGGCTCGAAAACTTTTACTGCCAGGTGGCGTTCGTTGTCAAAAGGCAGGGCATCGGTTTGAATGTCGGCTTTGATGTGATTCATTCCGGTTTTTACCAGCTTGCAGTCTATTGAAAATTCTTTTTCTGAATCAGGCGGCAGCTCTATTTCACGTTCATATTTTCGCTGTGAATTAATTGAAATGGCCAGTTTGCTTTTTCTGGCCCGCGAAGAAAAGTTGGCCACTTTAATTTTTAAAGGCATTTCACGGTTCGCCATTACTATGGGTGCGCCGCTTTCGAGCCTGGTGATTGCCATGTTTTCGGGGGTGGCACCGCCCACCGGAACCAGAATAAGGTCTATTCCCGGGTCTATGTCTTTGAGGTTGTATCGCTCAATTAATGGTTTCCAGGACGATTCGGTCATGTCGGTAATGACGTAAACAGTTCGTTTATATGTTTTTAAGGGCGTCAGAAGTTTGAGGGCCGAAAGAAGTGAAGAGTAGATTGAGGTGCCTGCCATGCTTAAGGGGGCGTTGGCCACACTTTTTTTCAGGGTGTCGCGGTCCCAGGTCAGTTGCGAATATAACAGACGGCCGGGGTCGTTTAAAAGCCCTACCGTTGCTTTGTCGCCGGGTTGCATCTGCTCAAGAATTTCAAGCGCCCTTGCTCTTGCGGTGTTAAAAAGAGATATGCCCTGATGAGTGCTGCCCATGGACATCGAGTTGTCTAAAAGAATTACCGAGGCTGCCGGGTTGCTTGAAGTTGCTTTTGCACTGGCACTTTGCCCGATAAAAGGCCGGGCCAGCGCTGCAATGACAAGAATTAGCAGAAAGAGTCTCAGTGCAAGTAAAATGATGTTTTTCATTTTTTTTCGTCTGGCGGTAAATTCAACCGATAGCCTGATGAGGCGAAGACTGGGGAACTCTTTTCTTATAGGGGTTTTGCGATGATAAAGATGAAGATAAATCGGGATTGCCAAAGACAGCAATCCGAGCAAAAACCATGGGCTGGCAAAAGTTAAACTCATCTTTACCTCACTGAAGTTGCCTGACGGCGGGTGAAAAAGCTTCTTAAATTGGTTTCCAGAGGCATAGAAGTGTCTGCTATTAAATAATCTATGCCTGATTTGCGTAAAGCCGACCTGAAGGTTTCGGTCAACTGTCTGAATCTTTTTAAATATTCTGTTCGTAGCGAATAGGCGTCGGTTACAATTTCGCTCTCATCTTCCAGGTCCCGAAACATGGTGGTGTCGTCGAATGGAAAGGTGATTTCGTCTCGATCGAGAACGTGAAAAAGAACCACTTCATGCCTGCGCGAGCGCAGGTGGCGAAGTTTTTTTATTACCGTATCTGCGTTGTCCATAAGGTCAGAAAATAGAATAAAAATGCCGCGCTTTTTCATGCTTTGCCCGACCAGATCGAGGTTGTCGCCAATATTCGTTTTGTCTGAGGCTCTGGTGGCTTCGAGTTCATTACATATTGCTTTAAGGTGAGCCATTCCGGTTCGGGGTCTTATGATTTTACGCAAGCCCTCTGCAAAGGTTATAAGCCCGACCGAATCGTGCTGCCTGAGCATAAGATACGACAACGATGCGGCAAGAGTCGAAGCATATTCGAGCTTGTTCATCGCGCCCGCACCCTTGTAAGACATCGAGCCACTGCTGTCTATGGCCATATAACCCGACAGATTGGTTTCTTCTTCGTGTTCTTTAATATAGTATTTGTCGGTTCTTCCATAAACTTTCCAATCTATGTCTTTAAGGGGATCGCCGGGCACATACTGGCGATACTCGGAAAACTCGACATTGAAGCCCTTATAGGGACTTTTATGCAAACCCTCTACCATGCCTTCGACAACAGTTCTTGCCTTGATCTCGAGGTTGGCAAGAGAGGCCAGAAGTTTAGGATCTAAAAATTTCGATATTTTTCGGGTTTTTTCCATAAATTAATCAGTTAAAAAGACGGGAGCTTTTAGGTGGCTATTAGCCGGCGGGTTCGGCAACAGTTTTTATGATCTTTTCTATTACTGAATCAGAGGTGACTCCTTCGGCTTCAGCATTGAAATTTATCAAGATTCGATGTCGTAAAACGGCGTATGCAAGAGCTCTGATGTCTTCGCAGGCTACGTAAAAACGGCCGTGAAGCACTGCGCGAGCCTTGGCTCCGAGAATGAGGTATTGGCTGGCGCGGGGGCCGGCGCCCCAGGTGACATAGTTGTTTATGAAGTCCGGGCTGCTTTCGCGGCCGGGTCTAGTGGTTTCGGCAATAGATACCGCATATTTTATAACTCTGTCAGAGACGGGGACTCGACGAACTATTTCCTGTAGCTCGAGAATTCGCCGGTGATCCAATACCGACTGGAGGTTTTCAACAGCTCCGCCGGTGGTAGCTCTAACCATTGTAATTTCGTCTTCGACAGGCGGATATTCCATTCTGATGTTAAACATGAACCTGTCAAGCTGTGCTTCGGGGAGTGGGTAGGTCCCTTCCTGCTCTATGGGGTTCTGGGTTGCGAGAACAAAGAATGGCTCTTCAAGTTTATAAGTAGTGCCGCCGCTGGTTATGCTTTTTTCCTGCATCGCTTGCAGCAGGGCAGCCTGGGTTTTGGGCGGCGTTCTATTAATTTCGTCGGCGAGAAGAATTTGCGAGAAAATCGGACCCTCTATGAAGCGAAACTTTCGTTCGCCGGTTTTGGTGTTTTCTTCGATAATTTCGGTTCCGACGATGTCGGTAGGCATAAGGTCAGGTGTAAACTGAACTCTTTTGAATTTGAGGTCGAGAAGTTGAGCCAGGCTGTTTACCAGCAGAGTTTTGCCGAGCCCGGGGACGCCTATTAATAAAACATGGCCCTGGGCAAAGAGGGCGTATAAAACCTCTTCGACTACATTTTTCTGGCCTATGAATACTTTGCTTATTTCTTCGAGAATTTGTTTGTGTGCTTTTTTTATTTCCGCCAGAGCTTTTACTTCATCTGGTTGAGCCGTTTTTTCTCTGGCTTTCTGGGTTGCCTCTGCCATAAGTCTGTCTACCTCGCGTATTTCTATGTTGTTGATGGGTTGTTTCCCAATTTGATTTACCCCCATAACCTAACATGAAATGTTACATGGTACAAATCTTTTTGTTTTTTATTGGCAAGGGCGCGTAGGGGCGCGTATGGGCGCAAGATTTTGCGCCCATACTTGCGCCCTTACGGGGCCCTTGCTCGCTGCCCATGCCGCGCTCTCGCCTGCCAGAAAAAAAATAAAAAAAATTACTTGACTATTATGGCATTTACCAATATTATCTTGCTACTAAGGACGATGGCAAAATTGTATTCGTCGGGCATCACGAAAGGGGGTGTAACTCGTATTAGGTAGCCCGGAGGAATGCGCCAGAGACCTTAAGAGGTGAAAAACCACCTCGGGGAAACCCAAAAGATGGACCTGGAATCTAATAAAGATTGACCGGAATCATTAAAGGAAACATGGACACTGTAATGTGAACGGACGATCCTAAAGAAAAAGGGAAAATCGAGTAAGGGAACCCCAAAAAAATTCAAACTTAATACCTAAATGGGGGAATTTTTATGAAACGTATTTCTATCCTTCTCGTAGCTGCACTGGTACTTACTTCAGTAGTAGCTTCCGCAAATCCTTTTTCAGACGTACCATTTTCTCACTGGGCCTATGACGCAGTGAACAAACTCGCCGCCAAAGGTATCCTTCAGGGATATCCAGACGGAACTTTCAAAGGTGATAAAGCCGTTACCCGTTATGCTCTCGCTATGGTAACTGCTAAAATGCTCGCCAACGTTGAACAGATGCTCGAATCAGGCATCGGTACCAACCTGGTAACCAAATCTGACCTTCAGACTCTTGAAAAACTGACTGTTGAATTCGCAGACGAACTCGCACTTCTCGGTGTTAAAGTTACTGCTCTCGAAGACGACATGCAGGTTGTAAAAGAAGATGTTTCAATGCTCAAAAGAGACGTTGAAGGTATCAAAGATTATATGGCCAAAGGTGGCATGGAAAAAGTTAAACTTTCCGGCGACATGCTCGTACGTCACACTAACCTGATCCACAAAGATGACTGGTCAAACTTCGGTACTCGTGCCGGTAACAGCGACAATGCTCTTACTGAAAGCCAGATCAGATTGAAATTCAAAGCTCATATCGACGAAAACATCACCGCAGTTGCTCGTTGGTCAATGTTTGCAAAAAACGTTGACGATGTAAACGGTGGTCAGTCTGGAATGCAGGGCGCTTTCGGTCGCAATGGTATCGGTAACAACACTGTAACTGATAACGTTGTTGATCTCGCTTACTTGCATATCAAAGATATGTTCCGTTTCGGTGGCGACTTCACTTTCGGTCGCAATTTCTACACTCATGGTCATTCACTTCTCCTCAACGACTATGTTGACGCTATCAGATACTACAAACGCTCAGGCGATGTAGACGTAGTTTTCCAGTCTATCTATGACAGACATGTTGGTAGCTACAAAGATAACGGTCCTGTAGATTTCCGTAACGTATGGAACCTCAATCTCGACACCAAATGGCGTGATCACGACCTGTATATGGGCGTTTACATGCAGGACGAACCTAACCAACTTAACGGACTTTTCGGTGCAGGCTCTATTGCTCTCGGAAATACTGTTGCTGGTCAGCAGAACGGCGACAATCGCTGGGACGTAGAATTCGGTTCTAAAGGCCCAATCGGTAACAATGGACATTGGGACTATGATCTCGGTTTTGCTTATTCTAATTACGAAGCAGACCTTATTTCAACAGCCGCAAATCCTTATATCAGCCCAGAAATGCAGGGCTGGATGGGTCATGCAGCAGTTAAATGGGACAGCAAAAAAGAATGGGCAGCAAAACTTGCTTATACTTTCGCTGATGACGAATCAATGGGCGGCTATGCTCTCGATAACGATCAGAGATATCAGGATGGTATCGAAACTCCTTATGAAGATATCAGCCGTGGTAATACATATTTCCGCAATGGCATCATGAATATGTATGACCTCAAATTGCAGGCCGAATATCGCCCAAGAGACAGCAAACATTATTTCAGAGTAGCAGGTGACTGGCTGGCTGAAATGGATGACACTGTAGACAACGATTTGGCTAAATGGAATCAAGGTCATAATACAACCGCTGGTACCCCTGCCGGTTTTAATAAAACTAATTCCGCTTATGATAGATGGAATAATTTTGGCATTGCTGATGCAGAAGCTATGGTATTCACTTTCGAATATCGCTATCAGCTTGCTGAAAACACCAGAATCAGAGTGGGTTACACTCAGTTTGATTTTACCGGTGATGCTATAGTAGCTGGTTGGGATGGAAATGGTGCAGCTGATGCTACTGTAAATTCAGTAAGCGCTGGCCGTGGTCTCAACAACGACTATGACTACAATATGTTCTGGGCTGAAATCTACAGCCAGTTCTAATCTGATCCAAACGATCTAATAAAGACCGTCGGGCTTTCGCCCGGCGGTTTTTTTATTTGTGTGCTCTTGCTCGTAATCGTTGTCGTTCGTCGTAGTCGTTGTCGATTACCTCTCGCCAAGCCGCCAATAAAAGAATCGTGCTCGTGCTTGTTCTCGTTTTCGTGCTCGTGCTCAGTGAGGGCGTCAGCCCGAACGGTGCTCGTCATCGTAATCGATTCTTCCGTCATTCCGGCCGAATGCAATGAGAGCCGGAATCCAGGGTTAAGGCAGAAACTTTCTTTGCTTTCCCGCTTTCTGATGGCTCTACCAATATCGGTTTTCGCATGAATCGAAAAAAAACTGGATTCCTGATCGCGCTCCGCTTGTCAGGAATGACGCGCTGGGGCAAACCGCCTGAATCCCGAAAATGCCTCACACAAAGCCGCAGCACCAGAAAGGAAAATCGTGCTCGTTGTCGTAATCGTAATCGATTTTTCTGATCCCCGATATATCCGATACCGACCCCGAATCCCGAAAAAATGCCTAACACACAAAGTCGCCAGGTATTTGTAGGGGCGGTTCGCGAGCCGCCCCTACGATTATTTTGAACCCCTGTTTCAATATGCGTTGCGTTAAGCAAAATTAATGAATATATTAAAGACATAAACCCGGTAAAAAACAGGAAGATAAATATGGAAGACATTGATATCCGTTGGCATCAGCGCCTGAATCATTATGAAAAAGCCTTAGGACGTTTAAAGTCTGCGGTAGAGCTTGCAAATCAACGCAAATTAACAGATCTTGAAGAACAGGGCCTGATTCAAGCTTTTGAGTTTACCCACGAGCTCGCATGGAACACATTGAAGGATTTTTTAGTATCCAGAGGAGAGCAAAATCTTTTTGGTTCGAAGGATGTTTCAAGAGCGGCTTTTAAAAAAGGTTTGCTCAAAAATGGACAGATATGGATGAACATGATAAAAAGTCGAAATTTAACCTCTCATACATATAACGAAGAAGTTGCAAAGGCTATATCAGCAGCG
>JBNJGH010000071.1:0-17767 GCA_051747585.1 Candidatus Rifleibacteriota bacterium
CTCAGAGAATCACGGAGAATCTTTTTCAGCCATGGATTGTCCGGATGGACAATCAGCCGGCGGTTTCACCGCCCGGCTTTCTCAGCCACAGCAAAGTCTCAGAAAAGCACAGGTGTTTTTCTGAGACTTTGCTGTGGCTGAGAACAAAGGCTGAAAAAGATTGGAAAATCAGCTCAGTGAACTCTGAGCCTCCGTGGTTAAAATTCTATATTTGACAGAAAGAAATAATACCAGAACTTTTGGTAACCAGCTAATAATAATTGACCGAGAATAGCTGTTTAAAATAACAACAGTCGCTTTATTCAGGGTTAAACTGAATAAAGCGACTGTTGCTTGTTAAAGCGTCTTTAAGAGTAGTTTATAGACAGCGCATGAAAGCTACGAGAGCTTTTTTCTCTTTTCTTGTCAATCTGGTTTGAAGAACAACATTAAAGAATTCAACCGTATCTTCGAGTGTCAAAAGTCGACCATCGTGGTGATAAGGCGGTGAATCTTTAATTCCACGCAGAGTGAAGGTTTTGATCGGGCCGTCGGCAATGTTGTATTGCTCGGAAATCATTTCAGGTTCGTAGAATTTTTCAAGCGCAAGATCATGCATCTGCTGATCCATATAGCCCATCTCAGGGATATGGCACTTAGCGCAAAGACCTTTGCCGTGAAAAACTTTTTGTCCTAAAAGCTCAAGCTCGGTTGCCTTCTCAGGAATGAGATAACCGGCGGCATCAAGTTTCGGTGCGGGTGGAAAATCCAATATATTTTGCATTTGCGCCATCATGGCTACTTGAGAGGAACGATTCGGAAGGTTTACACCTTTCTTGGCGGCAATTACATGGTCGCCGTCGAAATATGCGGTGCGTTGTTCGAATTCGGTGAAATCTTCAACCGATCTAAGAGATCTTTTTGACCCATGTATCTGCTGATTGTAAAGCCCTCTTAAGCTGACGGTGTCAAGGCGAAACCTTGCAGCTTGCGGTCTGGTGTCCGGGTTTAAATGATAAGCCGCATTGGTGTGACCGTTTGTATGACAATCAAGGCATGAAATTCCCATACTCGGATCGACTACTTTGCGGTCTTCGGTCTGGTTAAACTGCTGCTGTGGAAAAGGAGTGAGCAGTAGACGTAGGCCTTCCATCTGAACCGGAGTTAACAGGCCTTTCATAATTTTATAGTAGTTTTTGATAGAAAGAACCTCACCCTGGGAAACGTCTCCCAGATCAGGTCGGGTGGTAAGAAAAATTGGAGGCGGAAATTCAGGAATAAAATGATCGGGGAGATCGAAATCTACATCAAAACGTTCAAGCTCACGTTTTTCAAGACGCTTCATCGCATCGATCTGATCTTGCGGAAGTACCTGTCCACCGGTTGTATGGCGGGTGTGGGGTAAAGGTCTGAAACCCATGGGAAAAAGATCGTGCTTTTTGATCTTTTCAGGAGACATTTTGGCCAGCTCTTCCCAGGTTACGTCGCCATGCAGCTTAACTCTGACGCCTTTTTGGACATGCTTTCTTCCTCCGGACATTTTAACATCAGAAGGTTGGTCGCTCATATCGTAGCGTTTTTCAAAAAGCTTACGCTGTTTCAACTGATAAGCCGGCTTGGTCTTGCGGTCATTTATCATTGTTTCTACAAAATCGTCTTCGATTACGACGGGCATGTAGGTTTGTTTCGGTAAATCCGGGCGCTTTTCCGTTTTGCTTTGAGCACAAAGTGGACTGCTCGTGATTAGAAAAACCGCACCAAGGAGCAAACAAAACTTGCAGGAAAATCTGAACATAAAAACTCCTCTCAATTTATATTTACAAAGAAAAATTGTATCCGTATTTTTTTGTCTATTTATATAATCAATAACCTTTTGAGACAATAATGTCAAAAAGCGGTAAAACCCTTTTTCGATAGGCGTTTGCGGTCATTGAATCTTTTGAGGACTGCTGGATAAGGGGGCAAAAAATTATTTTACAGTAGTTGACTGATCTGGTTTTTGAATTTAGTTGCGCCACCATTTGCCGGGTGTCTTACTTTGTGAAAATCCAGATCGAGTTTTTCGAGCTGTAAGGCAGCTTTTTCACCCACAGCAAAAATTTTACGGGGTTGCATAATCCCTATGAATTCTTTAACGCAGCGCAAGCCGGGTTCGAATTCTTCGCCGGTTGGAGTGCGGTTCGACAAAATTCCTTTTTCCGGCTTGTAGGGATGCCAGGGAAAGGCGTTCCAGATAACAAAATCATGAGGGTCTATTCCAAGCTCAAGCATATGACTCCAGACTATGGTAGCAGTAGGCTCGGTAAAACCGTCTTTGCGAACGTTTTCCCGGCTTGTTCTGGTGGGTTGGAGAACCGAAAAAACATGGTCAGGGTCTATGCCCCGTTTTTTCATTTTACCAAGAAGAATTCTTTCTGATGTCATGGCAATACCGCTGAAATGGCCGCCCTGGTAGCCCATGGCTTCTCCCAGTAGTAGAAAAGGTTTTCTCTCGAGCCTTTCTTTAAGGTAATATTCCAGGTGATTGCGCCTTATTTCAGGTGCGTTGCTGTAATCATCATTGACTTCGTCTATCTGCCACCATGGATTAAAAACGTTCTCGGTAGGCGCTTTGCGTAACATTTCTATGAATTTTTTTACGTTCATTCTCTGACTCCGAAAATTATTTGTAGGTTTTTTGCTGATTTAATGAGTATTTGGAGGTTAGTCTTTGCCAAGGCGAACGAGAAACTTTGCCCAGCGGCTGTAATTATCCCATTTGAGCAACTTGTATTTTTTAAGATCATAACCGAATAAATACTGACAGACTTTTAGCGAAACCCCGTTCGCATCTTTATAATATCTTCCGTCTGCCCAATGAGCAAGTTTTGCTTTTTCACTCAGGTGTGCGATGAGTTTGCAATTTTCAATAAATTCCTGATCTTCAGATAATTTGAGACGGATCAGGCCTTCGGCAAACTGTTTCAGGTCTATTTCGTCGCTGCTGAGGTAATGAAGAACCTTTTCGCGTAGATTTAATATTTTTATACGGTTTTCCCGTTTTCGTGCCAGAGAGTATAGATCTTTGGATAAAATTTTGAGGGCACTCATCAGCTGGTTGGTTTCAGATAGTTTAAACGCTGTTAAAGTGGCACCGAAGCCATAGGGTAAGTCACAATAAGGTGTGTAGTGCTGCTTAAAGGCTTTTACCGCTTTTTTCGCCAGCTTTTGGCTGGAAATTTGCGGATTTTGATTTAAATCTGCAAGAAACAAGTCATAAGGCCAGTTGTCGCTTGGCAGAAAACCGGCTGAACCTACCCAGTAATCCACATATTTATTATATTCATATAATTTTTCGATCGAACATTCGCAGCTGTCGTCGAGGCAGACCAGATCGATTTTTTTACCCAGTCTTTTGCTGATCGATTCAAGAGCAAAACCCATCTGTCTAATTCCCATATAACGGGCACCGTTTTCTTTGCTCAATTCGAGGTCAAGTTTGCTTTTGTCGAGTTTAAACTTGCTTCCTGCCCACTTGATATTATAATTCCCATTTAGCTGAGCATCTTTAACGGGTTCACCATATCCAAGATTGCCAAGACAGCCATGCAATATCAGCATAACTCTTTTTGCCGGCGCTCGTTTGAGACCCCAGGCTACAAATTCGTCTAGGGTTTCCCATGATCCGCAGTCACTATTCTGAGGGTATCCGACTATGTTTGAAGCTATAAAGCCTGGTTTGTCATCTTTTACAATCTTGTAGCGAACCGGATTATAATCATTTTGATCAAGTTGCATCAGTATTTCTATGTTTTCATCTGAACCGGCGGTTTCCATTTCATCTATGTCTGCTTTAACAGTTTCGGAAAGTACCGAGTCGGTTACTGCATAAACGAGTATTGTCCATTCTTTCAGGGGTTGGGCGTTTAGAGAACAGGTAAGCAATAAAGAACAAAGCAACAGCATCAAAGCTTTCTTCATGATCCCTCCAAATTATACAACTTTACCTGTAATTATATCCGCTCAGCTTGTAAACCCGCAAATTAAATTGATAGACGTAGCAATTCTCGGTCAGATATTATCAGTTTTTTTGAAACAGATTAAGCCTGAAAGCCGCAAAGAAAATAACCACAGAGCCCTCAGAGAATCACAGAGAATCTTTTTCAGCCATGGATTGTCCGAATGGACAATCCGCCGGCGGCTTTGCCGCCCGGCTTACCCAGCAACAACAAGCCCTCAGAAAAACACGGGTGTTTTTCTGAGGGCTTGTTGTTGCTGGGAACATTGGCTGAAAAAGATTTTAAAATCAGCTCGGTGCCCTCTGATCTCTCCGTGTTTAAAATTCTATATTTGACAGAAAGAAGCAATACCAGAACTTTTGGTAAACAGTTGATAAAGTTTGACCGGGAGTAGCGGTGATAATCTTTTTATCGTGGTCGCAGTCGTCGTCGAATATTTCTCCTCACAAAGCCACACAGATAATGACCACCCAAAAATAAGATTATGAAAAATAAAAAAATATTAATTAACAAAATAATAAAAATTATGTAGGTTTAGAGAAAGGGGTTTTAAGATATGCACACAATTAAGCTGAAAATAAGTGAAAAGGTCTACGATAAACTCTTGTGGCTTTTAAGCAAGTTTCGCAAAGATGAAGTTGAAATTTTATCAGATTTGGATAGTTTTGCAGAAACCAAAAATTACCTTCATAAAGAATTAGATGAAATTCATTCTGGTGAGGCCAATTTTAATAGTTTAAAAGAATTCGACGAAAAGCTTGAAAACTCGATTGAAATATTTGGCTTTACGAAGTATCAAAAAAGTCCTACTGACTGATTACTAGTAATTATACATTTAGTCATCTTAGTGGGTTTCAAGACATTTTTGATTTTTTTTTAACATTAAAATTTAGAATACCAAAGATTGCTTCTTCGCGATGCTCATCGCAATGACAATTTGGGGTTGTCATCGTATATTGGTGGTTGAGCGTAGTCGAAACCACCAAGTGAACAATTATCTGGTCCCTTCGACTCCGCTCAGGGACCGCAATAGGCTGTCATTGCGAGCGAAGCGAAGCGAAGCAATCTAAATGTCTTGAAACAGTTATTATAAACAAATGGAGAATTATTGGACTGATTGCTAAATTGCTTGCATTTTATTGTCTGCTTCAATATTCTCTAGACAATCTGATTGTATTGCTTATTTGACGGTTAGGAAAAAAGATTATGAAATTAATTAACATAGAGAACTGGAATAGAAAAGATCATTATCACTTTTTTTCGCAAATGAAGAGCCCTTTCTTTGGCATTACCGCTGAAGTGAATTGCACAGGAGCATACCAGAAAGCCAAAGAAGAGAATATTTCCTTTTTTGCTTATTATCTGCATAGATCCACTATGGCAATTAACCGAATAAAAGAATTTAAATATAGAATTATAGATGATAAAGTTTACGAATTAGATACAATTCATGCCGGAGCAACGATTTCTCGAAGTGATGGTACGTTTGCTTTTATATATGTCGATTATGATGAAGACTTTGATGTTTTTAATAAATCTTTAAAAAATGAAATTGAAAAAGTAAAAAATACTACCGGCCTTAATCTTAGTGATGATGATGACAAAATAAAAGATATTATTCATTACACTACAGTGCCATGGATCAGCTTTACAGCTATTTTACATCCTACCAATTTTGACAGAAAAGAATCTGTTCCCAAAATAGCATTTGGCAAATTTTACCAAAAAGAGGGGCAAAAACTTATGCCTGTATCCGTTGAAGCTCACCACGGTCTTATGGATGCTTATCATATGAGTGAATATTTTAAGGAATTTGAAAAGCTGTTAAAATAAAATCAACATTCACACTTGTAAAAGCATTGCATCAAAATCATCCGCTCGGTGCTGATTTTACTGGGGCTGGCTGAATTGTAATTCGTAAAGTTTGCGGTAATGACCGTTGGCTGCCAGTAGCTCCTGGTGAGTGCCCTGCTCGACCAGGCTGCCGTTATGCAGCACTATTATGCGATCGCAATTTTGAATTGTTGATAAACGGTGAGCAATTATTATACTGGTTCTATTGCTGGTAAGGCGTAAAACCGCCTCTTGAATTATTGCTTCGGTTTCTGAATCCACCGATGAAGTTGCTTCATCCAGTATCAATAATTCGGGCTCATGAACCAGTGCTCGGCAAAAGGCAACCAGCTGCCTTTGTCCCGCTGAAAGATTGCTGCCCCGCTCGTAAATTCTGGTGTCAATTCCATTGGGAAGCTTTTCGAGTAGAGGCTGCAATGCCAGCTCTTCAACAATGCTCTGCATCTTTTGCTCATCATAGGTACCTTCTTCAAGAAAAATATTGTCTTTAATGGTGCCGGAAAATATTGTTACATCCTGCTGTATGAGCGCAATCTTTTTGCGAATAGAGCTGCGGGAAAATTCCCTCAGATCTTTGCCGTCAATAAGGATTTTCCCTGAGCCGTAGTCATAAAACCGTTTTAATAAAGAGGCTATGGTAGTTTTGCCGGCACCTGTGTGTCCTACAATTGCAATTCTGTCGCCCAGATTAATTTTTAGATTCAGATCCCTGATAATAGGCTTTTCAGCAATATATGAAAATTTAAAATTAACAAATTCAATTGCATTCTTAATTTTTTCCAGTTCCTGGCCGTCATAGATATCTGCTTCGACCGGTTCATCGAGTAAAGAGAATACCCGCTCGGCAGAAGCCATAGAACTTTGAAAAATCGATACTTTCTGGCTTATTTGTCTGACAGGTTCGAAAAAGGCTTGAACATAGGCAAGAAAACTTACCAGCAGACCAATTGAAATTGCAGAGTTGGCAACCAGATAGCCACCATAAATAATCACTATGGATAATGTCATGGCAAAAACCAGTGTAATAGCCGGAAAAAAGAAGGAATTATAAAATACCGATTTTAATTCGGCCTTCTTAAGGTCTGTATTCATCTCGTCAAACTTCTCTTCCCGGGCTTGCTCCTGGTTATAAATCTGTATGACGTTCATTCCTGCAATATTCTCGGCCAGAACCGCATTGAGCATTGCCAGTTTTGCTCTGGCAAGTCTGAAGGCCTCGCGCATTCTGACCTTTAAAAACCAGGCAGCGGCAAAAAGAATTGGTGAAGTAATCAGGGCGGCAACCCCCAGTTTGAAGTGCAGGCCCAGCATCATTGCGGCAACCCCGATAAGAATGAGTATTTCTGCTGAAACATTTACAAGAGCGGCGCTGAAAAGCTCTGCCAGAGTAGCAACGTCGTTGGTTACCCTGGTAACAAGCCTCCCGGTCGGATTCCGATCAAAGAAGCTGATAGGCAATTTTTGCAGATGAGAAAAAAGACTGTTGCGCAGGTCGTTAAGCACTTTCTGACCGGTATATTGTAAGAGCCAGTTGCGAAGCGCGGTTAAAATAAAGAAAAGAAGCTGACAGGAAAAATATAGTCCGACAAACCAGATAAGGTTTTCATGATTTTTGTCTTTGATTCCGTAATCAACTGCCTTGCCCAGAATTAAAGGCAAAGATACCTGAACTGCCGTGCCGGTAATTACCAGAACTATCGATACAATAAAATGCCAGCTCCATCGGCGCAGATAGGGCATAATTCTTTTGACCAGACCTGAATCCCAGTGTGGGGATTTTAAATCATCTGGTGAAAAATAAGAATCATTATGCATTATTGTCCTGACCTTTCAAGTTCATCTTTGAGTCGCTGACGCTTCCAGTTTGCAGCGTATCTCCCATTTTTAGCAAGCAGGCTGTTGTGTGAGCCTGATTCAATAACTCGGCCGTTTTCCAGATAGATGATCATATCTGCGTTCTGAAGGCTGACCATGCGATGCGAAACAATTATGCAGGTTCGGGGACGGTTTTCATTTCTGATACTTCTTAAAATTTCTTTCTCGGTCTCTGTATCTACTGAGCTTGTGCAATCATCAAGCAGCAAAAATGGACGTTCCGATGCCAGGGCCCGCGCTAATGAAATACGCTGCTTCTGGCCGCCCGACAGATTGACGCCGCGCTCGCCCAAAGTTGTTTCCAGACCGTTGGCGAACTCTTTTAAGTCCGGGCCCAGACCGGCCTTTAGAGCATAATGCATAGCCGCTTCTGCATCTGTTTTGTCGCTGCGCGAAAAAAGAATGTTTTCTCTGATGGTTTCTCCAAATAGAAAGGTCTCTTGCGGCACATAAGCAAAAAGAGATCTTAGCTGCTTTAAAGGAAAATTTTGTATGTTTTTGTTGTCGATCAGAATTTGCCCATCCGATAGTGGGAACATCCTTGAAAGAAGCCGTAGTAAAGTGGTTTTGCCGCAGCCAACCGGCCCGGTTACGCCAAGGGTTTTGCCCGATTCAAGTTTGAATGAAATGTTTTCCAGAACTTTGCTGTCGTCATCAGGGTAGGCAAAGCTGACATTGTTCAGTTCAAGGTCGTTAGATTCGAGCTTGAAATCATTCTGATCGGGGTTGGATTCGGCTGCGGGTTCATTGAGCACCTGTAAGCATCTTTCGAGTGAAGCCATTGAACGCTGATAAAGATTTATAATCCAGCCAATTGCCATCATTGGCCAGCTGAGCTTGAGCATATAGGTTTGAAATGCAATAAAAGAACCCAGGGTAATAGTGCCTGCAATAACCATTTTGCCGCCAAAGAACAATAGAATAACCATACTCAAACCTACAATAAAACTAAGGCCGGGCTGGAAAATCGAATCTATATTGGCAAGTCGAATTTTATCTCTTACATAGTTTAAGCCTGTTCGGGCAAATCTTTGAATCTCACTGGATTCTGTGTGAAATCCTTTTATGATTCTTATTCCTGAAAAGCTTTCCTCGGTTCGGGCCGAAAGGTCTGCCAGACGGGCCTGAACTTCTCTCGACCTGTTATGGATAGTTCGAGAAATAAGTGAAACCGTAATCGGAATCAATATAAGAGGAACGAGGGTTATAAGAGTGAGTTTCGTCGATAGCCAGAGCATTATAAAAGGTATGGACAGCAGGTAAAAAGTTGTGTCGAGGGTTATCAGTATTCCTATGCCGAGCATAAACCTTATTTCCTGAATATCGTTGGTCAGGCGTGACATTAAATCACCGGTTCTGGTACGGCTGAAAAAGCTGCCGGGCAGCTTTAATAAATGAGCAAACAAAGCTTTACGCAAGTCATATACCGATTTGTGTGCCGATCCCAGAAAAAATTGTCGCCAGAAAAATCTGAAAATAGCCTGAATAACAGCTGTTACCATGAGAGCAATGCCGCAATAAACAAGGTATTCGGTGCCTTTGTCGTTTTCTATGCCATCTATAGCAGCTTTAATGATAAGTGGCGGCAAAACATCTGCAATGTCTACTATCAGCAGCGAAAAAAAGCCGGAAAGCAGGTATCTTTTATAGGGTTTTAAAAGATTTATGGCAAATTTGAATCTTGTTGGCTGTTGTTTGTCTGACTTCTGCTGCATTTTTGCAACTTTAGCGATAAATCACCAACTAGTCAAATGTTAATTTTGTTTTCAGGGCTATTGCATTCTATCTTTTAAAGCTTTATTAATTTATATAAAGTCAGTCTAATTTTGACCAAACTTCGGTATCGCTATCGACATCGCTTCTCGGTATCGAAATTTCTAGAAACAATTCACAAACCTTCGAAAAGAGAACTCCGATACCGAACCCGACACCCGATTTTTTATGCAATTGCCCTGAAAAAATATAATCACTGGAAAAAAGTATGATTTTGTTGCATATTTAATATAGGGAAATAAAAAAGGTTGGTAACAGTATGATTAAAGAATTTAAAAGCATAAAATCGCTCTTGTTAGTAATGAGTCTTATTATAACTTTCGCTGTCGGTTGCGGCGGCGGCGGAGGCAGCAGCAACCCGACAGCCGCTCCTGGCACCGATTACCAAAGTTCTATTGTTGCTCCAAATACCTCTGTCTTGGCAAATTCGGCTTCAGTCTACCAGTATTCTTCAAAATCAGAACAAATTGGCATCAAAGTGCCGGTTAACAATGAAACCGCTAAATACGCCCTGGTAGTTGTTAATACATCTGGTACCAGCCAGACAATAAACATTAATCCCGAATCTTATGTTACCTCTATGAGAGCCGATCAGGTAAATTCGGTGAGAGCAAATGTTTTAACTGCTCAACCGGCAGATGCGGCAGATGCGGCAGATGCGTCAAATGATCTGGCCTGGCGCTATGCCAACCAGACGAGATTGCAGACCAATATGCGTAAAAATATCGACTTGCGCCGCAGTTCTCTGACCGACGGGGTTAAAGCTTCCATGCAGCTGCGTGCCAGTGATAATTCTTCTGAAACTGAAGGACAGACTAAAACCCTTTATACAATCAGCAGTTCTTACGGCGATGGTGGTCCCATGATTCCACGTGAATGTAAACTGGTTAAAATCGGGCAATATTGCAAGATTTTCGTAGACCAGGAAGAATACCAGGACTTGAGTGCTGTAGAGGGGGACTATAAAGTCACCGATGCAGATGTAGCTCATTTTGTTGATGAATTCGATAACCTTATTTATGAACTGCTTACCAATGAGTATGCGCCCGTTTATGATTTTGATAATGATGGTAAATTTACTATTTTAATCAGCCCGGTTTATGCAAAACTTGGCTTTGCAGGCCTTTTTAACACTGTTCATCTGACTCCGGCTGAATATGCCGGCACCGGCAGCAATCAGCGTGATATGGTCGGCCTGTGGTCACCCAACCAGGGAACCAGCGGCACCCTGTGGACAGGCGAAACCTGGCGCGAAGCTACCCGCGAGACCATAGCCCATGAAATGCAGCATGCGGCAAACTACAGTGCAAAATTCTGGTCGACCGGTACTTATAATCGAAGTGCACAAATGGAAGAAGTCTGGCTCGACGAGGGGCTTTCTGTTGGAGTTGAGGCCAGATACAGAGTTATGCGTGGCGATCCCGCAGGTGAGAACCGCTTTGATTACTGGGCCGAAAATCCAAGTTCAACCAACCTTACTCAATTTTCGACTATTTTTAATCCTTTTTTGAGTTATGGCATGAACGGTCTTTTAAACTTTTACTTGTTCCATCAAGAAGGCAGCCAGGTAATTCAAAGCCTGGTTCAATCAAACAAATATGGTGAAGCTAACATGGATGCAGTATTTGCCGATCGTGGCGGCCTTAAAGGTGTTTTTAAAGACTGGTCGATGGCAATTCTGCTCGAAGGCTTGCGCAATACGGTCAATAACCCCGGCGGTGTATCTCTGGTCGATATAAATCAAATTGATAACCGCTACAGGTATAATGAATACCTCGATCTGGGTTCTCCTTCAAAGCAATTCGATTACCAGAACCTGCTTTTTGGTCAGGATGCTGCTTCCAAGAGTATTCCTAATTACTCAGCAGCTTTTTATGTATTGAACCAACCTGCTAATTTTACTGACGATGAATATCAATTCAGAATTGATTCTGACTCGAACAAAAACATCGACATTATTATGGTAAGGCTGCCCACCCCCTGAAGAAAAAATCTTTAACCACAGAGATCACCGAGAATCACAGAGAATCTTTTTCAGCCATGGATTGTCCAGAATGGACAATCCGCCGGCGGTTGCACCGCACGGCTTTCCCCACACCAACAAACTTTTAGAAAAACACTGGTGCTTTTCTAAAAGTTTGTTGGTGCGGGGAACAAAGGCTGGAAAAGATTAAAAAACGGCTCAGTGCCCTCTGGGAACTCTGTGGTTAAGAATATTTCTTAAAGTTTGATAAACTTAATTTTGTTATCAAATATAAAAAAACACCCGGTTATATTGCCTTAGCGCAATAACCGGGTGTTTTTTATGTGGAGTATTTTTACGTTTTACTCGTTTGAGGTCTTAGAGTCTTCTTCAGGTGCGTTTTTGAGATATTTGTCGAACCAGTTGAAGCTTTCTGCAAGCACATGAAGAATCGATTCGCGGGCTTCGTAGCCATGACCCTCATAGGGTAATACTACCAGCTTTGCTGTGCCTCCATGCCCCTTAACCGCGCCAAACAGTCTTTTACTCTGTATCGGAAATGTTCCTGGATTAGGATCGTCTTCTCCGTGAATCAGCAGCAGTGGCTCATTTATTTTACTCGCATGGGAGAACGGAGAAAGCTTTATGTAAATATTTTGTGCTTCCCAGAAAGTGCGGCGTTCACCCTGAAATCCGAAGGGGGTAAGGGTGCGGTTATATGCGCCACTTCTGGCAATTCCCGCTGCAAATAAATCTGTATGAGCCAGCAGGTTGGCAACCATGAAGGCACCGTAAGAATGACCGGCAACACCGATTTTATCTGGATCGGCAATACCTATTTCGGTCAGTTTGTCTACCGCAGCTTTTGCGCCGGCCTTGATTTGTTCTATAAAAGTGTCATTTGCAGTCAGCGGATCACCGACAATTGGAATTTCAGCGCGATTTAAAACTGCATAACCACGTAAAACAAAAAACAGAATAGATGTTCCGCCAATTCTGGCATAGCGGTTGGTGGCGCTTCTTACCTGTCCTGCGGTTTTTACATCTGTATATTCGCGTGGATAGGCCCAGACAATGGTGGGATATTTTTTCCCTGGTTCGTAATCAAGCGGATAATACAAAGTTCCTGAAAGAGGCACTCCATCTTTTCTTTCATATTTGATCAATTCTTTTTTTACATTGTTGAGTTCGGGCACCGGCGGGGGATAATTGGTGAGTTCTTCGGCTTTGAGAGCTTTGTTGTCTACGATTTTTCTCAAAAAGTAATTGCGTGGTCGTTCGGTATTTTCTAGAGCGGTAACTATAGCGCTTCTATCTTTAAAAGCAAACTCGACAAAAGATTCAAAGTTTTCGAGGCCTGAACGGAAAATTTCTATTTCTTCTCCGGTTTTTATGTTGTATTTGTTGAGAAAAGGTCTGTAGCCTTCTGGTGTGGCGCCGCTGCCTTCAAGATAAATCCATTGATCGTCTTCAAAAACAGCCAGGTTTTGTCCATCGGCTTTTGTATAATAGACCAGGTCGCCCTTGTCTTTATACTGGTCATGGTAATTACGTGAAAAAATAACCTTGGATTCAGAAGCAACATTGTTTTTATTCAAGTCGATAAGACGGCCTTTAAGCCAGCGTTCATCGCGGTCATAATCCCATATGATGCAGACGCCAGGTTTGTCGAGCAGGTCGAGCCCGGCATATCGCATCGGAAGCTTAATAATTTCGTGTTCATTGCCTTTAAAAGGGGCTTTCATAGATTTCATCGCATCACGAAAATCTGCTTCAACATTGGGGTCACCGCCATCCAGAGCTTCGAACCAGCAAACTGTTGCGGGCTCAAGTCGCTGCCAGAAGAAATTTCTCTTACCTGTCTGAACTCCTTCAATTGGAATTTCATCGCCGACTGGTTTGCGTTCGAGAAGTTTAACAACCTTGCCGGATCGGTTCCATACTTCATAACGATGGGCAAAGCGGTAATGCGGTACTGTTCTTGAAAATGGTTTTTCCAGAATTCTAATCAGATTGTATTTTCCATCTGGAGAAACACTGAAACTTGTTATTATATCAGGCTTACCAATTTTTGTGCTTTTGCCGGTCTCCAGGTTGTATCTGGTAATCTGTGTAGTGGCAAAATATTCGAAGAGTTTTTCATCGTAATTGCTTTGTAAAAGGCCCTGGTAAGTTCTAACTTTTGAGACTTGCCCGGAGGTTTCCTGGATCTCGGGCGACTGGGGCAATTTAGGCTTTTGAGGCATTTTGCCGCGATTCTTTTGATAAACCGGAATAAAGACATTCTTGCTGTCATTGCTCCACCAGAATGGGCTTAAAAGAACCGAGTTAACTCTCGGATCGCCGATTGGTTTTCCTTCAAGTTTTTCGGGGTCGAAAAGCCATACTTGAGAACCGCCCGGTTGATATTGTGCGGCAACGAAATATTTGCCGTCAGGTGACCAGGTCGGAAAACCGAACTTTGCCCCTTCAGGTATTTTAAAGTCTTTTATTTCTTTGGTTTTGAGGTTCAATAGTCGCAATTTGCGAATAAAATAGCTTCGCCTGGGAATATTGTATCTGGTGAGAATTTTGATTCCCGCCAGGTGTGCTTTTGGTTCTGCCAGGTCTTCAAGACTCAATTGTGTGTCAGATTCTACCAGCAGGGCTGTTTTGCCTTGCGGATTAACACTTATCTGTGGAGGATTCGGAGTGTCGACGATATCGACGATTTTTTGTTCCGGGGTTAAATAACCTTTGTCACCTGCCATAATCGTTGTTTCAGCTGAAAATACAAATATGATTAAACATATAAGTAAAAATTTCAGTAATTCCTTTCCCATTGTGTTTTTCCTTTCAGAAATTTTCAACATATTAAAATAAAGCCCGTCAAAAGGCAATCTTCATGAGCTTATTTAACTAAGAAAACAGGCCTGAAATTATAATTCAGACCTGTTTGTTGATTTTTAATTAAATTATTTTTGCCGACCTTTGAAAAAGTAGATTATCAAACCAATTGGGCCTGTAAGGAAAATCAGCAGCAGCCATAAAAAGCGATGCGATTTACATTTACCATCAATTCCGGTGAACAAAAGAGCTGCCGTTTGAAAAACAAAAGCAAAAATAATGTAAACTGTTGCGTATGTAGTAAAAGCACCCATAGGTTGTTGTTAGCCCAGATCGTTTTCAGTAAGCCAGCGTTCGGCATCAAGAGCCGCAGCACAGCCGGTGCCGGCAGCGGTAACCGCCTGGCGATAATGAGGATCAGTTGCATCACCGCAGGCAAAGACTCCTTCTACATTCGTGCGGGTAGATGGGTGTTGAACCGGAATATAGCCCTTTTCATCCAGATCAATTGATCCTTTTAAAAATCCTGTATTGGGGTTATGTCCGATGGCCATGAACAAGCCTTTACATGGATAATCAGAAATTTCGTCTGTTTTTACATTTTTAACCTTGATGCCTTCTACGAATTTATCTCCGTAGACTTCATCAAGCACTGAATCCAGTACCAGTTCAATTTTTGGGTTATCGAAGGCTTTCTTTTGCATTGCTTTGCTTGCTCTGAATTCATCGCGCCGATGCACTATAAGCACTTTTTCTGCAAAGCGGGTAAGGAAAGTGGCTTCTTCTATTGCCGAATCGCCGCCGCCGATTACTGCCATAACCTTATTCCGAAACATTGGCAGCGCGCCATCGCAAGTTGCACAGGCAGAAACGCCCTTGTTCCAGAAAGTTTTTACACTTGGTAGATCCAGGACTTTGGCACTGGCACCGGTAGCAATAATAACTGAATGAGCTGTAACTGTGCGGCTGGAGTTTTTGAGGGTAAGAGGTTTTGAAGAAAAATCAACTTCATCTATGTCTTCCATTATGAATTCAGCGCCAAATCGTTCGGCCTGCTTTTTCATGTTGGCTATGAGTTCGGGGCCATCGATTCCTTCTGGAAAACCGGGAAAGTTTTCTACGTCTGTGGTAGTTGTTAACTGACCGCCTGCCTGGCCGCCTTTGATGAAGCCTTCAATTACCAGGGGTTGCAAATCTGCTCTGGCCGCATAAATTGCAGCAGTTAAGCCTGCTGGTCCGGAGCCTACTATAACTAATTTTTTAACCATAATTGTTTGTCTCCTGAATATTATTATGTATGTCATTATACATAATTCACCTGCTGATTAAAACCCGCAAAATAATAGTTCAACAATTCTACATATGCCTGTTAAAAACTGTTTCAAGACATTTAGATTGCTTCGTCGTTCTGCTTCGCATAAAGCTTCGCAGAACTCCTCGCAATGACAATTTGTGGCTGTCATCGTATATTGGTCATTGAGCGTAGTCGAAATGACCAATGGATGGTTACAAGGTCCCTTCGACTCCGCTCAGGGACCGCAATAGGGTGTCATTGCGAGGAGGTGCAGGGCAGATCGGCTGATCTGGCCCGAAGCCGACGAAGCAATCTCTAATTTTTTCTACGCTGCCTTAAGCAGTGTCACCTTTGCAGAAAAAATTACAGCTTTTTTATCTGTTTTATTATTTTTGTGCAACTTTCTTCGGGAATGCTGGCACCGGTGTGCTGTACCGCTTCACAACCTACAATTGAGCCAATTTTTCCGCAAGTTTCAAGAGGATAACCCTTTACAAAACCATATAAAAAGCCCGATGCCCAAAGGTCACCTGCTCCGGTGGAGTCAATAACTTTCTCAGCCTTTTCCGGTGCAATAATATATTTTTTGTTGCCCTGTTTAATTATCGAACCATCTTTACCCAGTTTAATGGCAACGATGTCGCAACTTTGCGCTAAGAGATCAAGAGCCTTGTCATGGTTGTTTTCTCCCAGGTAGGCGGCGGCTTCTTCTCCATTTGCAAAGACAAGATCAACATAATTTTTGATTAAATCAGGAAGAATGTCCATTGCTCCTTTAACTATTTCAAATGAACCAAGGTCAAGGCTTATGCTACAGCCTGAATTTTTGGCCTCTTTTAAAATATGGGGCAATAATTCTCGGTTAAATATCAGATAACCTTCAATATGAAGATGTTTACAACCATTAAAATCTTTGGCGGTAATTGAAGCGGGATCGAGTTGGGATGCTGCACCCAGATAAGTTCTCATTGTACGTTCAGCATCCGGAGTAATCATACTTAAGCAATGAGCTGTGGAATACTCTGAATTGCTTTTGAATCTGCTGCAATCACAACCTCCAGCTAAAAAGCTGTCTTTGTAAAATACAGCATTCTCATCCTGTCCCAGCATTCCAAGAAAAGTTGTTTGTGCGCCAAGTTTTGCAAGATTCAAAATAGTGTTTGCAGCAGCTCCGCCGGGGGCACTATATTTTTCGCCTGGCAATTTTGCTATTAAAGACTGAATATACTCATGGTCAACCAGTTTCATTCCGCCCTTTTCACCGCTGATTTCTTTTAAAAAATCATCTGGAATAAAGGATAATGTATCTACTATTGGTGAGCCCACGCCAATTACTTCAAATTCAGTGTTTGTCATTTAACTGTTTCCTTTACTAAGATTTTCATGGAAAGTTGATTCTATCAATTTTTTCTTTGAGAATACACTTCTTTATTGTGAAAAATTTGTTCACTTCAGATTATTTCAGAAAAAAGAGTGCGGGTCTAGATTACCAGAGACCAGGTTGAAAGCTGCCAGTTCTTTAAAATGGCTGATGGATAAATCACCATTAAAACGTTAACCATAAGACTGTCTCGTATTAAGAAAATCAGGGCGATTTCTATAGCCAGAAAAATAATTATGCTAGTTTTGATTGAAATTTTTCTGGCGATTATGAATCCAACCAGACAAATAGCAATATCGCTTAAAGAATTAATAATGCTGTCTCCATAATAGCCCTGGGCAAAAGTTGCCAGGCGATAATAATCTATTACTGCCTGAGAATTTTCGGTTATTTCCCAGGCAGATTCAAAGGCTACGGCATATAATAAACACCAGGCCAGACTAAGTTTGGGTTTGAAATATATTAAAATCCAATAGAAAATAAAACCGTGAAGAAAATGAGTAAAGCTGTAAGGGTCTAAAAGGTGCTGAGATGTCTGCGGGCCATTTGCCGAGCCATACCATAGCTGCAGACTGCCATCGGGCGCAAGCCAGCTTCGCCCCATAATCCGAAGAACTATAATTGTTGATATGATTATTAAAATAATCAATATTACAGCTCTGATTGAAGTTTTTCTATCTGTTAAAAACATTTCACTCCAACTGTATCCATAAAATCCTCAGTATAAATTCTAACACAGAAAAAGAAATCAGGCATCTACCTGTTGAGGTCGGAGCATGGGACTTGCTTAGTAGATCGTTTTAGTTTATAATCACCATTGACAG
>JBNJGH010000072.1:0-17378 GCA_051747585.1 Candidatus Rifleibacteriota bacterium
TGTTTGCCTATATACTCGACAAATAACTCATCAGTAATCATCCATTTGTTTGTTGAAACCGTTTCAAGACATTTAGATTGCTTCGCTTCGCTCGCAATGTGCTGTATTAAAAGTCAAGCAAAGTTTAATTTTTTTTGATAATCTGGATCAAATTTTTTGCCTGATTTTGCCAAAGCAAACGCCTGTCTCAAAAGCTTATTTGAAACAGCTATTAAGGCAATTCTCCCGTTTTTTCCTTTCTCCACAAGTCTTTGATATAGTCTTTTGCAAGCTGGATTATAATTTGATGCTGACAAAGATGACATAAACAAGGCTTTTCTCGCTATTCTGTTGCCCTTTTTGGTTATCTTTGGTTTCTTTTTAACCGATGTGCCTGATATAAAGACGTCAGGGCAAAGACCAGCGTAACTGATTGCCTTTTTGGCGCTCTCAAATTTTGAAAAATCCTCATATACCGCGATTATAGTTGCCGCTAACATTTCGCCAACACCAGGAATTGTAAGATATAGTTCGTAAAGCCTTTTTCTATTTGACTTTGCCACTTCACACAATAGCTTTTTAAGCTCCTTGATATCATTGTTTAATATTTTTATTTTATCCCAGAGGCTGTTTGTTAAAGCGTCAAAATGAATACTTCCATTCTGCAATGCTTCTAATCTATTTGCCATTCTGGTAACATCTTTTTGATATCCGTGAATCAAGTTAAGAATTGCCCGAAGTTCCATTTGATAGTCGGCCTTTGAATAACCAGGATCTGGGTCTCTTTCAAATCCATATCGAGCTAGAACCTTTGCATCAAAAACATCCGTCTTGGCTTTTGTTTTTATCATTGCAGCAAAGGCCTTTATTACCAAAGGGTTTTCAACAACAGTTACAAAACTCTTTTTATTAAAAGCCTTTGCAATTTTTGTGTGATAGATACCAGTGGATTCCATTACTACAAGACAATTCTCTGATTTTAAGTCGAAATGCTTTATAAGCTTATCAACAACCCTTTGACTATTCTCTTCAAATCTTTTGCAATTGAATTTTTTACCGTCATAAAGACAGCAATCAATAAATTTTTTTGAAACATCAATCCCAAGGCAAACTCTTGCCTTCATAACATTTGTCATCCTTTCTAAATTTTTGTAGAATGACCTTACCTTAAACTATCATCGTAACGATGCAGATATTAGTAGCAACCTAATGTGCTGTCCAGTTTTAGGGTAAGGGGAAGGTGTGCTAAACATTGCGAACGGTATCAGAGTACCAATGACAAGTAATTAGCTTAATCACCTTCCTTTTTCTTTCTCCTAAAGCTTATCGGAAAAAGAAAAAACTTACATAATCCAATATACGATGACAGTTTACAGGTTTTGTTTGTGGTTTTGCGGCTTAGGGTAGTAAGGATTAATTAATAATTTTAAGGGCGAAGTCGGCATAGGGGCTGGACGGAAAGGTTGTTCGCAGAATTTTAAGCACTCTTTGCGCTTCCTGCCGGTTTCCCATTTCGTTCAGAATTCTGATAATATAGTAGAGTGAGCCCTCTTTAACCGCTTTGTTGTTTGAGTTTTCAAAAGCCTTTTTAAAGCCGAAGTATGCCTTGGTACAAAGTCCTGTCGCATATTCTGAGTAAGCACTTAGAAATTGGTAGCGATCGAGGGGTACATTTTTCGGGTCCGGTTTGAATTGCTTCAAAATTTTCAATGCTCCCTGAGGGTTTCTTTCTTGAATATAGCATTCAGCAAGCAAATAGGACGCTTTTTGAAATTCACTGTCACTCAACCCTCCATAGAGAGCATCGGTTAATGCGATACGTGCCGACAAGTATTCGGCCTCATCAAAAAATTTCATACCCCGAGAAAGGTTTTCGCCGGCCTTCAAGGGTCTTGAATTATCTATGAGAGTTTTTTTTATAAAATCTGCAGAATATTGGTTCATCACCTCTTCGGTTAAGCCGTTAAAAGAAACCGCAAGCTCATTGCGCACATTTCCGCTTTCCATAAGTCTTTTAATAAATCTTTTAAACGCATTGCTGCCGAAAGTTTTCAGCAAAAACCTTATTTTAAGATAATTTTCCACATATTTTTCCAGAGAAATCGGGTTGCCATCAGGGTTTTCGTCTTCGCCTCCGACATCCTGGAGATTGAAGCCCTTGCGCGTTAAAGCCTTAATGCGTGCCAGCCCCTGGTCGGCCGCGTGCACTGCAGTTCCTTCTTTAACCCACATGGGCAAAGCATCGTAAGCACGAAGTCCCATTATATCTGCCATTATTGCATGAACCATTTCATGGGTCATTTCTTCAATAAGAGTTGCCTGACCGTTTATCAGGAAATCAAGATCCAGATAGATATAATGAATAACCTTACGACCGGCGGTGTACACTGACTGTCTCTTGCCTCTCAGTCTTATACCGTTGTGGGTAAGATGATCAGAGAACAGAACTATGATATACATTTTTTCTCTTGGTTCTATTCCCAAAGTTCTGTTAATTTTTTTAAATGATTCCTGATAAACAAAAGGAAGATCTGCCAGAATTTTGCTAAAACCAGAAGAGTTCTTGAACTTTCCATTATAACTGGTATCGACATGCAAAACAGCAGAAGCAACTTGCGGGACAACAATAATAAGCAAAACAATGAATACTTGAATTGAAACTCTTTTTTTACTCATTTTTTTCCGCCTCTAACCCTTCTGATTTTTGTGAGTCGGCAACAATCTTATCTTTTGCCGCTCTTATTTGAGAAGCAAGAAGATTATTGGTAACAACTTCAGGCCGGGCCAAAAGTTTGTCAAAAGTTTTTACCGGTTCAGACAAAAGATCATTTGCATGCAAAATCATTGCGTAATGAAAATCGACTTCAGCCGAAAGCTCTTTATTGTTTTCATATAATGAACCTATGATTTCAAGGGCTTGCGCATAGCTACCATTTTTATAATAAGCCCATGCCAGGGTATCCTGATTGAAAATAAATCCGGGCAGCAGTTCTACTGATTTTTTGGCCATTTCAAGAGCCTGAACCAGCTCTGTATCGGATTCAATAAAAGCATAAGCAAGATTATTTAAAACAACCGGATTTTCAGGTTCCAGTTCCAGTGCCTTTTTATAAGCCGGAATAGCATTTTTAAAGTTCTGATAACTTAAATTCAATTCACCAAGGTGTTGCCATAAAAAGGCATCATTTTCCTGCAAAGATGCGGCCTCTGAAGCGCATCTTACTGCCTGCTCACGATTATTGGCCAAATCATGGGCAATACTAGTTTTATAAAGATAAATTGGATTCTCGGGCTGAAGCTCACAGGCGCGTTGCAAATGTGCCAATGACTGCTGAGGCGTATGACTTGCAGGTGATGAATCGATCAATGCGCTGCCGAGAACATAATGCAGAGGCGCAAAATCTTCTTTTTTATCTAAAGCTTGACGGGCAATGCTGATCGCAGTATCGGTTCCACCTGCATCATAAGCTATTTGAGCTTTAACGTACTGTTTTGTTTCGTGGGGTTGAAAAGATAACAGCAGGAACGAAAGCAGAATTGTTGCCAGCGGCAATATAAATAGAATATTAGCAAACAAAAACCGTTTCCATTTCTTTATGTCATCGTTGCCAACCATTTTAAGCCTGGCTCTGGCCGCAACTCCCAGATATCCTGCAAACCAGACAGGCAAGAATACAATAGCAAGCAATGAAATGCGGGTTTTATTATAGCCTGAAGGGCCTACTCCCTGCGCTACCGGCCCAAATACTACAACCTCAATACAGCTGGTTAGAAAAATGGTGACCAAAAGTTGTACAATAGTAAAAACGCCGGCCTGCCAATAACTTTCCGGACAGGCTGGAAGCCTGAAAACCCTTTTTAAAGCCCAGTAAAGACCTCCGGCAAACAAAAAGACAGTCGAGATAGTGCCGCCAATTGTTAAACCGCTTTCGATCGGACTCTTCAAACCAAGCTCAAAAGCAAAAGCCACAGCCGCAAGGATAAGAAAAAATGGAGTAAGAAAAAACAGGTAACGCTCGCGCCTGGTATTTTGTGCCAGATCAAGCCTGGCGCCACACATGACGCAGTAGCCAGTATGAATGGGACTGTTTTTACCGCACTCAGAACACTTTTTCAAATTTAACCAACCTCATGTAGTTCTCCGACAAAAGATTTCTGCATCATCGAATCAATCGTGGCAAGATCATCGGTTTGTCCCAGAACCCACATAAGTTTGACCAGAGTGGTTTCAGGGGTCATATCCATGGCAGGGATAGCACCGGCATCAAGTGCTGCCCTTCCGACTTGATAAAGTTCCATTTCAGTAGAGCCGACCATGCATTGAGTACAAACAACGACCGGAACATTTCGCTGAGTCGCCTTTTGAATAAAGGGTATCAATGATTTTTTCTCGTTGGGCAGGTTGCCTGCGCCATAACCTTCAAGAATTACACCATCATGATTTTCGGCCAGAAAATCTAAAATTTCAGGATTCAAGCCCGGGTAGACCTGCATCATCGCAACCCTATCGTTCAAAAAGGCTCGAAGCAAAGGCTTCTTTCTGGTTCGCATTCGAGCAAACCTGCTGAATTTAATAGAAAGACCAATAGTACCAAGAGGAATTTCATTTGCAGAAGTAAAAGCCTGCATATCGAAAACCGAAGTTTTTTTTGCCCTCGAACCTCTGATGATTAAAGATCCAAAGACCACCGCCACCTCAGCCAGATCTGAAATAGCTACCCTGACAGCATTAATCAGATTAGCTCTGCCATCTGAACTCACTTCTTCAAGGGGGACCTGAGCCCCGGTAATAACTACCGGCTTGTTAAGCTCTTGAAGCATGAAAGAAAGCGCGGCAGAAGTATAGCAAAGTGTATCTGTTCCGTGCGTAACAACGAAACCATCGTAATCTCGCATCTTCTGATATATTGCTCTTGCAAGGCTTACCCAGAGTTCAGGAGTGAGATTACTGGAATCTACGTTCGCCAGGGGAAAAATATCGATATCAGCAAGCATGTTCAGCTCCGGAATTCTATCTACAAGTTCACCTGCATCATCGCATGGTTGCAAACTTCCCGTCTCTCCACGAAGCATGGTAATGGTTCCTCCGGTCGTAACCATTAGAATTCTTGGCTTGTGCTGCATCGGGTGATGTAATCGCATTTGATTAGACCTCAATATTCCTGTTCCAGATATCCAGCCGCTCATCATCAAAACTGATACTCCAGGCCAAAATTAACATCTTTCTGATCTGCAATATCATCGACTCGCAGCTCGAACCTGATATTCGGGTTAAGCAGGTAACCTGCCTTGAACCTTATTTCTGAGTCGGTGGTGTCGATAAAATCAAGGCTCAAAGCAAGGTTTTCAGCCATTATATAATCTACACCCGCTCCAATTTTTGAACTTATAATGCCTGCCCGGCGAATGAAGTTAGTGTCAGCTCCCCTTGCAATCATCATGTTAAACAGATCTTCGCCGCCCACATCTTCTACACCAAGCCGGTAGAATGATTTTTCACCGGGATAAAGATCGACATAGAGATCTGAGTAGAAAGTTTCATTGTCTTCTCTGTATCTGAGAAGATATTTAAAATCAACTTTGGTCTGACGAATATTGAGGAAAACTTTATCGACTGCCTGAGCAAGCTTGTGAGCATCGTCAAGGCCTCGATTAACCTTCTTGCGAATCTGTTTATCGACAACAATTTCTTTTACTTCGCGAGTAATTTCGCGAGCATTTTCTGAAGCACCTCTGAGCGATTCAATTGTATCGCGTAAATCATCGGTCATTTTGTTATTTTTATTCAAATCTGCAATCATTGCATCCAGTTTTTCGGTAGTTTTTCTGACATTGGCCACAATGACTTTTACATCGTCGCGATTATCTTTGCTAATAGAATCAAGTCTGCTGCTGAACTGCTTGAAGTTGGCAATCATCACCCTTATCTCATCACGATTGTGTGAGATTTCTTCGTCTACCTGGTTCAAAATGCTGGCAAGACTTTCAACAATTCTATCACTGCGCTTCTGAACCGAGGCGATTATCGCCTCCATATGTTCTGAAGCATTACGAGCGTTTCTAAAAATCATTCGGGTATTTTCTTTGAGTTCAGGATCACCAATAACATCTTTTGCCGAAGCGGTAAGTTCCTGAAGCTTTTGAATTAAAACGTTGCCACGCTCAAACAACTCATCCATACGGGTCGGATCAGTACCGGCAACCACTTCGCCGTCATCGACATAGGGAGAAGTATAATCTCTGGTAGGCATGATCTCGACATACTTTTCTCCCATCAATCCCGATGTTGAAATGGTAAAGTTGCTTTTCTTACGAATATGAAGCTGCTGATCTTCGACATAGACGTAGACGTATACCTGATCATCTCGAATCTCGATTTTTTCGACTTTACCAATTTTAACCCCGGACATGGAAACAGAAGAACCCTTATTTAAGCCATTAACTGAATAAAAGCTGATAACAAAACGATATCCCTGCTCTGTAAGACTGAAGTCTCCAATTATAAAAACCATATAAGCCATAAGAACAACTGCAAGTAATGTCATCAGACCAACTTTTAATGTCGAATTCATTTTATTCTCCTGTATCCTCTAAACCAGTGTCATGGGGCCGTGGGCTTCGCCTTTGATAAATTGCTGCACTACAGGACTGGGAGAGTTTATTATTTCTTCTCTAGTGCCAATTTGAACAATTTCTCCGCCATAATGCAAAGCCATTCGATCACAGACCCGGTATGCTGATTTAAGATCATGTGTAACTACTATTGAAGTAACTCCCAGCCTTTCTTTAAGACTGAGATGTAATTCATCTATTGCTGAAGTCATAATAGGATCAAGGCCTGTGGTTGGCTCATCATAAAGAATGATTTCAGGCTCCATGGCTATTGCCCTGGCCAGGCCGACCCTTTTTCTCATACCACCGGAAAGCTCTGAGGGCATGAGATAGTTGGTTCCCGGCATACCCACCATTTCAAGTTTTTCAGAGACTATATGATGAACCGCTCTGGTACTGAGTTTAGTATGTCTCTTCAAGCCAAAACCAACGTTATCTTCTACGTTCAAAGAGTCAAACAAAGCTGCCGATTGAAACAACATTCCCATGCGCATTCTCAAGGCATCAAGACGCCGCTGTTCAAACATGGTTATATCTTCACCGTCGATCAGCACCTGCCCCTTATCAGGCTTCATCAAACCGATGATGTGCTTGAGCAGAACACTTTTTCCACAGCCTGAAGGGCCAAGAATGCCCAGAGATTCGCCATCGTAAATTTTGAGGTTTATTCCTTTTAAAACCTCTTTGGCCCCAAAACTCTTATAAAGGTTTGAAATTATAATCATTGTAAGTATGCGGTATTAAAATTATTTATTCCAACTGTTAAAAAATAATTAACTGCTAGAATCAACATGATAGAAACAACAACTGCACTGGTAGTGCTGGCACCAACTCCCTCAGCACCTCCCTCGGTGGTAAAACCTTTATAGCAACCAACAGTAGCTATAATCGCGCCGAAAACCGTAGCCTTAAAAAGGCCTCCAACCAGATCCTGAATTAAAAGCATTTGCAAAATAGACTCTTTAAAGGCAATTAGAGTCATACCTATCTGATGAATGGCAACAATTGAACCGCCAATCATACCTATGACATTTGTAAAAACTGTAAGCATAAGCAGCATGATGGTACAGCCCCAGAATCTTGGGACCACCAGATAATCAACCGGGTTAGTTGCAAGTGTTTCAAGTGCGTCTATCTGTTCGGTTATTTTCATGGTTCCAATTTCAGCGGCAATGGCGCTACCTACTCTACCGGCGACAACAATAGAAGTCAAAATTGGAGCCAGCTCTCTTGCCATTGCAAGACTCACAACGCCGCCAACGTATCTCTCAGCACCCATCTGGGCAAACTGGTAACCGATCTGAACCACAAGAACAGCACCGGTTGAAAACCCTGTAATTGCAACCATTGCCAGAGAATCAACTCCAATGCGAGACATCTGATCGAAAAGGTTTTTAGCCGAAAACCTGCCATTTTTTAATGCATTAAAAGTCCAATATACTGCTTGCATAAACAGTATGGTCATACCGCCTAAAGCTTCAATCAGACTTTTTATATATTTAGCAACAAACATCAGTTATTCCTCGCTTAAGGTCAGGGTTGTATCAACCCTGCCGGTAACAACCAGATTTGTCGGCTGAATTTCAATATCTCTGCCATTCAGCTTAATTTTTCTCATTTCATCACCTTCGAGCGTGAGGTGAAAAAGAAGATCAGAATTTTTCGGCGAATTTGCCCAGCTTCTTACAGCAGAATCAAAGTCAAGCGACACAGGTTCACCGGGTATTATTTCCTTTCGAGTTTCTGAATTCTCCGTAAACATATTGGTATCGTCTATTTTCATATTGAGTCCGTATACAGAAAGCGTAAGGCTTTCTCTACCCAGTTCCTGCGGAATAGGCAACTTCACCCTGCGAATAAAGCTTTTTTCTCTGAATGGTTTTAAGGTGATTTCTACATCGAGAACACCGCCACTGGAAATAGAAGAATTCTTGATTTCTACTTTTTCTATTGAAACTGTCTTGCGTTTTTTCTCAATCTCTATATTCAAAATAAGCCTGGTAGGCAACACAGCCTCTATTTCGCTATCAATAACCATGTCAGTAAGATTTGTAAGCTCACTTACCAAGGTTTGAACTATATCAGACTTTGAATAAAACATATTTTCGCGACGAAAATTATACTGCTCACCATCTTTATTGGCACAATCAAGAGATATGCCCATAACAGCGGTGCCACCGCCGGCTCTGTCAATTACGCCTTCAAGAGCCTGAAAAAGAGTGGTCTCGAGCGTCATTTTAAAAACAGAAGGATCTCTGACAATCTGATAATTAATACTTTTACTGATTCCCAGATCTTTTTCGAACACATCCAATTGTACCGGAACCATTTTGGGCATGCGCCCGATTTCTCCGGCCAGCCCTTTTTCTCTATCCTGAGTAATAATCCCCAGCATTTCTGTCGGAGCGCCAATTTTAAAAGGCATTTGCACACTGGCAAAAGAATGATGAATATGGGCTCCAGTCATCAGATAATTTACATTCCCTTTTTTCAGAAAGGAATGGGCCAGCATGAGAATTCTGTTTTTATTTCGGTAAGTTAGAGTGCCAAGAGTAGAAAGATTAATATCTCCCCTTGCCAGCTGAATACCTATAGGCGAACCAGGTTCATATGCGCCGGAGGCCGGAGGTGGAATATCTTCTTCTTTCTCCTCGGTAATGTAATGTCCGGGATAATTCTGTACCAACTTCATCTTACGCTTTTCGGCCTTCTTCTTAAAATAGTTGAAAGCACGACCATCAATACCCTCAACAAAAACTTCTGCAGCTGCTCTTTTAAAAAGCAGGGTTTGGGGTTCAGTTTTAACATTTTCGGAAACAGAGTTAACTTCAATAATTTTATTTATTATCCGGTTGTTCAATTTAACCGGTTTTTTCAACACCCATTCGACCTCATCCGTATCACCGGGTTTACAGACAAGATCAGGATAATCAAGAATTTTGAGCATTTCTTCGATAGGAGTTACCAGACCAACAGTATGATCTGTCATTACCCATCCCGAGCTGATTCCACCAACAAGTTTGCCGTCAATGTAAACCGGGCTGCCACTCATGCCTGCAGCTATTCCCCCGGCTTTTTCAATTGCTTCGCCACTAACCTTCACCAGGACTGAGTTACCATTTATAAGCATATTTTCATTAACCTTGTTATTGGTAAGCAATCCCAGAACCTCTACATCAAAAGGCTCTATTTGACGACCGCGAACAACAGTCTTTCCCATGCCTTTCATCCCGAGCTTGACTTCATGAAGAGGCATAATCTCATCAACGGCCCCAAGAAAGCCGGCTTGCAAAACCAGTATAATTGTTAAAATCCGTTTAAATAAATTCATGTCAACTTTCTGTTATAAGGATTCCGTTAGAAATCCTTCTTTCACAACCATCTGAAGGTCTGTTTTTAATCTTGCCCTTAATTATCATAGAAGAGGATCCTCCACCATCTAGATTTATTGCATGTCTTGCGCCTAGTCTGCGCAGATAAATTGCAAGTTCCTTTAAATTCATTCCCACACTGTTTTTAGAACGTCCGTCGACCACAACAAATATCAGGTCCCCGTCAAAAGTCAGAGCAACAGCAGTTCGAGGGTGTCTGCCATGAATAATTGAATGACTGAACTTTTCTTCTTTTCCGTTAATGTCAATCTTTCCATCTGAGACAAGTCGGGGACCGCCACAAACCCCATGTTTAATCAGATTCCAGGGTTTATCAATTGTATAGTCAAGCTTGATAGTATCACCAAGACTAAGTTTCTTCAATCGTTCGGCTTTAGGCCCGGCTGCAGAAACCACAACCCCATCAGGCGGTATTAGCGAGTCTTTTTTGTTAACCCCTACAATTTTATCTCTTACGATCACAAACTCTACTCCGTCAATTGTTGTAAGAGTACTTCGCGCATATTCAGGAGTATATATAACGATTCCGTCTCTTTGTCTTGGCTGATTTACTGCGTTTATTTTCAAAGATATACCACCAGCCTTGAGTCTGCCCGAAAAATCAGGATTGCCAAAAACATGGGTCTCGTTACTGGTTATGCCAAAGACGGAACGACTGTATAATGGAGAGCTGATAAGACGACGATTAATAATCAAGGTTCCTATTGGATCGCCACGGGAGGTAAAATACGCTCCGTTAATTGCAGCAATAGCATTGTATCTTTCGGTCATCGAAGAAAGTCTCTCTTTTTGAGCTATTCCTTCATTGGCCAGCACTGGGAAAACCTTGATTGAATCAGCAAAAGGCTCTATGCGTAAAATATGAACGTCGGAAAAACTTTTTTTGATTGGAACTCGATCTCTATAATAAGTTACTCCATCTGCAATTCTCTGCCCCCCAGGAACCATGAATTCCCTTCTTTCAGATTGAAAAGGGATGGTCAGCCTGAAAATATTTTCACTACTGCTGCTTGCAATATACGGATCACCAATACGGCCGCCGGCAGCAAAAAGAAGCTCAGTATATTTATTGGTTTGATAAATAGAAAATTTCTCGAATTCAGACTCAATCCTTTTACGTTCAGAGTCACTGAATGACTTAATTCCAGGAATCAGGCGCAATCGAAGCAGCTTACCACCCTGGTTTTTTCGGTAAATCTTAACCTGCTTATTCAATTGTATTTCTGCCACCGAAAAGACTTCCTCTGCACGCATGTTAACAGCTTTAACTTCTGCTTTTTCTTCGGGCAAATCTTTCTGCGGCTTTTCTGAATTAGCGTTTTCTTTTTCGAATTGAGGTTCAGGCATCTGATCTTCAGTAAGATTATCAAGAACAACGTCTTCTTCGGTAAACCCCGGAGCTTTCATTTCAAGATCCAGAACCATTTCTTGCTTGTCTTCAATATCAGAGTAGCTGACTTCGTCGGATTTAATAATAGCTCCGACAAGAAATATCTGCCCGATAATCAGCAGAATCATAAATTGTTTCAGTGTTGATTTAATGGCTGCTTCCTTATAAAAAACAATTATCCGGTAATTCTATCGGCACTTCGGGGCCTAAAGCTTTAGAAAATACGTCAAATCTTTGACAGATTTTTTTCAGCGTCAATATTCTGACAAAAAGTAACAACCCCGGCTATTAAATCACACTGTCTTCTTAGCAGAGATTTTTTATAGATTGATAAAGTTTTTATGCGTCAAAATACTGACGCATAAAAAATAAAAAGAACTGTTTTAACTCGGATATACTTTCAATAAGGGGCAAAACAAACACTTTCTTAAAATCTGGCACATCCCTTGCTTTTACTATTTACAACTAAGATTTTTCAGGAGGAAATCATGAAAAAAAATTTAATTCTATTACTGGCCATTATTATTTTCAGCGGCGCTTCCGTGCTGCAAGCACAATCTGAAAACAAATTTCAGCGACAAAATGAAGGAAAAGAATTTAATCTAACTAAAGTGCTGAAACGTATGGAACAAAAGAAACAAGAAGTTCTTACAAAAATAAGGAACAGATTCGAAAAGCTTAACAACAGATTGAGCAAGCTTTCTAAAAGAGTTAACAATGCATCAGAAAGAATTGCTAAATTTCGGAATGAAAACTCAGATAATGAAACCAGAGCAAAAGGAGAAGAAAAACTCAGCGAGAGAAAAGCAAAAGCAACCCAGCGATATAATCAATTCAAAGAAAATATAACCAAACGCAAAGCACAGCTGCAGGAACAATTCAGCAAACGAAAAGAAAAGTTGATGAAACGTTTTCACCAGCTTGATGACAGCGACAAAAACAAAGTTCTCGCTGCTTTCGACGGTATCAAGACTGAAATAAAACAGGAAGTGGAAAAACTATCGGCTGAAGCGCTTAAGAAAATTGAAACAACCTACCAGAAAATCATGGCCCTGTAATAGATTTTTGCTCAAAGCCCCAGACGCTTCATTCTATAAATAAGCTGGGTTCGCGGAATTTTAAGTTCTTCTGCAGCCCGGCTTTTTACATTGTTATTGTTTTGCAAAGCCCGAATGATAAGATTTTTTTCGAGAGCCTCTAACCTGGCGATAAGCCCTGAGCCTTCTAAAGCAGCAAGTTCTCCTGCATTTTCCTCACTTTTTTCGTCCAAATAATTTTCTTCCGCAAGATTAAAATGTGCCGCATCTAAAACATTGTCTTCAGCCATTACAGCAGCTCGCTCAAGACTATTTCGCAACTCTCTTATGTTTCCAGGCCAGTATAACTGCTTCAGTCTTGCCAGGCATTTTCTATCAAGCTTTAGATCAACTTTCTGCAGATCGGCAGAGATTCTTTTTAACAAATGACTGCAAATTTCTCCAATATCTTCGATCCTCTCGCGAAGAGGTGGAACCGGTATTTTTACTACCGACAGGCGATAAAACAAATCTTCACGAAAGAGTTGTTCTTCAACCATTTTATTCAGATTACGATTTGTAGCCGCAACAATTCTTACATTAACAGCGCGAGGCCTGGTTGTACCAATTCTGGTAATCTCCTTTTCCTGCAGAACTCTTAAAAGTTTGGCCTGTAATTCAATTGGTATTTCTCCGATTTCATCGAGAAAAACCGTTCCTCCATCTGCGGCTTCAAAACAACCGGGTTTGGCTTTATCTGCACCGGTAAAGGCACCTTTTTCATAACCGAATAATTCAGACTCAAAAAGAGTTGAAGGAATAGATGCGCAATTTACCTTTACAAAAGGCTGTTCGCATCGACTGGAAAGACGATGCACCGCTCTTGCTACCAATTCTTTGCCTACTCCGGTTTCACCAGTTATCAATACCGTCGAAGGGTAAGGAGCTACTTTAATTATAAGTTGTTTAACCTCCTTATTTTGCCAGCTACTTCCAGCAATCTGATCGAGCTCTCCGCTCATCCCCATCTCATCTAACAATTTATGCTGCTGCTCTTTAAGGCTCTGGTTTTTAATTTCAATATCGCGAAAATTATTGATTCGATCAATACGAAAAGCAAACTCTTCCATTGAAACAGGTTTGGTTAAATAATCTACCGCCCCAAGCTTCATTGCTTTTACTGCGGTTTCAACCGAACCAAAAGCGGTCATTAAAATTACTTCAGGAGCAGGAACTAAATTATTATTACGTGCTTTTGCCGCAATCTCCAGCCCTTGCCCATCAGGAAGCTTGAGATCGGTAATTACAAGGTCAAAATTCTGTTCATCCAGAATCCGACAGCCGGCTGCAACGGTTCCGGCGGTAAAGCACTCATGTTTCTGCTGTTCCAGAAATATTTTCAAGCCCCTGACCAGCGACGCATTATCATCTACAAGCAAAATTTTCATGCAAACAAAACCTCTATATAAAAAACAACTTTATTACTTTCGTTTTTACAATATATTTCTCCGTTATTGGCTTCGACAAGTTTGCGCACCAGAGCAAGGCCAATACCATTTCCACCTTTTCTGGATGTAACGAACGGAGTAAAAAGCCGAGTTACAAGCTCTTCTACAATTGGTGGCCCGTCATTTTCTATTGTCAATAACCAGCTGGAGTTTGTTTTTTCAGCCGAAAAGACAATCTTAATTTTTCGATCAGCCCCACTCAAGGCAGCATTCTCAATAATATTGTCATAAACCTGCTGAAGCATGGTTTTATCAAAGGTTATCCAGAAATCTTCTCTAATGGCAAAATTGCACTCAAGATTATTATAAATCTGTTGTTTACTTTTGGCGACCTGCTCGACAAAAGATCTTAACCGAATCTTTTCTTTCACCGGTTCAACTTTACGTGAATAATTGAGAAAGGTTTCAATAAGTGTGCGCAGGTGTGCAAGTTGTTCGGAAATTTCTCTTATTGGGTTTTCAAACTTCGAGATCTCAGCACCCATCTGCTGCTTTAACAAGCTGAAATGTACCTCAATCGCAGAGAGTGGATTTCGAATTTCATGGGCTATAGTGCCGCCGGTAAAATCAAGTTCATCAAGCTTTCTGGTAAAAACTCTTCTTAAATGTGCATCTTTAGTTTTTAATTCAGCAGCCAGTTTTATCAAGCACTCATGCAGGCGATTAAATTCATCTATATGCAATTCTTTTTTTTGAGGAATCTCAAAATTTTCAACCTTATCAAGCTCGCCAAGTAAAAATTTAAACTTCTTTGCAAGATTACCCGCCAGGATAAGCGAGATTACCAGACTTAAAAACAGGCTGACCAGAAGAAGTCGAGCCAGATAAACCCTCATCTGCTCCTGTAGTTTCAGATATTTCATATCTGCTTCAATTACAACAACAGAATCAAGCATTTTTAACTGATCAAGCAACGGATAAATAACTATTTTAAATCTTCGCGCTGCATCTTCACTGAAAGGGTCAGGCATTACGACCTCACCCTCTTCAAGCTCATTGATATAAGAAAAAACCATATCTTCTGCCTGATCTGCTGTAGGCGGCTTCAAGCTCGCCCTCTGAGGGGTCTCGCTGGTAAATGAAGCTATAAATAAAGGTTTCTCTCTGGTAACATCAAGCCAATATAGATTTTGAATCCATCCTGCAGATTTTTCGTATTTCCAGAAACTTTCAATCAGATTTATTTTAGAATCAATTTCATAATTCTCAATTCGACCCAAGTCTTCGGCTATAGTTTTTGCAAGCCTCTCAAGCCTGCTTTCGGCTTCCGAATTTAGAGAAACAAAGAACTGATGATAAAACCAGCCCCAGGCGGAGCCAAGGATAAGCAAACAAATCAGAAAGACAGCCAGGAAAATTCTTGAAAAAATACTGGCCGGAACAAATTTTTCCAGAAAAGAGGTACTCGATTTATTCATGCCCTTCAATATAACAAAAGTTTTAAGCAAATATGATGCAAAAAATTATTTGTTATAAAGTTGCATCAACCTCGCGCCAACTCATAATTTCTTTTTGGATTGAAAGCTCATAAAGCTTGGTATAGTCGATCTTTTTATCGACAGTGTAATCATAGCTCGATCTTGATAAGACTTCCTGCCAGTTATAATAGGTAATTCTAATATCATTAGGCATTTCACGACGATCAAAATAATCCACAGAAAGGTTTCCGACAACATCCATATTACACAGCTTTTTCATCGAAGAATCTGTTTTCAGTTCGAGCCCACCCTCTGCATGGAAAGCACCTTCGAGCCTTGGGCTTAAATTTCTGAACGGATGTGTTACACCGAACCTTGACCAGTCAGAATCATGATGAGGTTGGTAAATTATTTTTCCCGTTTTGGGATTTTCGTGGGAAGTATCCCAGTCTTCTCTGAGAGCTATAATGCCGGCACATGATTCAAGTCCTGAATCATCCTGGAGGCTCAAAACATCGCCGCCAACATAGACATTACCTTCTACGACAAGCAGCCCCTTGCCCTTGACCCAGCCTTCGAGAAACACATCGCCCTTAATATAGGTTAATCCATTGATTTCGACTGCTCTACTGGTATCGTGAGCCTTGGTCGGGTTACCAAAATAGCGACTGTATTTATTGGGAACCTTTCGCCAGTCTCCCCATCCATAAAGAGGAACAACATCTTTATAAGTAACTTTATTGCGACCGAAAGCTTCTTCAAAAGTCACATTGGTAAAGTATTTACCTTGAGAAGGAGTTTCGTCTGGGTCTACAACCCGGTTTGCAAGTCTTTTGTAAACATCTTTGCTGTAAAGATTTATTTTTTTATTGTCATATTCTTCGACTTTACGAGTACGGGAATGGTAGGGTTCGGCAACCTTTTTCCACCAGGGCCATCTAAATACCCCCTGCCATTTATGATACTGTCGTCTAACAGGGTCATCAGTGTATTCAAGATCCGTCTGGCTAAAATCGCCACCGCCATTCCAGCCGGTCCAGCCCATGCCCATATCAAGCCAGGGATGATCAAGTTCATTGCGCATACGCGTAATCATAAGCCATTTAGGCAGATCAACTTTTGGACCATCTTTCATATAAGTTTTACCGCCTACGACGAAAAACCCCCAGGGATCCCAGAAGTCAAATTTTTCAATGTTAAAAGAGTCAGGCTTGGCTTCATTAAAATAAAGACCGTGTTCGGGGGCAATCATGCCTACGGCATTGGCATTAAAAGGACCTTTAATAAGCATTGCTTTAAGTGTTTTTTCAACTTCTATCTGCTTGCTCGCGCGGTGAAAATTTCCCTGAGAGTTAATGGTCAATGTTCCCTGGCGAGCTATCTCCCTGGGAACACCTTCTTCAACCAGATCCTGCATAGCTCTGTGATCAAGTTTCCAGCTTACCCTTGCTTTAACAGAACCATCTTCGACAATAGGCTCGACTTTATCTGTCCCTTCGGCAAGCCTGGACAAATCAATATCCACACTGCCTTCATCCTGTTTGGTAATTAAATCATAAAATGGATTCTCGGGATTGTTCATCTGGCCTTTAATTGTGAACAGAGACTCTTCGACACCCGCCTCAGCCAGCAACAGAGCCACTGTGTTATCAATGTAACCTTCGGAATGATACACCTCGCCCCGCATGAAATAGATCATACCAAATGCTATAATGCTTATTACAAGTACGGTGCAGATCGTGAAGAATAAAGCCACACCGGACTTTTTATTTTTTGTCGCGTACATAATTTGGCTCCTTTCGAGCTTTGAACCGTACTATTAATAATAACAATCTGATGCACTACTGGCAAGGATATAGATAGAATTCTCGGTCAGCGACTATTAACTCGTTTCAGAAAAGAATTTGCCTCACACCACCTCAAAGCCGCAAAGAAAATAACCACAGAGCCCTCAGAGTTGCACGGAGTAATCTTTTTCAGCCGTGGATTGGCCACAGGCCAATCAGCCGGCGGTTTCACCGTCCGGCTTTCACATCAACAGCAAGCCCTCAGAAAAACACCAG
>JBNJGH010000073.1:0-17104 GCA_051747585.1 Candidatus Rifleibacteriota bacterium
GCTGAATCCTGTTTTGTTTTTTTCTGAGGCGGTTAACCCGAAAAATAAAAAATTGATTATTGTTCTTCAGGAAAACCTCAGCTTTTTGAAAATTACAATTACTGAAATTATAGCCAAAGGTGTCGCCAGCCAGGAATTTAAAGACGAAGTTGAACCTGAAATGGCTGCCTCCTGCATAACAGGTATAATTCAGTCTTGCGTAATCAATTGGACAGTAATGCGCTCACAAAAAAATCTCAAAAGCACAACCGGCAACAACATTAAATTCTTTTGTAATCTTTTGCAGCCATCGGAGAATAAAAAATGAAACAGGAAACCTCAAAAAAATCCATATTTTTTGCCATTATAGTCTTTTTGGTTTTTGCTTTAATCGCAGCGATATCATTCATAAAATTAAAGGACTTTCAAGCAACGGCAACAAAGATGCCATCCCCTCCTCTTGCAGTAAAAACAATTGAAGTAAAAGAGGGAGAGATAAAAAGCGCAATTACCGCTCTTGCTACTGTTAAAAGCGCTGCTCAAATACAAATAAAAGCAGAAACGGGGGGCAAAATACTGTCTTTGCCTCTCAGAGAAGGCGATCATGTAGCAAAGGGACAACTGTTAGCACTAATTGATTCCAGCGAACAAACTACCCGCGTTAAAGCGGCCAAGGCAAAAGCTTCATCGGTAAAAAGCCAGGTTTTTGCTCTTAAATCAGGTCTCGAAGCTTTAAAGAGCCAGAAAAAAGCTCTAATAAATAACCTGAGCTATCTTACAAAAGAGTACAAACGTGCAGAGCGCCTGTTTCAAGAAAATGCCATTTCAGCAAGCAATTATGAAAACGCGAGAAATCGCAAAATAGATGCAGAAAGCAAGCTTACGTCTGTTAAAGCTCAGATCGATTCTCAACAGTCTCAGATTAATTCAATCAGAGCTCAAAGCAATGCAAGCAATAAAGAGGTTAACCTGCTCGAAATTCAACAGAATTACAACGAGGTAAGATCACCTGTTGAGGGTGTTATTTCTATGCGACTACAGGAAGAAGGCAGCCTTGTCATGCCAGGTGTACCAATCGTTACAATCGACAAGGGGAACAAAATTAGACTGATAATCAAGCTTCCCCAGAACTTGGGGCAAAACCTGAAAACCGGGGACTCAATTTTAATCAAAAATCCGATAAAAAAAGAATTCAAAATTACCAGAATTTATCCTTCAGTTAATCAATTTCGCCAATTGACTTTTGAAGCAGAAGCCGGAACAGACAACTTAACAACTCGGCAGCTGAAATTTGATATGCAGGTTGAAGTAAAAATTGTTCTAGCAACAACCGGTGGTTCGCTCGTGCCCTCTGAAGCATGTTTTATAAATTTCAACAATCCGGATGAGATTACCCTTTACCTGGTGCAAAACAAACATGCAACAAGAAAATCTCTTAAACCACTACTTGTCAACGAGAACGGCACAGCCGTCTTTTCACCGAACCAACTTCCACCCGACTCTATTCTAGCTCAAGGATCATATCTTGAAAATGTGCGTCTGCCAGCTTCTTTTACCGTCGAGGTTATTAAATGAGACTCATAACTCTAATTTTAAAACATAAACCATGGTCAATTGCTTTCTGGCTGCTTATAACAGCCACCGGCCTGCTTTCGTATTTCTTTATGCCGGTCGACTTGTTTCCCGACACTGTAGCGCCCCAGATTGTAACTATGACTGTAGTTAGAGGCTCTTCTGCCACAGAAGTTAACCGGCAGGTCACAACTCTTATTGACCGTGAATTGAAAGGGCTTCCAAACTTAAAAAAGGTTATTTCCACCTCTAAAGACGAAGTTTCTTCTGTCAATGCCCAGTTCGAGTTTGGTACAGACATTTCGACAGCAATGACAGATGTCATCAATGCTGTTAACCGAATCAAGGCAAAACTACCACCCGGAGCGCAAGAGCCTCAATATTTTAGAGTTACCGATGCCAACCGGCCAATTATGACATTGGCAATTTCGCCGGCTCCGGATTCTTCTTACGATCTCAGAGCAATAAGATTATTAGCGGAAAACGATCTTAAAGAAGCTTTTCTTCGATTAGATGGTGTAGGGAAAGTTGATGTGTTTGGAGCCAACGACCCTGAAATACTTATAAGATTAAATCTAAATCAACTGCGCAAATTTCATTTGAACCCCTCGACGGTTCTAAAAAAAATAGGGGCACAAAATGTTTCAATTCCGGGGGGCTATTTTGAAAACAACGGCAAAGAGTCGCTGGTCAAAACTTTAAGCGAATCGTATCGCCCCGAAGAACTCGATCATATTGTTATAGCCAATCTAAACAATTCAATAATAAAGCTTGCCGATATTGCCTCCACTACATTGACAACCAAAATACGCCGCAGCATCTATCATGGCAACGGCAAAGAAGCAATTGCCATGAACATCTTAAAACCTGAAGGCGGCTATGCAGTCAAAGGTATCAATAAAAGCAAAGAGCTGATAAAAAAGCTGCAAAAACAGTACCCGGAACTTGAGTTTGCCGTAACCACCGATCAGGAACCAATTATTTCGATAAATATTGCCGGAATGCAAAGTGCATTATTTTCGGCAGTCTGGATGACGATGCTCATGGTCTTCATTTTTCTGGTTGACCTTAGAACATCGTTAATAATAGGAGTTTCTTTGCCCCTGTCTTTTTTGACTGCCTACGCGGTTCTCTATTTTACCCCGTTCACGATAAACATGGTAACCCTGTCAGGTCTTATAATTGCCGTAGGTATGGTAGTCGATGCGGCCATTGTCGTTGTTGAAAATGTGTATCGCCACTTTGAAGACGGTGAAAGTGGGCAGGAAAGCATTGCCAGAGCAACAGGTGAGGTAATTTTTTCAATCTGGGGCGGCATGCTCACAACTATTGCAGTTATGATACCGATAATGTTTGTTGGCGGATTCCCTCAACAAATTTTGCGCCCGTTAACCATAACAATCAGCTCTACTTTATCCGGCTCTTTTCTTGCGGCACTAACCGTAGTCCCCATAATGATCCTTTTACTTTTCTCGGGAAAAAGTCTTCAATCCGAAAGCGGTAGCTTTACAAGCAAGCTTAACAAGCTGGTAGAAAAGCTTCTGGGGAAACTGGCATCAGTATATCTCAGTCTTCTGCGAGCAGGCTTAAACCATAGATTATGGGTGATAATAGGCGCTTTCGTTCTACTGGCTGTTACTGCACGATTGGTTATACCAACTATAGGTCGCGAACTTATGCCAAGAATGGATACCGGTCAAATAATTATCAAAGCCGACCTTCCCTCTTCGATGAACGCCGAGGATGTAAAAAAAACCATCGATAAAATAGAAAAGGTTATAAAAAGCAATCCACATGTTTTGACAATTTCTACCGTGGCAGGTTCCGAACCCGGCCAGGTTAGTTTTGGCGCAGGCGGACAACTTTTACAACAAATAAATATTCAGGTGAGACTTACTACCAGAGACAAAAGAGTACAAACAATATGGGAAATCAATCGTGACTGGCGAGAAAAACTTTCCCGAATTCCAGAGCTGATTTCATTTTCGGTTACCGAATTTGGTGCGACACCAATGGCAACAACCAGAGCGCCCATAGACGTTATGATCAGCGGCCGAGATCAAGATATTTTATATCGCCTGGCAGAAAAAATTGACACCAGGCTAAGAGAAATAAAAGGGCTCAATGATCTGCAATTCACCTGGACTAAAAGCAAGCCCGAAACCCACTTTATTCCTGATTTAAAGTTTACCAATCGCTATAATATCAGTCCCGCAGAAATTGGCGAATTTCTCAGCCTGGTATTCAATGGCCGCAATATTTCTTACCTCAAACTCGAAGGTTTTGTAGATATTCCGATCAGGGCCGAAATTGGACTTAACGGAAAAAGGTGGCACCAGAACCTCGGGAAACTTGCTCTGCCTGGAGCAAAAGGCGACCTGTTTTTGAGCTCATTAGGCGAAACCAGACCAGTTTTACAACCAACCCTGGTTACCAGAGAAAACCTGAACCAAACCATTGATATAACCGGTATAAATTCTGTTTTACCTTTATCTACCGTAGCTGATGAAGTGCAAAAATCAGTTGATAAGGTACAAATGCCTGCGGGCTATAAAGCCGAAATAACCGGATCCATGGCCGACATGCAGGAAACCGGCGAAAGACTGGGCAAAGGTCTGGTTATTGGCATAATAATGCTATATATTGTTCTGTTTTTGTTATTTGAATGTTGGTGGCGACCATTTCTGGTTATGGGTGCCATTCCTCTTTCGCTCATAGGTGCATTATGGGGTCTGGTAATTTTTGACAAACCAATGTGTATGCCGGCAATGATGGGAATAATTCTGCTTGGCGGGACGATTGTGAACAATGCGATTATTTTAATCGACTTTATTGATAACGCCATCGAAGAGGGCATGGAATTGCAAAAAGCTCTGGAAACATCGGTTAGAATAAGGTTACGCCCGATTCTGATCACAACCTGTTCTACAATTATAGGCATGTTGCCATTAACTTTCGAGCAGGCTGTAGGCCTGGAAAGAATGTCTCCACTTGGTGTTGTGGCCTCTTTTGGTTTGTTAACCGGAACCCTCATGACACTTGTTGTTATACCCATAGCCTATGACTTAATATTCAGCTTAAAATCCCGCCTGGCACAATGAATTGTCTTTGACCAGAAAAGTTTGCTGAGTTAGAATTGGCGCAATTCAATAAAAAGAAACAGGCATAATGAATCAAAGAGTAAAGTTCTGGCTGAAACTATCTTTAGCAGCAGTCATATTGTATTCCGGCACTTTTCTATATTTTTTCTGGCAGACTCCGCTTGGTATGACCCCTGTGCTTGATGGTGCCGAAAATATAATTCTAGCTGACCAGATTTTTAAAAACACCCTCAAAGAAGAGCCTTTTTACCGGGCAATGCTTTATCCGGCTTATTTAGCGGCATTCAGATTCATTGGTTTTACAGTCGAAGATCTTAACGGCGTAGCAGCAGTATCGGGAATTCTTTTTCATATTCTTAACTCATTATTATGTGGTTACCTGGCCATGTTGCTCTGGAACTCCAATAGAGCCCTTATCGCAGGAATACTGCTTTACGGCTTTTACCCTGTGGCTCTTCATTTTGCAGCCGACCCACTTGATATAACCATGGCAATTTTCTTTTTATTGGCAAGTTCGATTCTGCTGGTCAAATTTCTGGCAAAACATGATTATAAAATCGGTATTGCTTCGTGCTTGCTGATGGGCCTGGGTATATTATTCAGGCCGAATCTTTTACCGGCTGTGGCAATTTATTTGATACTTATGATTAAAAGTTCTGCCAAAAAAGCGCTCTTAGCTGGTGTTATTAGTCTTGTAACGATTTTATCAGCCGGTGGTCTTATAAATTACCTTCATAGTGGTGACTTTCGTATTTTACCATGGCAGGGCGGTTTTAATCTTTATGCCGCGAACTACGATGGTGCCAACGGAAAATTTTTTCAGCAAACCTTGATGCTGACAGACCGCGAGCTAGGCAAGAATCCAGCCAGACTTGAATCTGAAATTTTATATCTAAAAGATAGCGAAAATGAGCGGCCCATAAAAGTAGATGAATTCAACAAATACTGGCGCAATCGCTTTTGGCAGGCAATAACGGACAAACCAACCGAATGGTTTAAATTAATGCTGAAAAAAATCTATTATTTATTTAATAATTTTGAGCAGTATAACAACAAGACCTATAGTTTTCATAAAAACTTATCAATTGTTTTACGCTACAACCCACTGTGTTTTGGCATTATTCTGCTGTTGGCCGCCATTTCAGTTTTTAACAAACCTTCAAGCAATAAAAAATCGGCTATTTTATATCTCTTGTTTTTTCTTTCTATCGGAGTTTTAGCTTTTTATGTCAGCGGTCGTTTCAGATTTTTGATTGTTCCGCTGCTCATATCTTTTGCTGCAGGAGCTTTTACAGTTCCCCTGAAACTGATTGCAAACAAAAATAATTTGATTCTTGTTCTAGTTACCGCTTTTATAACTTTCAGCGGTTTTGCCGGCGCCAATGACACTTCAACCTATAATTCGGACCGCTTGCTTCTGGCACACGCTTGTGCACGCCTGGAAAAGGATCGAGAACAAATAAAGTGGGCCAATGAAGTATTAAAAAATCATCCTGAAAATATAATCGCCATAAGAGTTAAGCTGGTAGGATTCACCAATCTTGCACTTGCCGGTAAACTGAAAAAAAGAAATGAATGGGATCAGATAAAGAGTGAAATGGAGTTTCTTAACAATAAAAAAATAAACTTTTTTGACACCCTCTTTATTTCAGGCTGTTATGCCTACCGAATAGAAAATAATCGACAAAAAGCGATAAAACTCTGGCAGGCCGGGCTTGAACAATCTTCGCAAAAGGATCTTTTTACAGCCGCTCTTTTACTAACTAAGGCAATAAAACCCCAGGAGACAATGCTTAAAGCAGCTCAAAATTCTCCTCTTTTGTGGTATGCTCTGGTGCAAACCGGTTTAATAAAACCCGAAAAAACCAATGAAATGAAAACCAGTATTCAAGCAATCAAATTTTTGCTGGGAATAGACAACAGGGGATAAAATGTTTTTTACTAAAAAAAAGTTAATTTCGGTTATAATTCCTGTTTTTAACGAGCGGCCCTTTATAAGAGAATGTGTGCTTAAAGTAAACAGGGCCGCAGAGAAGGCCGGTCTAGGTACGGAAATAATTATTATTGATGACGCTTCGACCGATGGCACGATTGAAGAACTCCAACAACTGCAGCAGAAGCACAATGAAATTATAGTTTTTCGTCAACCTGAAAATATGGGCAAAGGAGCTGCGCTACAACGAGGCATCAAAGAAGCTACCGGTGAGTATATTCTTTTTCAGGATGCCGATCTGGAATACAATCCCGAAGATATTCTTCCCCTTTTACAACCTTTGCTCAAAGGCCAGGCTGATGTAGTTTACGGCTCAAGGTTCACTATAAGTCCGGCCCGAAAAATACTCAATTTTCATCATCAGGCCGGCAACCAGTTTTTAACTCTTCTAAGCAATCTAGCCACCGGTCTAAATCTAACCGACATGGAAACAGGATATAAAGCTTTCAGGGCTGATATTTTAAAAACCCTTCCTTTAAGATCAAAAAGATTCGGCATAGAGCCTGAAATAACTGCCAAAATTGCAAAGCGGCACTGCATAATATACGAGGTGCCTGTTTCTTACAATGGCCGCAGCTATGGCGAGGGCAAAAAAATAACCTGGCGTGACGGCCTGGCGGCGATTTATACAATTCTAAAATACTGGCTTATCGACGACTGTTATAACAAAGAACAGATTGCAGAAACTTATAATGACTTAGAAAGAACTCATCATGCTCAAGAACAGCTGATTCTGAGGTTAATTCCTTTTTTTGGTGATCGACTGCTTGAAATTGGCTCGGGAATCGGCAGTATAAGCAGAGTATTACCTATAAGAGAAGAAATTACTTTATCAGATTGGCGGGAAGAGTATCTCGACTACCTTAACAAAGGTTTCAGTGGCAAAAAAAGAACCAGAATTATAAAGCTTGATTTTAAAGACAACAAAGAGATTAAAGCCAACAATGAAAAGTTTGATTCTGTTCTTTTTCTTCACCAGCTTCAATTTTGCGAAAACGAAAACCAGGTATTGCAGAATCTTAACAAGCTGTTACAACACAAAGGAAGGCTGCTGCTCTCAGTGCCAAATATAGTCAGTTACTCTAACTATGAAAAAAATCTTGGCTACAAACGCAGATATGACATACAACAACTCAACCAGCTTCTTGAACAAAATGGCTTTAAAATTTTACATAGCTTTACAGCCAATCTACCGGCTAAGATCATTTGGCAACAGATAATTTTGAAAAAATCATATGCAAATTTGCCACTTTTATGGGCCAAAATTTCAGACAGCCTGGTAAAGCGAACCTCATTTATAGAAAGCTACTTTAAAACAGAAGGGCTTTCCCTGGTTTGTATCGCAGAAAGGTTATGAATCGGCGGACCAATGATAATCTTCAATCGAGATTTTATGGGGAATTTTAAGCTTTCCGTCAACAAAATCTATACCAAATAAAGTCGAAACGGAAAAAAACTTTGCCGGATCTTTATCTGAAGTAATTCTAAGAATTCCTGTCTTTACAATTACTTCTCCTGAACCAATTTCGGAGTTAAAAATCATCTTGAAATTCACTTTACCGGGATTAACACATATTCCATCAGTGATCACTCTAAGATGCCTGCTATTGGTGGAACTGGTTTCTATATCAATTTCACCTCCGTAAAGATAGCAGTTTACTAAATCGGGCCATTTTGATCCGTATGGAGTTATCAGTATTTCAGTTTCAGGGTGAAGTTTTAAGATTGTATTTTTATTGACGCTTAAAACAGTATACCCCTGCATGGAAGTCTTAAAGTAACCAAACGACGCGATTCCGGGCTTCAAACTGGTTAATTCTTTTTTGGAACAAACCTTATATGACTCTCCCTTTACTTCGAGCACTTTAATTCCAGGCATATCATTACTGGAAGAAGCAATTTTTTTTATACAATCGGGAACTTTTCCTGAGTCAATTTCAGCAACTTTATCAACACTATTCCCACTAACGGGATTTATTATAAGAGCAAAGGCCAAAAGGCCTGTTAAACCTACAAGGACAAAAGATATTTTTGCGTTCATGGCGACCTCAATTATGTTGCGATTAAAGATGTAAATAAAAAACGACTACCATAAACCCTTATTATTACTAGAACAGCCTTACCGGGTTATTATGCGTATGTTTCCATAAAACTTCATGGAAACATCTCTTATTATTTATTATAATGATTTATAAACAAAATGTAGTACCTTCCCACAATTAATTTCAAATATCTTAATTGCAAATAACATTAAAAGCACATATTGAGGTAAATAGTAATTGAAGCAAGATATAAGGGTTGTTTTTCCCCTGTTATTCAAATTCATGCTCATTCTCTGCTTCTTTATATTCCCTCTTCTTCTGCTCTCATCGTCGGTTCAAAGCTATTTTAAAATTCAAACTGAAAATCGCAAAGAACAACTCACCCGCAAGGCAGAAAAAAAACTCGCTATTCTGCAACAGCTATCCGATGGCCCCAGGTATTTTCATCATGTATTTAGCAAATTATTCAAGAAAAATCACTCAGGATCTAAACTGAGAAAGAATCTGGCAAAAAAGATCAAGTTCTTAAAGTCACGCTTCCCCAATTCATTGAAATTTATCATCTGGGATAAAAGTGGCAACCTGGTCAAAAGCATCAGCGACGAGAAAAGCTATGTTTTTTTTCTTAACAAACTCAATGATTTTTTAAAAAGAATTCAGAAATTGACTATAAAAAGTTATCCGCGATTTCCTTCATTAACACAAGAGTTAAAAAAAGAAAAACGTAACTTTAAAAAATTTCTGGGCCCTTTCATTCCGACCGCTAAAATTGCAGAGTCCTTTATTCCGGGCAAAAAAGGCAGATGTTTCCAAATGCAACCTCAGGGCGACAAATCTTATGGCTGGTATAGAGCTCACAAGAACTATTCTATTCTTATTTATATAAGCCATGAGGCAATAAATTCCCTGAAAAGTTGTAAAACTATATGCCAAAAGTATTTCCGTAAGAAAAATCAAAGCAAAATACTCATGTTCAACAAAAGAACCGGTGAAAGCTTCCCTGAAACTCATGGGCATTTAAAAAGAAAAATTAAAATTAATCTTGAAAAAAAAGCCAATCTCAGTAGCTTCCAAAAGCTTGAATCAGAAAATTATTTTTATTGCTTTCAAAATTTAAAAAAAGGATGGTGGGCAGTTGCGCTGATAAACAAAGCTGAAATTTACAGCGACAAAAATCCGTTGGTCAGCTTTATCTTACAAATTATTATCACAATTTGTATCTTCAGCTTTATCGGCTACTGTTTCTTATTAGTTCACAACAATCCCTTAAACTCGATAAGTGCCAGATTAATAGTCATTTTCACCTATACAGTTGCTATTCCGGTTATGATTTTTGCCACAACCGGCTTTGACTACGTTTCTGAAATGACGTCAAAAATTGAATCAGACACCAGCGCTCAATTGTTAAGCTTTTTAAATAAATTAGACACCAGATTTACTTCATTTTCTGAAATAAAAGCCAGAAAATTAACAAAAATATTTAATACCTACTTCAAAACCCATCCACCAGAAAAGCTTACAAAAATTGATTCTTTTAAATTTGCAGATATGCTCAAGCAGGAATTTAAACCAGACATACTGATGTTTTTTGACCAAACCGGTCAGGACAAACTTGAACAAAAATATTCACGTCACATGATTGACAATACCTTTTCCAGAACCATGGCTAAAACAGTATTAAATTACTTTAACAACATAGATCCAACCAGAATTATTCCCGTAAGTATTATAGTTAAACCATCTTTAAATTCTTTCACCTTCTTTAATCGCAAAATCAATCATTTAAACCTTGGCAAGCAACCATTCTATTTTTATTCCTATATGGCCAAGGCGAGTGATTCGCCTGATTTCAATCTTTTTTTGCAGATATTCTGGGATATTAAAACCATTCACAATCTTTATTTTGAAGAACTTAAAAAAGATTTTAAACAGAATGCTCATTTAAAGCCAATTCTTTATTTTCCTGAAACCAAAGCCACTCTACACCCAGACCATGACTGGCCCGAGCTAAATAACTTCCTTAGAAAAGTCGAGATACATGGTTCTCAGTTAGAAGAGTTAAAAACACCAGACAGCAGTAAGGTTATTGCCGCCGGCTTTCGCGGCAGCCGACTGAAGAACACTGTAGTCGCTGCTACAATCTCTTATGATTCTATTTATAAAAGAATTCAGAATTTAAAAATAAAATTAATAATTCTTCTTATCATGACAGTTCTTTTTTCTTTAAGTCTATATCTACTTTTGAGTAACCAGATTCTTGTTCCGGTAAATCAACTCATTAAAGGAGTTGAATTCGTTAGAACGAAATCCTATCAAAAAAGAGTTGATTTCACTGCCAGCAATGAATTTGGCAGCCTGGCAAATTCGATAAATCACACCCTCGAAAACCTTCAAGAGTTCGAAATAGCAAGAATTGTACAGGAATCACTATTGCCTTCGGCCTCAATAAGTAACGAACATTACGAGATTGAAGGGCGAACCGACCCTATGAGTAAACTTGGTGGAGACTATTTTGATTTTTTTATAAATCAAAACCGGGAAACTTTGCTCTTACTGGGTGATGTCGCAGGCCACGGCGTTCAGGCAGCTCTTATGATGGCGATGGCCAAGTCAGTTTTTATGCTTGAACAAAACCAGGCCATGGCCCATCTGAAAATTATGGATAGCCTTAACAATACTTTTCTTAAACTACGAAAATCTTCGATAAAAACAATGATGACAGGACAAGTTCTACTACTGAATAACGATAGGAACTCTTATTTCATAAATGCAGGCCATACTTCTCCACTTCTTATTACAGAAGATTCAATACAAACTATTGAATCTCCCTCCTACCCTTTGGGTTTTTCAAAAAACCGCCAATTTAAACCCATTCCTTTCCAACTGAATGCAAACAACATAATGCTTTTATATACAGATGGAATAATTGAAAGTTTAAACGCAAAAGGTGAAATACTTGGAAACGAAGGCTTTTTTGAGTTAGTAAAAAAAGCCAGAAGTAAAAACCTCAAAGAATTCCAGGCCAATCTTTTTTCGCTCTATAATGAATGGACCCAAATACAAAATGATGATCTTACCTTTGTATTGATAAAAAGGAAAAAAAATGTCTGATCATAAAATAAAGTTAGTTTTTGCTCTATTTTTTATCTGCTTTATTATGCCGGTATTTATTTTCTATTCAGGCCATTCATATTTCCAATATCTACAATTTGAATTCAAGAAAAGCAACCTTTTAATGCTTGCCGGAACAATCAGCGGCAAAATAACCGCTTTTACAGATAACCGCAAATTTTGGTGCCACCAGATGAATGCAATTTTTGAACGCTCCTCGACCAAAGAAGAAATGGCAAAAAATATTTTTGGAAAATTAAAACAAAACAAACAGAAAGCTGACTGGATAATCTGGGGGCCCGACTGGAAATCGATTAAAAGCAGCAATTTTTCCAAAGTTGCAGGCCTGAATCTTGATTACACCGGCAAAACATTTAGAAAAGCTGTTACATCTAAAGGTAGACGCATTAATTACAGCGAAAAAATTTTTTTAAGAAAGCTTCTGGGACCTCATATCTTTTTCGCAAATATGGTCAAGCCCATGAGAAAAAACGAACCAAGGTTGCTTGAAACCAATTTCAAACACAAAGCAGGATTGCTCTGGAACAATTATAGCAATCATTTTACAGCATTTGCCCTGTTCCCACCCAGTATAGAACAAAAAGAACAAGGACTGACTATTTTTATCAAGCAGTTCAAGAAGCAAAATCCCAAAAGAGAAATTTTTATTCTAAAAGATGGCAATGTTTATAGCAGCAACAATAAAACTGATAAAAAAAAGCTTCATTATTTAAAAAAAAGAATCAGCAAATCAGAAAAAAACATTATTGGACATAAGAATAAACTTTTTTACGGCGAGCAACTTCCCGACAACTCTTTTTTCTTTATTGCTGATGATGCAAAAGCAAATACAAACTCAGCCAACAAACCGGTTTTACTTTTTACGCTTATCTGGGCTTTTTTTAATCTATTGTTTTTTCAGAGCTTTTCAATGTTAAGCGCAACCGGCAATCTTAAAGTCAAACGGGCCATTTACGGCTTTATTGGACTTTCCAACATTCTTCCTCTGATTATACTAGCCATTTTTGCAAGTCAGTATATGAATCAAAAATACCTCGTAATGATAGACAATAAAAAGATTCAGGCAATTGATTTTCTTCATGGAATAGAACAAGAGTTCTTAAACCTTAAAAAGAATTTTCCGTACCGGGCAAAGCAGGTTATAGACAAAAATATGTCCCGGCTCAATAAACTTCCGATTAATTTGCATGATGCCCGCATTTTAAAAAATGATTTCGATAAATACGGTCTCAGCTTCAATATTGTAGCCAGTCAAGCATTAACCTTGATTACAAGAGAAGCTGTAGTAAATGAGGGTAAAATGAAACTCATTAAAACCGGTCAAACAAGTAACAGCCTAACTAAGCTGGTTGATGTAACCGGCAAACTTGGCAACTGTTATCTGGCCTTTTTAAATAAATCCAAAATCTCAACGAACTACCTGACAGAACTTGAGCTTCTTGCCGATATGGTTTTTCAAAAATCCATCGAAGAAACTCTTCATTACTTTGTCGAATTAAGCGACAAAATCGCCATTTTTGGTTTTGGCACAGAAGCAATTCCATCATTTGCTCAACTGATAAAAGGAGAGAGTTCGGGTCTTTACAACTATTTTTGTATATTTCAGTTTGATACAAATGAAAATGCAACTCAGTTTCTTGAATCAATAAAAACCAGCCGACTTGCAAATCATTTCGGTTTAAAGATAATTTTTAAATCGGAAAAATATCTTGATACATCTCATATTTATCCATTTAAAAAACAGGACAAATTGAAAGAGCTCTTTAACAAACTAAAAATATATCCGCCGGCTAAAGCCGGACAAGTTGTTCTGGATGAAAAAGAGTGGCTTTTTACCGGCTACAAAAGCTCTATAATGAAATCAATAGAACTTGCTGCTTTTTATCCGGTCACAGAAATTCAAAGAAAGCTCGACAAAGAAAAAAACGATTTAATCACATTGCTTGTAGCCAACCTTTTCATAATACTTATCATAGCTTACTTTTTTTCAAAAACATTGTTTGCTCCTATTCAGCATTTAGAAAAAGGTACCCAGGCCATTAACACCCGACATTTTTCTTACAGGCTTCCAGATATGGGGCAAGATGAGTTCGGTAAGATGGCAGACATATTTAACAATGCAATATCAGACCTCGAAGAATTGAGTGTGGCCGGAGTAGTTCAACAAAGCCTGTTTCCTGAGGGTAAAATAGCTACAGGGAATTTTAACCTTCATGGAAAATCTGAAGCCCTGACTGATCTTGGCGGCGACTACCTGGATTATTTCGATATAGATGATGAAAACTTTGGCGTAATACTTGGTGATGTCGCAGGTCACGGAGTTGGTGCCGCTCTTATAATGGCAATGGCAAAATCTACAACAATTAACTCTGTCGACTATTACAAGAAACCCGTCGAATTTACCAGTCGCTTGCATCAATTAATCTACAACAGTAAAACCAGAAAACAGAAAAAAATCATGACCTTTCAGTATCTTCTGGTCAATAAAAGGTCTAACAGTCTGACTTTCTGCAATGCCGGTGGCTGTAATCCATTTATAGTTAATGGCGCCCAAAACAAGGTCGAAGAAATAAAACTACCAGCCCCCGCACTCGGAGCTTTTAAGAAAGCAAAATACAAAGACCTGCAAATAGCATTTGCGCCAGGTGACACGATGGTTCTTTATACAGATGGAATAGTCGAAGCCAGAAATAAAAATGGCGAAGAAATTGGCTATGAACTTTTCAAAGAAATTCTGTTAAGAAATTATACGACTGATCCTGAGCAATATTACCAGAATGTGCTTAAGGAATATCATAGCTGGCTTGGTGAAGCTGACGCAGAAGACGACCTGACAATGGTATTTCTAAACATGAAAGCAGAAGCTTAGCGCGATAAAGTCAATGCTAGAATAAAAATTAGAACACCTATAGAAACGATAAGAAGCATCGGCACAGCCAGGCTCCATTTTTTTTCGATTACCGGCAACCCCTGAGCCTTTAATTTTTTTACAAAACCTTCCAGGTCTACTGAAAGCCAGTTTATTTTGATCTGCTTCTGACCGGAATGAAAAACTATCGAAGTTTTGGAATTGTATTTTCCCTGCTGAATAAATACCTCAATACGGTTAATCATATTCAAGCGCAATGTCTCGGCTTTACCATCATTTACACATGGTGGAAATTCTATCGAATCTTCTTTTAACACGATATCTCCAATTTCAGGATACCTGCGATTTAAAAGCCAGATTCGCATCGCCATATAAGCTACAAAACCAAAGAAAGCAAACCAGCCCTCGGCAAGAATGGTATTGCTGAACCTTATTTGAAGAGCTATGAACAATAGAATTACAAGGGCACATTTAAAAGTATCCGACCAGGGCAAGGGCAGCCCCAGTTTACCCAATTCGATTATTTCCTGCTGTGGCGGTTTTTCTATCTTCTCTTCGTTCTCAATCGCTTCATTATCCATATAAAAAATTATAGCACAATCAAAATTCTGGCAAAAAAAAAATCCGGGAGCGTATCCCGGACTGAAAAATAAGGAGGCAAACAAATCCATAATGATTTTCGAACCAAAGTGCGGTTTTGTTTAGCTTTAAATTCAGGGAATAAAACAACTTAAACAAACATTAAGATAATCTGCCGGTACTATAAAAATCTTTAAAGGCCATAAAACCACAAAAAATTTCTTTAATTTTTTTTCCTTCATGAGATACTAAAAGAAATGCTGTTAAATGGAGACCTCTATGTCTACTCAAGAATTAAGCCCGATCAAAACACTAAAACTTTTAATAAATGAAGCCCTGAGAGATAATCAAATCGACGAAGAAGATAAAAATAAAATTGTATCACTTGCCGGTCGTATTGGTTTGAGTAAAACTGATATTGAAAAACAATATAAGGCAACACTTTCAGAACATTCTAACAAGAATGCAGAAACCGGTAATTTCGATGCCCGGGCGTTGTTTTTGAGCGCATGCAAAGTTGCTCTTGCTGATGGAGTCCTGACCAGAGAAGAAGAACAACTCCTTTTTTCCCTTAAAGAAGTATTAAAGATCGAAGATGAATGGTACAGAAAGCAGATGCAACAGATTTCACAAAAAGAAGCAAGTTTCTCAGAAAGATCAGATGAAGAAATCTTAAATGCAGGCGAACTGAATAACCTTGACCCGGCACCTCTGATCGAAAACATTCTTAATAATATCGAAAAAGTTATTATAGGAAAGACCGAAACAATTCAATTGATTATTACAGCTGCACTCGCCAATTCCCATGTGCTTCTTGAAGATGTTCCCGGAACGGGTAAAACCATGCTTTCACGGGCTCTGGCAGCATCGATCGACTGCACTTTCAAACGCATGCAGTTCACTCCTGATCTTCTGCCAATGGATGTCACCGGGACAATGGTATACAATCCCAAAAATGCAGAGTTTTCTTTTAAACGTGGTCCGATTTTTACCAATATATTCCTTGCCGATGAAATAAATAGAGCAACCCCCAGGACCCAGTCAAGCCTGCTGGAAGTAATGGAAGAAAGACAGGTAAGTGTCGATGGTGCAGCCTTTCCGGTTCCGGGCGTTTTCTTCGTAATGGCAACCCAAAACCCTGTCGAACAACATGGCACTTATCCTCTGCCCGAGGCACAGCTGGACCGATTTCTCTTCAAGTTAAACCTGGGTTACCCCGAATCCAGATTTGAGCGACAAATGCTCGATAACCATCTGCATGCAAACCCGATAGAAAATATCGAACCTGTAGTAAATAGAAATCAATTCAGAACTATACAACTCTATATAAAACAAAAAGTTAAAATTTCGGGTGAAATTCTTGATTATATTTTAGAACTTACTCAAGCCCTTCGAAAACACCCCCAACTGGTGCTGGCCCCCAGCCCAAGAGCCTCGCTGGCTTTGATGAACGCTGCAAGGTCCTACGCTTGTGTGAAAGGGCGCAACTATGTAACTCCCGACGACATTAAAGACCTGGCCGTATCGGTTTTTGCTCACAGGCTTATGCTACAACCAAAAGCAATCATCAAAAATATTTCTCCGGCGGAAATAGTTAAAGAAGTTTTGAATAAGGTAAAAGTCCCGGTAAATCATAACAGCGGAAAAAATTAATATAATGATTGGCATCGGTAGAGGAATAAAATTTGACAGGGCGATTATAGAAGCCATATTCACTAAAGGCCGCCTCGAAAAAAATCTGCTGATAACCTGCATGGTTATAGGCTTCATTTTTTTCTTTCCCAGTCGTCACAGTCCGCATTTTCATCCCCAGGCCCTTTATCTGGTTGCTTTTCCA
>JBNJGH010000074.1:0-16985 GCA_051747585.1 Candidatus Rifleibacteriota bacterium
AACCGTTACCATGAACCTTCAACCAGAAGCCTTGCCTTCAGTCATGTCGAGAATCAAGATTCTCAGCGGCATGGATATTTCCGAGCGCCGTATTCCACAAGATGGTCGTATTCAGATGGTAATTATGGATAAACCAATTGATTTTCGTGTCAATACGATTCCTACAGCCTGGGGAGAAAAAGCCTGTCTTCGTATCCTCGATAAGTCAAACGTTAATGTAGCGCTTGATATGATGGGCTTTACCCCGCAAAACTTTACCATGTTGAAAAGAGCTATTGGTTCGCCAAATGGCATGTGTCTGGTTACCGGTCCGACCGGTTCAGGCAAAACCACAACCTTGTATTCCTGTTTGAGTGCAATAAAAGGGCCTGGACTCAACATTTGTACAGTTGAAAACCCGGTAGAATATAAGTTGAAATTTATCAATCAGGTTCAGGTTCGGCCTGAAATAGACTTGAAGTTTGCCACAGTCTTAAGAGCTTTTCTCCGCCAGGATCCAGATGTTATTATGTTAGGTGAGATTCGTGACGAAGAAACAGCAAGTATCGCGGTTGAAGCCGCTTTAACCGGCCATCTTGTTTTTGCGACTCTACATACCAATGATGCGCCGAGTACTGCGATCAGGCTGGTTGATATGGGAGTCGAGCCTTTCCTGGTTTCTTCGGCCCTTCTCTGCATTGTTTCACAGAGACTTGCTCGAAGAATCTGCAAATCATGCAAAGATGTTGACACAACGGTAACAGCAGAAACAATTGCAGACATGGGTCTTCCTCCCGAAGCTATAAATGAAACTTATTATCGGGGAAAAGGCTGCGACAAATGCGGTAAAACCGGCTACAAAGGAAGAGTTGGGGTTCATGAGATCATGTATACCCACGAAAATTTGAGGCGCATGATTATTCAAAAAGTATCACCCGATGATCTTAAAGCAGAAGCCATAAACCTGGGAATGAAAACGCTGAGAGAAGACATTGTCATCAAATTTCAACAAGGCCTGACCACACCGGAAGAGGTTTTTGCCCTTGCCAGGTCCGATTGATTTAAATTTATGCTGGAGAGGTTGAAATGCCAAAATATGATTGTGAAGTAAAAGATTCGAAGGGTGACATTATAAAAACTACTCTTGAAGCTCCAAATATGCAGGAGCTGGCTAACCGACTTTCAGATAAAGGTTATTACCTGGTCAAAGCCAAGGAAGCAAAAGCCAAAGGCGGGTTCAGCTTTGGCGGCGGAGTATCCAAAAAAGAAATGATGGTCTTTACAGTGCAGCTGTCAACTCTTGTAGGCGCTGCCGTCCCGCTGGTCGAAGCAATAGGAATCCTGGCAGACCAGACGCAAAATCAATATTTTAAAAACATTCTCGAGCAAATCAACAAAGACCTTAATTCAGGGCAATCTTTTTCAGTTTCAATCAGAAGACACCCGAAAGTTTTCGATAAAATTTACTGCAATATGTGCGAAGCCGGTGAAGCCGGTGGTATGCTCGACCAGGTTCTTGATCGTCTTGCAGCTTTTGCCGAAGCCGATGCTGAAATCAGAGGAAAAATCAAAGGCGCATTGACTATGCCGGTTGTTCAGCTGGTACTTGCCGGTGGTGGTGTAATATTTCTGCTGGTCAAGATTTTTCCAAACTTTTCCAAGCTTTTCAAAAAAATGAAGGTGGATCTTCCAAAAATTACTGAAATCATGATGTTTGCCTCTGATGCACTTTTGCACAATTATATTATGATAGGCGGGGGCGCTATTGGTATTGTAATTGGTATAATTTTATTTATGAAAACCAATTTCGGCCAGCGTATGGTCTCAAAAATTTCAATTGTTGCCCCTGTACTTGGTCCTCTTACCCAGAAAATTGCAGTCAGCCGATTTGCCCGAACCTTCTGTTCATTGCTTGCTGCCGGCGTTCCAATTATGCAGGCGCTTCAAATAACTGCCTCGGTTATGGGCAACCCTATAATGGAAGAAATGATTGGAGGCATGGCTGTTGGGATACAACAGGGTAATACTCTTGCAAGCACCTTAACAAAAGTTACAATTTTCCCACCAATGGTTAAAAAGATGATAGAAGTTGGAGAAAACACCGGGAACCTCGATGTAATGTTAAGCAAAGCAGCCGACTTTTACGACCGCGAAGTCAAAGAAGCCCTCGATGGCTTAACCTCGGCCCTCACGCCTATTCTCACAGTTGTTATGGGTATTGTTATCGGCACCATCGCCCTGTCAGTTTTCATGCCCCTCTTCAAAATGACCTCGAGCATGAAATAAGATGCCCACTAGTAAAGACAAAACAATTTATGCCAATAAATATCTTCATTACCAGGAAAACAGAGGAATTTTAAGAAAAATTGTTAGACAGTTTTATCTTAATAAAATAGCCAGCTACTGCCTGGGAAATTCAGTAGACATTGGCTGCGGGAATGGCACTTTGTTGCAAATACTGGATAAAAACTCAGTTGGTTTTGAAGTAAACAAAGAAGCGGTTGAATTTTGTCGAAGAAAAAAATTGATAGTATTTGAAATACCCGAAAAGAATCCCTGGAAAACTATCAGAAATCATCTACCACGAAATTGCCAGACAATTATTATGAATCATGTGCTCGAGCACATAGAAAACCCGGCAATTTATTTCAACCAGCTATTGAGCTTTGCTGTTAACGAAGGTATAAAAAGAATTGTTCTTGTTTCCCCCGGGAAAAAAGGCTTTTTAAGCGATAAAACCCATATATCGTTTATCACCTCCAACTGGTTCAAGAAACATAAGTTTATTGAACGATATTCACTTAAAATAGTTAAAAACCTTTTTTTCCCAGTTAACAGCTACAAGTTTGGCCAGCTGTTTACTCATAATGAATGGCATCTTGTGGCAGATTTGCCAATTCAAAAAAGATAATGCCCATTGCATCGATAATAATACTTAACTGGAACGGCTTACAACATCTTCACGATCTTCTCACAAGCCTTAAAAATCAGTCTTTCAAAGATTATGAATGTATAGTAGTTGATAACGGTTCTAAAGATGGTTCCCGGGAATTTATCCAACAAAATTTTCCCTGGGTCAAGCTTATAAGCTTGCAAAAAAACACTGGATTCGCTACAGGCAATAACATTGGCTTTAAGCATTCAACCGGAAAATATATAATAACCTTGAATAATGATACCTTGTTAGACTGGTCATGGCTCGAACAATTGGTTAAAACGGCAGAAAAAGACTCAAAAATTGGTATGGTTGCCAGTAGAATCTGCTCTTATTACGACCATGACAAAATAGATTCACTTGGTATGAAGATTTGTATTGACGGAATGTCTCGGGGAGCTTTCCGCAACAGAGATTTTTCGTCTATAAAGAATATTCCCGATGAAATACTTTTACCCTCTGCCTGCGCAGCTCTATACAAAAGAGCGATGCTGGAACAAATCGGCTTTTTTGATGATTGTTTTTTTGCTTACTGCGAAGATACCGATCTGGGACTAAGGGCCAGAAAATCTGGCTGGAAAGCTGCTCTGGCAGCAAATGCAATTGTTTATCATAAATACTCATCAACTTCAGGGGCATTTTCTCCTTTTAAACTCTATCTGGTCGAAAGAAACCATTTCTGGCAGGCATGCAAAAATCTTCCGCTTATCTTTTTATTAACTTTACCAATCACCAGTCTTATGCGCTACTGCATGCAGTTACTGTTTTATTTAAAATTATTTAAAAACGAAAATCCGTGCATCAAAAATAATTCATCAACTTTCATAAATATGTTGTTAAAAGGCGTCTGGCACGGCATTTGTGGTGCTTTGCCCAGATTGAAAGACAGACTTGAAACATATTTATCAGAAAATATGAAACAGAAAAATATTTCCAGGCTGCTAAAAAAATATCATTTATCCTTTTATGATTTGTTGAAGGATTAACATGAAAATGACTCAAAAAACCTGTCTGATAATTCCCTGTCATAATGAAGAGAAAAATCTGCCTCTTTTGTTCACTGAGATTGCAAAACTCGAAGATGAAACTCTTATTCCGCTTGTTATCGATGATTGCTCGGTAGATAACAGCGCCAAGATGGCCATACGGAACAATGACGTTATTGTCTTACAGCTACCGGTTAATCTGGGGGTAGGAGGAGCCGTGCAAACCGGTTTAATATTCGCTCTAGAAAACAATATGAATTATGCAATCAAACTGGATGGAGATGGGCAGCATCCTCCAGACCAGATTGAAAAGTTGTTAAATGCCCTTAACCAGAATGAAGCAGATATAATTGTGGGTTCCAGGTTTTTGCAAAATGAAGAAAAGGGTTTTAAATCTACTTTCACCAGACGCATGGGAATAAGCTTTCTCCAAAAGGTCTGTAAATTGTTAACCGGACAACAGATAACAGACCCAACCTCGGGTTTTCGAGCCTATAACCGTAAAGCTATAGAATTCATGGCCGAACACTATCCTTCTTTTGATTATCCGGAACCTGAAGAAATAATTCTGGCAGTTAAAAACAACTTGAGAATTAAAGAAGTTCCGGTCATAATGAGAGAACGGCAACATGGGAAATCCAGTATATCTGCTGGCAATTCCATTTATTATATGATTAAAGTTACCCTGGCAATGTTTTTTACAGCCATCAGAAAAAAAGAAAAGTTTTTGAAGCAACAATAAGGTGCTAATGCAACTCGAAAGAATACAAATCATATCTCTTATCAGCAGCGTATTGTTTCTGATATTTATTTTCGAACTAATACGAAGAAAAAAAATCAAAGAAGCCTATGCAATATTGTGGTTGATATTCGGTTTTATTTTTATTTTTTTCTCGATCTGGAAACAAGGCCTTGATTACATAAGCGAACTTGTGGGCATCTATTATCCACCAGCTTTTTTATTTTTACTTCTTATTATTGCCATTATCCTTATTTTAATTCAGTTTTCAATAGTTATATCTAAACAAAGTGACATCTTAAAAAAACTAACCCAGGAAATAGCTCTAATAAAAACAACAAAAGATAATTGCAAAAATGACAGACACACCCACCGAGAATAATCATTTAATATCAACAAATTCAGTTATAAAACTTATTTATTGTACTATTTTCTTTTCTTTGCTAAATAAGGGTTTATTGCTCTATAGAAATCCTATTTTGTTTCAAAGTTTTTATCTCTTAATACATGGTCTTATCGCCGATCTAACCATTCCCGCATGCATAGTTGCTCTTGTAATCTATTTTAACAATGAAGCTTTCAATAAATTTTCCGCTATTTTTATTACAATTTTTAATATTGTAATACTGCTTGATTATTTACATTTTTTTAAATACGACTTCAGACTGAATATTGAATTGTTATATTTGAAAACATGGCTAAGCTTTATTCATATGTCCCGCCTTGCATTTGCAACTATTTTAATATTGAACCTGGCCATTTTTTATCTATTAAAATCAAAGACAAACAAAAAAGTAATTATTTCCTCTCAACAAAAAAAGACCTGGCTTGCATTAGCCACAATCCTGATAATTATCCAGAGCCTTACACTTAAAGCCAACCTTTATCAGTTTTCAAGCTGGAATAAATATTATTCAAGTAAAAAGGCTATCTCCCAGACTGTTCCTGCAGTCTCCAGCTTCAAGAGCTTATTTTCAAAAACTATTATGGATTTCTTTCCAGAAGAATTGGATATTTTTATTGCAAGCCCATTCTATACAAAATTCCAAAAAGAATTCATCCAGAGAACCCATGACAAAGCTTTTTCAAAAACACCTTTGGAAGAAAACAAAATCTGGTCCCACCGTGGATTCCATAAAAATGCTCCCCAGAATTCACCAGAAGCGGTTAAATTATCACTTCAAAACGGAATAAAAGGTTTTGAAATAGATATTCGATATGTTTATGGCGCAAACAAAATCGTCATTTCACACGATCCATTCCCGCCGGCTATATTAGCAAAAAAACAAGATATTTTTTCTTTTTTTGATCAAATTAAATCTGATTTGCATTCGGCTGAATATATCTGGCTGGATTTCAAAAATTTGTATTTTACAAACATTGAAAATTCGATAAAAATCCTCAAAAAACTGGCCCTTAAATATAAAATTGATCAGAAACTCTTAATTGAATCAACCAACCCTTTTTTACTTAGAAAATTCGCAAATGCCGGCTTTAAAACTATTTTAGCCATAGCTTATGGGCAACATAACTTTAAATTTACCGGTCCTGCTACATCAATGATGCGCTCTTCAACAATTTTAAGCAGATGTGAGTTTGTTACATTGCCATGGCAAACTATGAATTATAAAAGCACCTGGGAAGCACTTAACGGATTCCCGGTCGGTTGTTATACTGTCAACGATTCAAATATAATCAAGTTTCTGGTCAAAAGAAAGTCTGTTTTTGCAATTTTGACTGACCTTGAAATTAACCCTGTTAGCTTATTAAAAAATGATTCAAAAATTAAAAAACATTAATCCACTTCACGCATCCATTACACTGTTTTTTTTAATCTTATTATCTAATCATGTTTACATACAAATCAAAACCCAGCTGCCAGTTAATGTCTTTGTTCTGAAAGCACATTTAACCGGTTTGGTTAATGAGCTTTTTCTACCAACTTTAATTGTCGTTTTGTTTTTGAAATTACCGTTACGAAATAGAACCCGCCTGACGTCGCTGACAATATTTTTTCAATTTATTGCTTTAATGCCCCTGTTAGATATTTTATATTTTCAAGCTACTCTTCATAGATTCAACTGGAAAATCTGGCACGATGTAAATTTTTATTCCATTAAAGCGTTTTTTGGCTATAAAGAGCTTCTTTTTCTCAGTTTTTGGGCATTAATTTATATTCTGGTTTTTCTAAAATTAAAAAAATCACCTGCAAACAAATTTAAAACAATAAAAATTGATTCAATAGCACCTAAGTTCCTTGTTTTGTTAATATTAATTTATCTTTTTGTGCCTTTTGAATTGTATAAAATCAATAGTAAATTTGACAACGTTGCTTGCCCAATTAGAGGAAAAAATAATTTTCTGAAAATAATCAACAATGGATTTCTAAACAATTTTTTAGAATTTCCTAAAACAATAGCAAAAAATACAACTAAAAATTTACAATATACAAAATCTGAGACTGCTTTCCTTATAAAAAATGGTTTTATAGCACCATCAATAAAAAAAATAAATTTTAAAGCAAAAAATTATAATAAGATTATCTTCGTTGTTTTTGAATCTCTGGCTGCAGATTATTTACATAGTTACAATCCAAACATCCCCTCCGAGGCTACTCCTTTTTTCGACAGCCTTATAAGTAACTACACTGATGTTCCACAATTTTATGCTTCAGACTGCCCAACTATAAACGGTCTCAATGCCATGCTTCTTTCAAGAATACCATTCGACCCTGACTTCTCAATGATCAGCAATCACATCAGTCTTGCAAAGCTTTTAAAAAAATATCAGGGGTTTGACTCGGTTTTTTTACGTGGTGTAAGCAAATTTTACAGTGGCGAAAATATTTTAATTAAATCACTTTTTTCTTTTGACAAACTAATTTGTTTTGAGGAATTAAAGAAAAAATACCCCGAACCTCCCTTTCGCGATTGGGGCTTTCACGACGATACCATCTTTAAAGAAGCTATTGATATTCTTGAAAAGCATAAAAATAAAAAGCTATTTTTACTGCTCAAAACCATTGATCTACATCAACCGCCTCATTATTGCGGCCTTCCTGATTCGAAATTACCATTAAAAGTTAGAAACCATCCAAGCCCGATAATTAAAAGCCTTTACTGGGCCGACTATAGCTTAAAAAGCTTTTTTAAAACTCTCGAAGACAAGAAACTGTTTGATAATAAAACACTCATTATAATTACATCTGATCATTATGCTTTTCCCGGCTATGGGCACAGCGAACTGGTAAACAAGCCCGTTTTTTCTCAAATCGATAAAATTCCACTTATTTTTGTCGATAAAAAGCAAAACTTCCGGAACCTAATGTCGACCAACAAAAAATTCTGCCAAATTGATCTAGCTCCCACAATTTGTCACCTGCTTGGCTTGCCTGTTCCAGATTCTTTTATCGGACAAAGCATGTTAAATCCAAATGCTCGCAGTCGAATTCTCGGTATTGACAATGACAAAATAATTTTAAGAAACGAAAAAAAAGAATATTCATTGGAATTGAATGAGAAAAGAACCAACCAGGCCATAGAAAAATGGCTTAACAATTTGACAGCATTAGCCGGAAAATAATCGCAAATACAGTATCCGTTAGTTGTCGACAGTAAAATTGTTGACTAATTCAAGCTTCTTTCCCTCTAAAACATCTTTATTTTTAATTTGTATTTTGGCTTTAATAAGCTCGCCCGCCTTCGTAAATGCCACTTTGTAGTGATCGGAAGTTTTGATTCTACCGGAATGGTATGCATTGGAATAAGGAACTCTGATAGAAAATTGTCCATCAGCGTCGGCTTGAACTCTACGCTTGTATAACTGCTCGACTTTATCAAATTTGCATTGCAAAGATAAAACTACCTCTGTATAAGGGTCTACTTTACCGGTAATTTCACAGCCTGACACAAACTCATAAATCAAAATATCAGGAGGCGCAAACCTGTTTAACTGCGATGAAGAAAAAACAATTCTAAAATGAGAAGTCGGTTTTTTGAATTCTCCTGCAGTTTTTATTGCAACCTGCCCACTTAACCAGTGATGGAAGCTATCTATGTAAAGATGATTTTCATTCTTTTGTGCTTTTTTACCATAAGCATAACTGAATCGGTCGACAGGGCTGCCAGGCAGATTTTTATATATATGCATCATGTCGATAGCTTTATCATCAATAGTTCTATCTCGAATATATACATATCTAACCTTATATTTTTCACAAAATTTAACCGCTTCATTTTCATTTTCTGCCGAAAAAATTTGCGCCATTTTCTTGTAGCCTCTTAACGTGTTCCCAACCAGAACCGGACGCCTTGCATAGTAAGAAATTGCATTTCCTTCATCCCAGTAGCACAAAATCCCATACTCGGGTTTCTCAGTATCTTTATACCCTGAAGTTTCGGGAGTATTTTTTCTTATCCAGTTAAAGGACTCAATTTTGTTTTTTGATATAAACCTGTTGTTGTTAAAAAATATCGCAAAGCTTAAGATAAAAAATATAATCATATAAGGCAAAGAAGCAGCTATAACTTTTACGACTTTATTATTTTTTAGTTTTCCTCTGCTTAATTTAATTTTGTCTATTACATAAATAACGACCAAATAAATAGCACAACCGTTAAATAAAACTGGAAGAGCTCCAAACCAACGAATAAACCTCACCGAAAACATTGCCAGCAAACTGATAATAATAAACCAGTCTAAAATTACTTTGCCCCCGCCGTTAAATAACTTACCCGGATTTAAAATAAATATTAAAGGAAAAAGAAGAAGCCCGGGTCCCATGAATACAAAAGTTTTGAAGAATTCCAACGGTTTAATAAAAATCTGATCTGGTTTAAAAGCCGGGCGAAGCTCACTTATAGTAGACATCATTGGTTCATTGGCCGTTAGAAAACTGAACCCATAAAGAATCTGGTCGCCAAAAAGCAACCACATTGCAAAACCAGTAGCAACAGCTATAAAAATCATTAGCAAACTAAGTTTTTTAAAGCCAATTCGTCGGACCGAGTTAAGATAATCGACTAATTTAAAAAATATTCCGGCAATAAAAACAGTAGAAACATGAAAAAAATTAAAACCCTCTATTTCAAAAAGAATTTCATTTTTGGGAAGCGTAAGTATCACTGCCAAAATTGAGCCAATTACCAAAGAGGCTGAAATATATTCATTGTAAGCTTGAGAGATTTTGCTTCTGGAAAAAATTAGATAGAGACCATAAATAGAAGCAAACAAATAAAATAACGGTGCTCCCTGCCAGGTCGACAAAAACAGCATGGTAACCAGACCTGAAGCTATTACCAACCATACTTTTCTGGTATGACAAAAAACTGCCGCCAAAACCAGCCATAACTGGATAAAAAATGCATTTAGAAAATGATAATCAATAACTAAATAATCAAAAACCATCAATGAATAATAGCCAGGTGCGGCCGCAAAGGCTACTGCAAGACATAAACCAGGTGAGCCGGTTTGATACCAGCAAAAGATGACCATGATTAAACTACAAAGCCAACCGACAACCGGCGGAATCCAACCTATAATATAATCAGTATCAATGGTGGACTCTGGAAAAAAATAAAAATAAAGATCCGTAACCCCAAGTAAAAATTTCAAATGGAAAGGCGGGAAATCATTTTTTAATTCCGAAGGGAAACAACTATAAGTATCTTTTTCTATAAGCTCACCCTGAAGAAGCGATTGCTCATGATAACGTAAAAAAAGCACTGAGTCAGGGTCTTGAACATGGAGCTTTCCGATCCATGGATACGCCTCAAAAATACCGCTGAAAAACATGAACAAATTTACTAGAAGAACCAAAAATACTGGCAAGATGTATATTTTACTTTTTTTTTTCATGGCTTTATTTTAAAATATTTGAAATTTAACCGACTATAGCACATAATATACGATTATAAAATTAAAATTGTTCGATTTAGTCTTGACACTGTCGATATCTGTACCTATATTGCATGCAAGTCGAACAAGGGAGTGGATTTTATGTTTAACTTAAAAAAATCTGGTTTTACCCTGATGGAAATCATGGTAGTTATCATTGTTATTGCGGTTCTGGCTTCAGTTGCCGGACCTATGATCGGTTCCATAACAGATCAAGGTAGAGCTTCTGCGACAAAATCAAAGATAAGTTCTTTAAAAAGTGCCCTCATGGCCTACAAAGCAGACGTTGGCCGTTATCCTTTTGCGGGGCCACCTAAGTGTGCAAGAAATGCCCAAGCTTACAACGATGCCTCAGACCGGCTTCTTGGCTGCTTTGAAGACACTAACATTTTAGTTAACGCAAATCTTGGCGCTGATGGCATGAGTGAAGATTTTGACATTACTAACTACACCAGAAAATGGAAAGGGCCTTATATGCAATCCGCGCCCGATGATTTTATGATGGATGCCTGGGGAAATAAAATACGCTATTCTGCCGTTGATAAAAGTGTTTACCTGCAATCAATGGGAGCAGACATGATAGAAGAATCAATTCCTAACATGCTCGATGATGATTATGTAGAAGATATGGCAGCCGATGATATTCTTATAAGTGTGTTTCGCACAAGAGCAGCTTTTAAATAAAATCAACATTATTTGACTTTAAAAAACAGGGATGTATTTATTTATACATCCTGTTTTTTTTTAGAAAATGTATAGATAGAAAAGAAGTATATGGCTGAAGAAAAATTTGAAAATTTTGTCGCCGTTGACGTTGGCTCTTTCTCATTAAAGTTTGCTTATTGCGAAAAAACGGACGACGAAAATTTCCTCTTAAAAACTCTTGCTCAGATGCCAATACCATCCTACGAGCATGAGCTGAGCGAAGATGATCTCGAAACGATGAGCAAAGACGATGTTAAAGAGCATTGTCTTAAAGAACTTCGCCAGTTTTTAACTACCCATTTAACAGAACTTCTTTATGACAACGAAATTCAGACCAAAAAGTCTATAACTTTTGCATCAAACCGTGAGGTAACAATCAGATGCATAGAAATCCCTCCGGTTCCCGAAAAAGAGAAATTAACAGAAGCCGTAAATGCAGAAGCTAACAAGCAAATGCCCTTTTCGATGGGTAATGCAGTGCTTGGCTACCATGTTCAGGGAGACATAGTTAAAGAAGAAAAAGCACTTACTCAAATAATGGTTGCCGCCCTGCAAAAAGATATTATTGACTATATCGCTCAAAACCTAAAAGGTGGCGGCTTGAACAATGACGGAATTCTTACCCTGCCCCAATCTTTAGAGATTGCCCTAAAGCCTCAGATGGAAGCCTATGCAGAGGGCGACAAAAAACTCGGCATCATTCACTGCGGAAATTCTACCACCTCGATCATGATTTATAAAAACAACAAGATTCAGTTTTTCCGCGACGTAAATATGGCCGGTTTTACAATAACCGAGGCAATATATAAGGGAGGAGAATTCGAAGAAAAAGAATACAGCTTCGAAAACATTAACGAAGCAGTAGAGCTGAAACATAAGCTTGGTGTTTTACCACCCGATGAAATAAATGAATTAAAAGGGGTAGACAAATTTGCCGCCACAAAAATATTTGAAACAGTCGAAAAAATATTTCAGCATATACAGCTGTCGATAAGCTTTTATGTATCCCAGACCGGAGAAGCGGGCCTCGATAAAATAATACTCACCGGTGGCTCTGCCGGCATGAATAATTTCAAGGAATTTATCGAAGAAAGCCTTGAGGTTCCAACAGAGTTAGGGGATCCTTTCCGAGCTCTTGAAATTGGAGAAATTAAATACGAAGAAGAAAAACGAAAAATAGATGGACCCGGACTGGCACCGATAATAGGTGTTGCACAGTACAGGGGCGAAGAAGAAATTATTAATTTTATAGATATCCTTTTTCCCAATCGCAAAAATCAAAATATTAACCTTTCAGGCGTCAGTTCAAAATTTGGAGGAGGCTTAAAAGGTAAGTTCAGTAATATTTTCCATCTTACCGAAACAAAACTTAGAATCATAGCAGTTTTACTTGGAATACTCGTTTTAAGCATTGGGCTTTACCCGGTTATCAATATACGAAAACAGGTTTCAGATTCGAAAAAAAAATTCATTCAAATGAGAAGAAAATTGAGTAATTTGCAAAATTCACAAAGAGAAGTTGCCGAATTATTGAAAGAGCAAAAGTCCCTTGAAAAATACTCAACCTTCTCCGATGGTCTGGAAAAATATAATATAAATAACTCGACTCTAGTTTTGGAAATAGCAAGCCTCACTCCCAAGGAAATTTTCCTCACAGCAGCAGAATTCAATATGAATGCCAATCCACCCTCCTTTAAATTTCTGGGACATGCCGATAATTCTGACAGTGTTTTTGAATATTTGAGTATTCTAGGAAAATCTGATTTTTTTCAAAACCCGCTGCTTGAAAACACCCAGGAAGTACCTATAGATGAAGACCGATATTTTATCAGATTTGTAATTGGTGGTAAAATCAACAAAGGTGCTTTAAAAAGAGACCCACTGGCAAAAAAAGAAGAAAAAGATCAAGAAGAAGCTCTTGACGACTTTTTTATAGACTGAGCAGAAATATGGCAGAAAAAGTAAATATAACTGAATGGCTGGCTAAAGCCAAAGAAGACCCAAAACTTGCTGCCCAGCCTCTGATTATAATTGGCGGGCTATTTTTTGCCGGCTACAAAGTGCTTTATTCACCACAAACAGTTGAGCTATTCAGACAGGAAAGAAGAACAAAAAAAGTTGTTGGTGATGTTCAACGACTAGAGTCAGCGGTTCAAAACGTCGAAGATATCAAGCTGGATATTCAGGAACAAAAAGAAGCCTGGGAAAAAGCACAGAAAAGATGCTACAAAAAGTCTGAAATGACAAAATTTTTGCGGCGTATCCGAGAGCTTGCAAAATTGGCCGGGGTTCCCATAAAAAGTGTCAATCCCCGAGATTTATCAAAAACAAAAGTGGGGGAAATTTCCGTGGAAGAATTGCCGGTTTCTATTTTTTTTACCGGAGACCTGGTAAAGCTTGGAACTTTTCTCAGATTAATTGAAAAAGAAGACAAAATTACTTACCTCAAACTTCCTAATCTTATGCCAAATGCAAGCGGAACTTTTGAAGTAGAATTGGAACCAACAACAATACTGATACCCGACGAACTGGTGAACCCCTGATGAATGGCAAGCAGCTCTTTTGCCTCAGCCTTGTGATACTTTCCGTGGCCATGGGAATTCACTGGTTCAAGCATAAACCCAAAACTCGAAAAAGGCCGACCAGGCGCCCAAAAGTTGCGCTGGATATAAAAGATCTTCAAATTCAGGACGAAAACAAGCAGGGAAATGAAGAAGAAACCCCGGTTGAAGATCTTGGTGACGATAATCAAGAAGAACAAGAACAAGCTACCGAAACAGAAGAACTTCCTGACGAAACGCAGGAAACTTCTAAAGCAACCGATACCACTGAAATCGCAACAGCCTCAGATACCGAGGAACTGCCATCCGAGCTCGACGACCCGATTATAGCTCAATTTCACAATATCAAACGAAATCCTTTTGAAAAATCACCCTATGCAGAACTGGTTGAAGAACTCAGAGCCCAGCAAGAACTCGAAAACCAGGTAGAAGAAGTAACAATAAAACCGATCGAGGTGATGAATGCTAATTTCAGCGCAACTATCAAAGCTCAAAACAAGCTGGTAGCCATAATCGACTCACGTCTTTACCGAGAAGGCGATCAATTTCAGCAAAAACCTATTACTAAAATTGAGCCTTCACTTGTAACTCTCGATACCAATTCCACCCTTTTTCTTATACCCAAGGTTGGGGTTCAGGTTGATGTGGCAACTGACGGCACCTATACTTATCAGGATACTTTCAGAGAAAATTAATTACATTTTTACCCTTGTTATTCCGATAAAGAGAACATGAGCCTTTTAAAAAAAATAATTTTCTTTTTTATTCTTTTAACTACAGCAGTTTTTTCAAGCGGCTGTATAGAAAAAACTCTTAACCCGGAAGCTGAACTCGAAATAACAAGTGTCGAGCCTCACGCACTTTATGTAACAGCCACAGATACCGCCAGTTTACCTACAACTGACGTTACAGTTACCTCGATAAATACAATTCCCTGCAATTTAGAGAGTTGGTGGATTAATTATTACACCAGTAGCGATGAACCTATACCCAGCCTTAAAACTATTCCAACTTCCCTGGCAGGCAAGTTGGAGGCAGAAGGCACTCTAACAATTACAACAAGCCCTTATTCAACCAGAGTTGTTGATTTGTTTGAACTTTCAGGGTCAAATATTTCTCCAATTGTCGCCGAAATGAATTTCGTATTTAAAGATTATAACGGTAACCATATAAGCAAAACAGCAAGTTGCCTTTTATTTGAACCTGATCCTGCACAATAAGCACAAACCTGCCGATATTAGATTCGGAAACAGAATACAGGAGAAAAATTTGATAAAAATGCAGAGAAACAAAAGTCTGCAAACATATCTGGTTGCTGTCTTTTTATTGGCAGCAATGTTTTCTTCTGCAGCTTACAGCCAGAGTCAGCAATCAAGAACGACCGGTTTTCGCAAATCAGTAAGCTTTCCCACTCAGCCTCAGGCTAATGGATCTTTTTACCCGGTGGTCAGGAAACCTGCAGCCCCAAAACGGACATCTTCAAGAAAACCTGGCTGGATCGACCTTGGGAATGGCGCAAAAATGAAAGTTTCTGCCAACAAATCTGAACAGGAAAAAAAACTTTCACCAGATGTTTTAGAAACCTTAAAAAATCTTAAGCAAAAAGAACCCGAAAAATCATATCAGCTAAACTCTGAAGCTTCGCCGGTAACAGGAGCACTCACCCAGGGGCTTGAGCCACCCGCAGGCTCAGAGCAACAAGAAGAAATTGGTGTATCGGAATCAAAACTTCATTTCCCGGCTGGTAAAAATATACGGATTCAGGCACTTGACTTCAGAAATACACCGGTATCGGATGCATTGCGCTCTCTGGCCCAGTTAATTGACATCAATCTCATGCTTTCACCACAAATTCAGGGAAACGTTACCATTCTTTTCAGTGATGTTACTATCGAAGAAGCTTTTAACACCCTGATGACCAGTTATGACCTGTCTTATGCATGGGCAGGAAACATTCTAAGGGTGTTTCCAAAATCTGAAGCTCCGCTGATTACCAGGATTTTCTCGGTTCAACATACCAATGCGACAGACATAAAAACTATTATTGATCGCATGCTTACCGAAGGTCGGGGTTCTTCTGAAATAGACACAAGAACCAATTCACTTATGGTAACAGATACTGCTGCCAAACTGGCAGAGATAAAAACTCTTCTACCTCAAATTGACGTCAGAGAAAGCAGTGTTGACATTAGCTCAAGACCCCTCACGGAAGTATTTTATCTGGATTACGCTGACGCCAGCACTCTGATTGATCCAATAAAAATGCTGTCAACCGGTGTCCAGATTCAGGAATTTTCATCAAGCTCCGCTTCTCAAGCCGGTGCAGGTGGTGGCGAAGGCACCGGACGAAAGGATATGATGATTATTACCGATACGCAAAATAACCTGCAAAGAATCAGAGAACTGGTAGAAAAGCTGGATGTTTCACCGATTCAAATTACAATTGACGCTCATATTTTTGAAATCGACAAAAACGAAGAAGAACGGCTTGGGGTTAACTGGCAAAAATCTATCCCTATTGCCGGGACAGATGAAAACTTGTTTGAAATGACAGTTGCACCCGAAGATGCCGACGCCGGCGGCACAGGCGTATTTAGATTCGGAAGCCTCGATATAAACCAGTTCACTGCATTGCTGGCAATGCTTAAAACCCATAGCTTTGCAAAAGTATTGAGTAATCCGGTTATTACAACTCTTAATAACAGAGAAGCAAATATTACCGTTGGCCAGTCTATACCCTATGTTTCTGCTTCACAGGTTAATGCTGAAACCGGACAGGTTACTAACACCATTGCTCAGGCCAATGCCAATATTTCTCTTATTGTAACCCCTTCGGTTACAGGCAATGACGAAGTTTTTCTCGATATTCAACCAACAATTTCAAGTGTACTCGGATTTACCGAACTTGGTGGAAATTCTACACCCAACTTGAGCACAAGAAGTGCGGTAACTCAGGTAATTTGCCAGAATAACCACACAATCGTAATTGGTGGTATGATTAAAACAGACAAAAGCGAATCAACCAGTAAAGTTCCTTTTCTCGGTGACTTGCCCGGAATCGGCAAATTTTTTCAAAAGAAAACTCAACGAGAAACTCGCACCGAGCTTATAATTTTTATTACTCCGCATATAGTTAACCGGGAATCAAACAAACCGATTAATTTTGCCGAACAAAATCAAAAATA
>JBNJGH010000075.1:0-16892 GCA_051747585.1 Candidatus Rifleibacteriota bacterium
GGTAACATTTGTCGTTGTACGGGTTACAAAAAAATTGAAGCCGCAGTTAAAAAGGCCGCAGAAGACAGGAGAGAAAACCGGTGACAGCTAATATTGAATTTTATAAACCAGAAAAACTAGATGAAGCATGTCGACTATTGGCAGAAGTTCCAGACAGCAAAGCTCTGGCCGGTGGCACCGATTTGATTGTTAAGATGCGTAACGGGCTTTACCCCGATTTAAAAGCCATTGTCGATTTAAATTCTCTGCAACTCAACAAAATTTATGAAGATGATGCCCGAATCTTTATTGGTTCGGGCTGTACAATGACCGATATCTGTAATAATTCCTTAGTTAAGGAAAAATTTCCTGCTTTGGTAATCGCAGCAGGAACCGTAGGAGCTATTCAAATTAGAAATGCTGCTACACTTGGTGGAAATTCGGCCAATGCTTCTCCTGCCGGCGATACTATTCCGGCACTCTATTCTTTAGGTGCTCGTATTCTTTTATGCGGCCCGGGCGGTAAACGACGCGAAATTGCTATTGAGAACTTTTTTGCAGGGCCAGGTAAAAACAAACTCGAGAAAGGCGAAATAATCGAGTCATTTATTCTTCCCGGGGTTAAAACCCGTGGAGCCTTTTTAAAGCTTGGTGAAAGAAAAGCACATGCAATTGCCAAATTAAATCTGGCTTTATCTGTCTGGGAAGAAGAGGGCAATGTCAAATGCGGAATTGCACTTGGCTCTGCATCACCAACAGTGTTACGGCTTTATGAAGCGGAAAAGTTTCTTGAGAAAAACGGTCCGGATCTCAATGAAAAACAGATAGAAGAACTTGCAAATCTGGCGGTTATTGCTGCAAAACCTATTGATGATTTGCGTTCCAGCGAAAAATATCGTAAGGCAATGGCGGGAGTCTTAATGAAAAGGGTTTTGGCTGCTATTAGCTAAGATTATAAAATTTATTAGAATAATAAATATCTGATTTAAATAAGCAAAGAAAAAGTGTGAAAAACGCACATTTTCTTTGCTTTATGCTATTTGTGCGAAAAACACACCTCTTTTTGTCGCATTAACTATTCACATTCCCCCCTCCCTATACCGATAGTATTAATAAGGACACAATAGACCTGATTATGTACGTGGCACAGTTATTGCGAATATTTTTATGTAGAGGTTGTTTATGAGTAAGTTTATACGGTTATTAATCATTGTCGGGCTTTTGGCAGCTTGTCCGCAGTTATATGCGGTTACGGCTACTGAAATTTATAACGATGCCAGAAGAGCATACCTCAATGATAGGTTTAATGCCGCCGAAGAAGTTTTCGATAATTTCATCGATACCTGGCCTGATCATAAGCTTGCTGAATCGGCTCATTATTATCGAACAATTTGTTCAGCCCATAATTTAGAGGAAAAGATGTCAGATAGAAAAATAGAATTGGCAGAAGAGTTGGAAAAAGCTATTAACTCTATTGATAATAAAGAAGCTGATGCTAATATTGCTTTGGCTGAGTTGACGGCCGAATATGCTCTAAAAGGCGAATTTGATTGGGCCAGGATGTTGCAGCTTACCGATAGACAGCTTTTGCGTGTCTTAAAGAAGGAGTGGTACCCCAGTCCTGCAGAGTCTCCGTTAGAAGTTCTGAAATTCTCAGCTGAAAAATTAAATGATAAATCTCTAAGTGCCGAATTGAAGGCCAATGTGGCCTATGTTAAGGCTCGGGCTCTTTGGCAGCTGGTGCTTTCCCCCTTGCCAACTGATTTAAATGCCCGTATAATAAAGATGTGGGGTGATTGGCCGGTACATAAGAGTATGGTTGAGACATTGAATACCGCTTTTGCCCTCGGTGATTCAGAGATAAAAAAGAAAATAGCGTTGTTGGGTTTTCATTTTGACTGCTTCAGGCATAAGGGAGTTAAAAGCAGTTGTACATCAGGCCTGGATTGGTTGTCCTATCTTTCTGAACGCGGAATCAGTCGTCAGGAGGTCTGGTGTCCAAGGTGAATAACAGGCTGGGCAATTTAATCAAGATAGGTGGAATTGTGGCATTATTGCTTGTTGCCGCCTATTTTACCACCTGGTTTCCTAAATCTTCGTCAATTGATTTTTCTATTATCAGAGATAAACTCAGATCGGCGGTTTTTGAGGAAAAACCTGCAGAGGAGCTTGCTACTGCTTCAGCTGAGGTTATTGAAATGGGAAGTGCTAAAGAAAGAAAAGATGTCGTCGACACTCGTAGAGCAAGGCATTATGTAGAATCAGCAACAGACGATTATTATAAAGGAAGCTATGAAGATGCCCTGAGAAGGCTTGATCGAGCTAAAATATATGATCCGCACAATTATAGTGTTTTTAAATTGAGTGGTCAGATCTTTTTCGAAAAACAAAAATTTCGCAAAGCCTTTAATAATTTGGAAAGAGCAAGTCAGTTGCCTAATTCAGATCATACTATTTCCAGAGATATCGATGTTTTAAAGCGACTTTTGCGCTATAGCAGGACAGAAATCGATAAACTGCAACGTAAGATTAATCGAGAGCCCAATAACAGCCTGGCTCGAGCTCGTTTAAAAGAACTTAGAGAACAAATGCAAAAATAATTTTTTATTGTCTCTGTTGCTTTAAGAATTTTAACTTTTGTCCGATATTGGTTTCAATGTGCAGCCGTAATAAAAGTCAAACCGGGCTTTTTTATCTCTCCGATGCAGAACTAGTCAAGTTTTGCGAACCCCATTCGTCTTATCTACCTGAAAAATCAGCCTTCAAAAATGTGATTTTAAACCGGTCTGAGCTCAGAGCCCTTCTTGGTGCCCGAGCTTTTTATCAGCCCGACTTTTTTTGCGCTGATACTTTTGAAAAAATTTCAGCCTGGGTTGTAAAGCAGAATCAATTCCCCTTGCTGTTGAAATCTGATATAAATGGCTGTAACAGCGAAAATATTTTTTTGCTTAAGGCATTCAGAGAGTTGCCTGAGTTTTTTGAAAAAATCAGAGAGGATGTCGAAGGGAATCTTATTATAGAAAAGTTTGTGCCGGCCAAAGCGCGAATTGAAGCTACATTTTTCAATGAAGCTATTGTACTGGTTTCTCAGGTTAGCCTTGATAAATCACTAAAATGCAGACATGCCTGGAGGGCTTTCCCCCTTAATTTGCCCAAAGCTTATTTGCAGGAAGTAAAAAACTTTGCCCAAAAAAATTCAGATTTAATAAATTTGAAAAATGTTCCGATAAGAATCACTTTTGCGATTAATGTCCGGGGATTGATTCCCTTGTCGGTTAATCCCGGCTACAATAGATTAGAATATTTCCCGGCCTGGGGAGATGGGTTGAGAGCAACAAAAACAACAGATGCTTCAAGTTCTCTCAACAAGCTTTTGTTTTTTTATCTGTCAGACAGACAGCTGAAAAACCTGAATATTACAGAGCTTGAAGCTATTCTGGCCGACAGCCTTTGCCGGTTCTGGCCTGGTAATCTCAGTGCTGTCTGGCTTAAAACCTCCAGCAACCAGATAATGAAAGACGATTCTAAAAAAGCAGCTGTATTTTTTAATGCAATTTATTCAGAAGATTCCGAATAAAAAGCAAGCCTGCTTTAATTTTTTAAAAATCGTTTCTGTAGCCGCGCCACACATCATAAAACAGTTTGTTACCCTGAAAGTGGGGGCAATATTTGTAAAAAGCATAAGATGCTGCATTCTTTATTCTGACATTTTGTCCGTCAATTGTCATGTTAATAGCCTCGCCTCTATCTAATCTTGCTTTGGCATTGTCAAAATGTCGCCGATAGGTTGCAGCAGCAAATTCAATTTGCTTGTCCAGGCCTTTGAATTTCTGGTTCCAGTTGCCCGAATCGTAGCATCCTACCCCCAGGGCCCAGTCAAGTTTGTGCTGAGATGCGCTTGTTTTCGAAATTAATCCCTGCTCGCATTGCAGGCGGGTTAACAATACCTGCGGATTTATTCCATATTTATGGGCCGCGTCATAAATCATTTGTGCCGGGGTTGAGCCACGATAAGGACGGGCCAGGCTGGAATTTTTACTGTCTAGAAAACTCTGTATCTGCGCTATGGTCATCGTGTTTTTATTTGTTAAGCTGCGGTCGGAGATAAGGTAATCTTTTTGAAATTTATTTTGCCATGACTCATCGCCTTCGGCCGCAATATCGTAGTCGCCTCCGGGATCAGGGGAACTGTTCGAAGCGTCAGAATCATCGCCTTCAGGAGGAGAAATGAAAGAATCTTCGCCACGGTCCCTGGTAAGGCCGCGGGGAAGAGCTATCAGCTGACCGGGATAAATGAGGTTGGGAGTCAACATTATGCTGGGAATCTGGTATTTCAAAATATGTGACCACATGCCGCCATTACCATAATATCTCTTACAAATTTTATAGAGAGAATCTCCTGATCTTACGCGATAATATTCGATACTACTGATCTGGCTTTCAGGGTCGTTGCTTGCAGTATCAGGAGTTTCAGCTGCATCGTCACCGGAGGTTGACCTGACTCCTTCAGTGCTCAGGCTGCCGGAAGTTGCCGAAGAAGAAGGGCTGTCGCTTGCTGCATCCGAAGATGATTCTACTTGATCCAGAATTTCCTCTGCCTCATCGAGGGAATCGTCTATATCGGAATAATCATTCTCTGTTAGAATGATTTCGTTATCTGATGCGAAGGGATTGGAAGAAGAGGTGTCAGGAGAAGAGGATGAGCTGGGGTTGCCGGTAGAGGGCGAAGCGTTTTTCCCCGGGTTTGAATCTTCAGACCGGTTATTGAATTTTTTCATATCCATATCAGATACACCGGGAGTGTTTCTGAAAATTTCAATTTCGAGCTGTCTTTTAGCTTGCCTATATGCTTGTGCATATTTTTCAATATCTTTGCGACCGAGGCCGGCTGCCTGCTGGTATGCCCGGTAAGCTTGCTGATAATTATCAAAGGCCTTTTCTACCGCTGCGGGTGAAGAAGGACGGCTGGCTGCTTTCAGTGGATCATTATCTTGATCTTTTTGAATTTCTTTGGTTACAACAATGGCGGCGGCACCAATTGCAGCGCCGACGGCCATGGTTAGAAGGAAGCCGATAACCCCTTTTCGGTTTCGCTTTATCATAAATTTCTCCCGGATATTATTGCTCATGAGTTTAATAATAATTTGTTTTGAGGAAAATTGTAAGTGCTATCTTATAAGTTTACGTTTAAGATTTCAAAAAGTTTACCCTAAATTTGCAGGTGGCTTTGCAATTTATGGTAAATTTAAAGTAACTTAAGTTTTGCGGATCAACAAAAATGAGTATAAAATCAGTTTCACAGAAAAACTCAATCTTTTTTGGCATAGTTTTTGTTTTGCTTGCCTGTATTGTTTTAAGTGCTGGTATTCTCTGGAAAGGTTTTGTTGAATATCATGGCAATGCTACCGGACTTCCCGATGCTTTTTCCGGTATAACCCAACAGCCCCCCTTTAAGCCGGAGAGGTTAGCTTACAAAAGAGATGAAATTGTTTTTACTTTTACAATACCAAGAGGAGACCTGGTGCGCTTTTTTGAAATGGTGCAACCGCGCCTCGATAGTATAGTAAATAAAATTTCCAAACAGGCTGTAGTAGATATTTCTACTGACGAGACAGAAATAATAAAAAAAATAGAAAGAGGGCGGGCTGATTTTGGCTCTTTATCAACTATGGGATTCGTTAATTTCATGCACAGCAAAAAAATTCGCCCCGTTTTGCAAAGGTACAGCAAACCTCCCAAAAGTTCTTTATTCATAGTACGTCGCAATGAAAATATCAGAACCCTTGCAGATCTCAAAAACAAGCGAATTGCATATAAAGATAAGTATTCTCTTCCCGGATATTTATTACCTGTCTCTGAAATAAAAAACAAAGGTTTTGAAGTTGACGATTTCTTTGAGCAGGAATACTTTACCGGAAACTATAGCAATTCCATGCTGGGACTTCTAAATAATGAGTTTGACGTAATAGTGGCCGCCAGTAATTTCCTTTTCGAAGTTCCCGAAGAACAAAGGAAAAAAATCAAAGTTATCCACGAAAGTCGTGAAATACCTGGAGGAGTTTATATAGTCAAAAAGGGAAGAAAAATTCCCTTTGAACAGATAATCACTGGTAATTTTATGAAATTGTCAGATCAGATTTCTTCAAATGAAGTTTTTTCGGGTATGTTCAAAGTTAAAAAACCGGATTTAGAGGCATATAGAAAACTTGCCCGGGAGTTCGGCAATGAAAGATAAAACAGTAAATCAGGGCAAACTTTTTACTATTAGTTTCAGGCATAAGATAGCTGCGGTTTTCACCCTTTTAATCACTTTTATTATGCTTATGTCGGTTTACCTGGTTACCTTTCAGGTCAAAAGATCCAGCCTGAAAAGGGCCGAGCAGAGTGGAAGGCTTCTTGGGCGTATTATTGCTCTCACGATGGGCGAAGATATCGTAAGGGGAAATTTTCAAAGCATAAATTATGCTCTCAAAAAGTTTTCTAAATTGGAGAGAATTGATTATTGTTTAATAATTGATAACTTTGGTAAAATTATTTCGAGCACCGAAGATCAGTTGTCCGGCAACTACTTTTCTGATGCCTGGTCCAGAAATACCTTGAACTCTTACGAGCTGTCAATTAGAAGAGCAATTCACAATGGCCGACCGGTATATGATACCTTTGTTCCTATTATTATCGGGGGTAAGCGGCATGCATTAATTAGAGTAGGATTCACTCTGCAGGAAGAATATGAAAACATTCGAAGTTTGTTATATTACAACCTTAGCTTGGGAATAATGCTGATTCTTGTTGGTATACTGATCGCCTATGCGGTTTCTTCTACTTTGTTGAGCCCCTTGAATGCTATCCTGGGGTCGTTAGAGTCTATGAGCAAGGGTGATTTCAGCCAGAAGGCACTTGTTAATACTTCTGATGAATTTGAGCAGCTCGCCCTTTCGTTTAACCGCTTGTCTAATTTTCTTCAAGATAAACAACATGCCGACAAATTTATTGGTAAAAAAATCTGGGAAGCCGATAAGGGGCTTCAGCAAAAACATTTTTCAGGAAAAAATATAGAAGCGGTTGTCCTGCATTTGGAACTAAGCCATTTCAGCCATTTTATTGAAAGGCATTCTGCTTCTGAATCAGTAGATACTTTGAATCAGTTCTACAAGCAAATGTCGAAAATAATTGCCGACAGCGGCGGAATAGTCGACCGTTTTGGCGATGGCTCTATTACCTGCATTTTCCCGGTAATTAAAGATGACCATTGGCCAGCTTCTCTTAGAGCGGGCTTCACGGCTCTTATGGCTCGTTCGGAAATTTATGACTTTAATTTTAAACAAGCCCAGCTTGGCCTGGAGGACCTTGCCCTCAAAACCGGAATATCTTCGGGCACCGTTATAGTTGGCAAGATCGGTGCAGGTTCACAGAACGACTTCTCTGTTCTTGGTTCGCCGGTTATTGCTGCCAAAAAAGCAGCAGAGATTTCGGGACGTAAAAACGATTATCGACCTGTTGCAACCCTTGAACTGGTCAAACACTCCTCTGACTTTTTATCCTTTAATCAGCTTAAAGTTCAAAGCTCGTACAATGAAGAAGTTGTCTATTATTCTCTTGAAACTTTTACAAACCTTTCCTTCTTCAAAGAAAAACTTGAAAATGTCTCAGAACATGCTTATCAAAGTATTGTCTGGGCATTTGGTCTCAGCGAGACAACTGACGGGCTGGAATTTCTGAAATCAGTAATATCCGATAAAGAAAACAAATTTCGCCTGGAAGCGGTTAAAGCTCTTGCACCTTACCTTAGGGAAAAAAATGAAGATGCACGTGAAATTTTGATTAATCTCATAAAAGAAGGAAAAGATGATCAAATTGTCGCTCTGGCCGTTACTTTACTGGGACGAGTTCGCGATAGATCTCTGGTCGACGTATTTGTCGAACTGTTTAAACATGAAAACTCGAGGGTAAGGGCAGATGCGGTAGAAGCTTGTATTCCTCTCAAGTTCACTCGCAAACAGGAACTGCTAAAAGAAATGCTGCAGGATTCGGCCCCGAGAGTTTGCGCCAATGCTTTGCTTGGTCTCTGGCTGGCCGATGACAAAGAGACACTGGCCTGTCTTTATGCTTTGTTAAAGGCGGATAATAGTAAAATGAGGGCATCCGGTGCTTTTGCTGTCTATTTCCTGGCCTCTTCAAGACGGTTTAGAAGGCTATTTCCAGCTTACAGTGAAACTGAAGCTTTCTCTGTGTTGCCTATAATAGAAAACATACTTAACCGACTTAAGGCCATGCTCGAAAGCTCTGAGGCTTCAGAAAGGTATCAGGCTTTAAGAGCTGCAGGAAAAGTCGGTTATAATGATTTCCGGTCGAATATCGTAGAAATGCTTGAAGATGAAGATGAACCGCAGATTGTCAGTTTGGGCAGCGCGATACTAAAAGAGTGGGAATTTCATGTCTCTCCTGAAGAGGTCTGATCTACTTCTTCTAAAGCTGAAATTTCAGAATCATCTTTGCGGTTGATTCTTTTGAAAATAATTTCGCCCAGAATTATTCCCATAATTGCAGTAAAGGTCTGAATTCCTATAACCGCAAATACAAGCCACTTTACCTTGGTCAAAATTTCCAGCCACTCGATAACCCCTGAACCAATTAAATAAATAAATAATCCTTTTGCCAACGATGGCAGAAAAACTCTTAGAAAAGCCTTTTTATTGTGCAATAATCTGTAAAACAAAACCAGAAGCAGGTTGCCAACTATAATAACAGGTAGCAAAGGATACATGGGAGCGGGAAGATGACCGGAAATGATACCGCCGAAGGGTGATAATATGCAGATAAATATTGCTGGTTGCAAACCGGCATACAAAAAAATAAAAATAAAAACGGCATTAACTGCTATGCCGGTTAACAAATTCGGCATACCCGCGATCTGTACAGCAAGAATAACGGCAAGGCATAAACCTGTTAAAGTTAGCTTGACTGTTCTGGTTTGTTTCATAAGCAAGTTCCTGTTCGCCAAACAAAGTAACATATCAATCGGATTAATGCTTTAAAAACAGAAAAGAAGTTTGACAATCAGCCTGTACTGTCGATATAGTAATATGTTTGTAATGAGGAGTGAGGATCCATTTTACTGGATTGAAGTAAACTGATAGGAGGTCTTTGTGGACGCTCAAATGTATTTTTGGCTTGCGCCGGCAGGTTCTTTGCTGGCTTTGTTTTTTGCGTATATTTTTTTCTCGGGCATGATGAAAGCCGATCCGGGAAACGAGAAATCGGTTGAAATTGCGGGCTACGTTAAAGAAGGTGCCATGACTTATTTATGGGCACAATATAGAGTAGTTGGTATTTTCTTTGTAATTGCCTTTGCTTTTTTTGCTTTTCTTGCCTTTTTTCTCAGGGTGCAGAGCCCATGGACACCTTTTGCATTTTTAACCGGTGGTTTCTTTTCCGGTCTTTCGGGTTATCTGGGTATGATAACCGCCACCAATGCCAGTAACAGAGCTGCTGCAGGTGCTGCTAAAAGTTTGAACCAGGGCTTGCAGATTGCTTTCCGCAGTGGTGCGGTAATGGGATTTGTTGTTGTGGGTCTTGGTCTGCTTGACATTTCAATCTGGTGGAAAGTTCTTACCTGGGTTATGAGCGAGGGGGCAGGCAGCTTTAAAGATAGTATTTTTGCTGTTCACAGCTATACCGAAATTACAACCATTATGTTGACCTTTGGTATGGGGGCAAGTTCTCAGGCGCTGTTTGCCCGTGTTGGCGGTGGTATTTTTACCAAGGCTGCCGATGTCGGAGCTGATCTGGTCGGTAAAACCGAAGCCGATATTCCTGAAGATGACCCCCGTAATCCTGCCACTATTGCAGATAACGTTGGCGACAATGTTGGCGATGTTGCCGGTATGGGCGCTGACCTTTATGAATCATATTGTGGCTCTATTCTGGCTTCTGCCGCTCTGGGTGCTTCTGCTTTCAGTACGCCCGATCTGGTTCAGTTTCAGCTTAATTCAATCATGCTGCCCATGGCGATTGCAGGTGCGGGTATCGTTTTCTCCCTGATCGGAGTTTTCTTTGTTAAAACAGATGAAGAAGCCTCGCAGAAAGAACTTATGGGGGCTTTGAGCCGAGGAGTTAATGCTTCCTCGTTGCTTACCGCTATTGGTAGTGCAATTCTTACCTATAAGCTGTTGCCCGATCACTTTTATATACTTGGTTCAATTATCACCGGTTTGATGGCCGGCATTATAATTGGCTGGGCAACAACTTATTATACCTCGGAAGATTATGAACCCACCCAGGATGTTGCCGCGCAATCTTCAACCGGACCTGCTACCGTTATTATAGAAGGTTTGGCAACCGGTATGATTTCAACCGGAATTCCAGTTGTAACTGTTGCCCTTGCAATTATTCTTGCTTACAGTTTCGCCGATGGTTTTACCAATCCGGCTATGGGGCTTTATGGTATTGGCGTAGCTGCAGTCGGGATGCTCTCAACCCTGGGACTTACCCTGGCAACCGATGCTTATGGACCCATTGCTGATAACGCCGGCGGTAACGCCGAAATGGCAGGCCTCGGGCCAGAAGTTCGTAAAAGAACAGATGCTCTCGATTCGCTTGGTAATACAACCGCTGCTACCGGTAAGGGCTTTGCAATTGGATCTGCTGCCCTGACCGCAATGGCATTGCTGGGTGCTTATGTTGAAGAAGTCCGGATGGGCTTGATCCGGGCGGCTCAGTTTAGTGAGTCTAAGCTCGACCAATATATATTCCCAACCATAGAAAGAGCGGTTCCGATCAAGTTCGCTACTATGGGCGACTTCATGGGTTTTTATAATGTAAATCTTATGAATCCTCTGGTGCTTGTCGGTATTTTTCTGGGCGCAATGCTTGTTTTTGTGTTCTGTGCTATGACTATGAAGGCCGTTGGTCGTGCAGCTCACAGCATGGTCGAAGAAGTGCGTCGCCAGTTTAAAGAAATACCCGGCCTCCTTAAGGGCGAAGAGGGTGTAAAAGCAGATTATGCTTCTTGTGTTGAAATTTCTACCAAGGGTGCGCAGAAGGAAATGATTGCTCCCAGTCTGTTGGCAATAACAGTGCCTGTAATAGCTGGTCTGTTTCTCGGCGTAGCCGGTGTTATGGGCTTGCTTATCGGCGGCCTGGCATGTGGATTTGCCGTTGCTATAATGATGTCTAATGCCGGTGGTAGCTGGGATAATGCTAAAAAATACATTGAATCCGGCCAGATGGGCGGAAAAGGCTCTGAAAACCATAAAGCCGCAGTTGTTGGCGATATGGTTGGCGATCCTTTCAAAGACACATCAGGTCCTTCTTTGAATATTCTCATCAAACTTATGAGTATGGTAGCAATCGTCGTTTCCGGTCTAACTGTCAGCTATTCACCGCAAATTCAGTATTATTTCGGTTTCAATCCCTCTGAACTGAGACATAAAGAGGAATATAACAAACTCCTGAGTGCTCGTGAAGTAACTCTTCCAAGCCTGGATGCTCCAAAAAGAAGCGATAAAACTTCTTCAATCTTCGAAGAAGATCCATTACTTGGTACCGAAGATATAATACTTCCTGAAGGCGATGAAGCCATGGTAAGTAATCCTGATGTCGATGAACCTGATGTGTCGGCAAAACAGCCGCCTGTAACTGCAGCCGATGCTTCTGAATCTTCGACTTCGGAATCCTCTACCGGCGGCTTTTCTGGCTTCGGTGGTGAAGATGGTTCTGAAACAGCTGATGAAGACAAAGGAACCTCAGAAAGCTCAGCTTTCTCCGGGGGGTTCGATTCCCTTGAGGGAGGCTCAGATGATTCCGCTGCTGACGACTCAGAGGGAGGATTTGGAGCTTTAACCGGCGATAATGCCAATGGAGAAGATGCTGGAGCTGCCTCTGAAAGCAACGCTTCAGCTGACGATGAAACTGAATCTGAAGAAGCTGACTCTTCCGGGTTCGGTGGTTTCTAGTATCAGTGTTTGTTTAACTTATAAAAAAAAAATGCCCGGGAAAACCGGGCATTTTTTTTTTGCTGTAAAATCAGATTGAAAAAGGCTATATGATCCTGATTGCGAAGCTTGGGCACTCGGGGGAACAATAACCGCAAAGAACACACCTGGTGTGATTTATTTCCGGGCTATTTGCTCCAGGCTTTAAAGCGCCCTGCTGACAAGCTGCTATACATGCGCCGCAGTTTTTACATACCATTTTATTAATAAAAAGCTCGCGCGGCTGCCCGGCTACTTTCTCGGCAAAGGCTCTGTCTATAGGCTTGTTGCTTGCAAGGGCAACATTCATGTCAATTTCTTCATAGGTTGTCATGCCTGCTGCTGCACTGTCGACATGCTTGCTGTTCCATAGCCATCTTAGAGCTTCTGCGGCATCCTGCCTTAGATGTCCGCCCCCGAGAGGTTTCATGGCGTATATACCTTTGCCATTCGCTCTGGCTGTTTGCAAAAATTCAATCATTTTTTCTAATGGTGCATCGAGAATCCCAATTCCATCACGATTTAACATTGGATGAAGAATTTCCATATACTTGTTTTCTGCTGCAGCATTTATTGTGTTAGCGGAATGTGAGCTTAAACCAATAGCTTTGATTATTCCTTTCTCTTTTGCTTTTATGAGAGCTTCGAGAGCTCCCTGACGAGAATTGAAATCTTCCATGTCTCTGACTGCATGTAAAAGAAAAATGTCGATTGTTTTTAAGTGAAGCCCCTCTTGACACTCTGCAATAGCGTTTTCCATTTCTTCGAGGTTTTTAACTGCTGATTTAGAAGCGATAACGGGCATGTTGCCCATCCATTTATGCAAAGCAGCTCTGACCTGGGGATAAGAGCCGTACATCTGGGCTGTGTCAATGAAGTTTATGCCTGAAGAAAGAGCGTGTAATATAACTTCTCTGCCTTCTTCCAGAGAAAGACCTCTTTGCATGGGACTCATAGTCAACGTGCCTATGGCAAGAATACTTACTTCTATACCTGTATTTCCCAGAATATTTTTTTCCATTGCTGTTCCCCCTATGAGAATATCTTAACAGATAAAATTAATTTTCAAACAATTCGAATTATTTTTTCTATAATTTTGCTTTATTGACAGCAAAGAGTTGAGGGTATAAGATTGATTAAAAGAACTTTAGGAGAGAGACTGCATGGAAGTAATTATTCCGATTCTATTACTGTTGGCCGTTTTGGTGCTGGGTTATATGGTGAAACTGTTCCCATTTATGACTTATATTAACTGTATGTCTGCCAAGGTCCCTTGTTCGCCGATTCAGCTCATAGCCATGCAGCTGAGAAATGTACCCACTGAATTTATAGTTGAATACTATGTTAAGATTAGGAAAGCCGGGATACCTGTAGCACTGGATCGCCTTGAAGTGCATGTCCTCTCCGGCGGCAACATTGCCAATGTCGTTCAGGCACTGGTAAGCGCAAGCAGGTCCAATATCGATCTGACTTTTGAAAAAGCTGCAGCAATTGATCTGGCTGGTAGAAATGTAAGCGACGCAGTGCGTATGAGTGTTGAACCCAGAGTTATGCGTACCGCTCCCATTCACGGGATTGCCCAGGATGGCATTGAATTGATTGTTAAAGCAAATCTTACGGTTCGCGCCAATTTAAATACCATGGTGGGTGGAGCTGGCGAAGATACCGTTCTTGCAAGGGTTTGCGAAGGCATTGTTTCTGCTATTGGCTCTTCCAAAACCCATTCGATTGTCTTAAACAAACCTGAATTCCTTTCTAACCGTGTTCTGGAAAAAGGTCTTGATGTTGGAACAGCTTTCGAAATAGTTTCCCTGGATATTTCCGATATAGATGTCGGTAGAAACATTGGTGCGTCTTTAAAGAATGACCAGGCAGTAGCCGATCAGAAAGTTGCCGAAGCCAAAGCCGAAGGCCGAAGAGCTATGGCTATGGCCAAAACTCAGGAAAACAAAGCTGCTGAACAGGAAGCAAAAGCAAATCTGGTTAAAGCTGAAATGAAAATTCCAAAATCGCTTGCCGGCAGTTATCGACAAGGCAAGCTGATTGTAAAAAGAAAGAAGAGAAAAGGAACAACTACTTCAGCCAATGCCGGTAAAAACGGACATGGTTTTGTAGATGACGCAGGATGAGGAAAAAATTACTCGTGAGCAGCTAGAAAAGATGAATCGACTGCACAGGCTTGAGCTTCGAAAAATCGGTAAAATGAATGAGGCTCAATTCCAGGTCTTTAAAAGAAATTTTTCTGTTGGTCATCTTGAAGATATAACCCGGGCAGAGGCTTATGAGCTTTTAACTTCAATGCTTGCTTTGAATCTGTCTTTACTTGACGATATCAAAAATCAAAAAGAAATTTAGTAAAAGCACAATCCTGCTCTAGTTATCGTTATTTTAATCGGGTTTTAACTTTAAAGACCCGGTAGCTGTTTCTTCGCTTGTTTGCTCTACGGTAGAAGGTGGTTTGATTTTAATTTTCGGTCTGGTAGCTTCTGTATTTAGCTGAAAAAGTATGATGTTATAAAACAGGTAAAAACTAACCAGCAAAGCGCCTTCTGCCCTTATAATTTTCATCCCCGTTGACATTATGGGTAAAACGCTCAGGCTGATCACTACCATAAGCGGAATATGTATGCCCAGCATATTGTTGGAAACGTTCAATATGTCGGAGCCGGGAATTCCGTTGAAATGGCTGACTACCGAGGCGCAGCCCACTATGCCAAGAATGTTGAAAATATTGGATCCCACAACGTTGCCAAGAGTTAATTCTGCATGACCTTTTTTGGCTGCGACAATCGCTGTTGCAAGCTCTGGTAGAGAAGTGCCGATTGCAATTAGAGTTAAACCTATAACTTCATCTGAAACGCCAAGGGTGCGGGCTATTTCGGTTGCCCCCCTGACCAGCGCTTCTGAACCGACAACCAGCCCAATCAGTCCGGCTATTATAAGAAATAATTCTCTGGCTAAAGAGGCCTTGGCTTTTAGCTCGATATCTGGTTCCTGGCTAAGCTGTTCTTCTACTTCTTCGACAATTTTGGGGTCGCCTTTGCTCCACCTGTAGCTTAAATAAATATAAAGAAAAAACAGGAAAGCTACAAACAGCCCTTCGTAAAAAGAAATTATCTGACCGGTTTGGGCCATAATCCAAAGCATAATAGAAGCACCGATCATAATCGGTACTTCCCGCCGTATTGTTTGTTTCTCGCATGCGATTGGCTGAATTAAAGCAGCAATGCCTAGAATCAGGGCGGCATTCATGATATTTGAACCCACAACGTTACCGAGTGAAAGCTCGGGGTTGCCTTTTAATGATGCGTTAACGCTTACAACCATCTCTGGTAGCGATGTTCCCGCTGCTACTATTGTCATTCCTATCGCCAGTTTGCTTACCCCAAGATTCAAGGCAAGATTGGAAGCGCCTTCAACCAGCTTGTCGGCTGCATAAGAAAGAATTACAAAGCCGATAAGGCAAAGAATAATATTCAATAACATTTATAAGGCTCCTGATAGCTGCCAATTGTTTGTAATTCATTGTAAGAAAAGCAATTCCAACAAGCAACTTTTTTTTAAGATATTCGGTTCTGGACAATTTGGCTGTTTTCAAATAAGGTGTGACGAAGTATTACAGGCGAAAAATATGCAGAATTCCATCGATCTTGACTCCACCGGTAGGCATAATTGCCGATTCGGTTAATCTCAACTATCTGGTTGTTTTTAGTCCTGCGGTCACAACTATTTGTATGAGCTTGCTTGGAATAGCACCAAATTACGGCATTTTAGCAATGTTGATTTTTATCTCAGGCATCAGTTTCGGTCTTTTTCATCGAAATTTTGGTGTCGCTATCGGGATCGTGATCGGGCCTCAGGATCGAAAAATGAGGTGCTGTTTTGGTTATGTTATAATTAAGTTGCATCTAAAATCGTGTTAACGATTCTTGACCACAAATATAAATATTTTAAAAAGGAGACAAAAACTATGACATTTTTTGCTCATAGAGAAAGTTTAAAAATAATTGTAGTTCTTGTAACTTTTTTGCTAGTTAGTGGAGTGGCTTTACTTGCTAGTGAACCTCCTGCTGTTCCTGAATTGTTGCCCGACTGGAATCAGATCGCCGATATAGTGGCTTCTGAACACCAGCTGAAAACTATTGGGCAAAAACTTGGTATTAAGCCGCGTGCTGTTCGCAATATAATCTATAGAGTCAGCGAAATTAAAAGAGCTCAAATAAATGTTCTGGTTGCTTCCAATGCAGAAGATGCAGACAAAATTATGGCAAGCCTGAAAAAAATTAAAACAGAAAAAGCGCTTTTGCGTGACGGGCTCGTTATTTATGAATTTGTAGGCGCAAATAACGTTTTTTCTCAAATAGTTGAAGCCCGCAAACTTTTAGAGAAAAAACTCGCCAAAAAAATGGATGAAGAATTTCCGCCTGGAGTGAACGTAAAAAAGGAGTAAGTTTTTTATGGTCTGGACCGAACATGTTGGTGATGCATTAGGACATCGTAAAGGCGAACGCGGAACTATTAAATTTCAACCCGGCGAACGGCCACCACCGACAGCTCTTGGTACACTTTTAAGAATAGCTGTGGCGGTACCGCTGTTATATTTTTATTTTCGGGAAGTTGGCGAAATTTTTGACCTTAGTACTTTTACTGATTGGTCATACGCCGTTTACGGGCTGGGAGTCTATTTGTTTTTTGCCTTTTTTATAAGACCACAACCGGGCAGCTATCTGGGTAATGCTTATTACTGGGTTAATGGCGAGCAGTATGAAGGTGATCCCTATACTAGAACCGACGATATTAACAACCTGTTGCTGTGGATGATGGCCTTTTTATTGCCCGGCGTTATTATCTGCGAAGCTATTATTGATCCATTCAGACTGTTGTTACGAGTTGCTTTCCCCGCGTGGTATGAAAGAGAAAGAAAAATATTGGGCAAAAAAT
>JBNJGH010000076.1:0-16822 GCA_051747585.1 Candidatus Rifleibacteriota bacterium
TCCCTATTTTCTGCCGGCAATCTCGCCACATATTGACCGAATTATAAATGAGGTTTATTCTCAGGTAAGAGCTTTTTTGGAAAAGAATTCAGCAATTCTCAAAAAGCTTGTAGATAAATTGCAACAAAACAGAACTTTAAAAAGAGAAGAAGTTGAAGAAATTGTTAATCAAGATATTCTAAAAAAATGAGCAAAAACAAAGAAGAAGTATATTTAAAGATGCAAAAGCCGGCAGATATGCTGGCAGTGAATTTTCTTGCATCATCAGGCGACCTTAAGGGCAACTTCGTTCAAGAAGTTGATCCGCCCTGGACTATCTGGTGGAAATCGGTAGAGGATCAATCTATATTGGGGCGCCTGGGCAGTCTCATTAAGAGCGGTCTTCCTCAACCTGAAGAGGTCTGGGACGTGGGCCGGCCTAATGGCGAATGCCGCGAAATTTCCTGGCTTGATCTTTTTCGTAAGTCTGTAATCAAACCTGCTCAGAGTCGCAAGGTATCTAATGAGGTAGTTTTATTAACGACCGATAAAGAAATTTTTTATATGGTAGTTAAAAACCATTTCATGCTACAGCAGGGTAAAATTGAGTTTGCTGCCTATAATGCAGAAGGCCGGGAATATTTTTTGTTGAAAATAAAAGAGCCTAGTTTGTGGGTTTTAAATACTATCAATAAGTCAGACTGGTTATGGTTCAACCTGGTTCCCGGCCAATCAGGCATTTATATTGAAGCCGGTTATTATATTCATGACATCTCTTCTGAAAGCTGCTTTAACAAGTTTCAGATTGCCGAAAACGGCGTTTTGCTTATTCAAAAAAGCGGCAGGCTTCTTTCTTTAAAGCCTAAGTGGAAAAAGGGAGAGAGCCTTATAAAAGTTGATTTTGCCGGTGCCGAAATCAAACAAGTTGATGCGCAAGAGAAAATTTCGCTCAAGCCTGTTCTGCGCGAAACAGAGCGCAGGCTGTTGCCCGTTCTCTGGCATGTGGAAAACAAAGAGCAGTTTAAAGCTATACTGCTGAATGAAAAGCTTGATCCATTCAAGCATTACCGACTTGCTATATGTAAAGACAACTCTATCTGGGTGTATGCTCGAAGCAGTAGGGCCGACCGTGGTCTGGCAACAATTTTGACCGATGCGTTCGCTGCATATACACAAACACAGCACCGGGTTTTTGTTCCCGCCGGAAAGCTGCTTGCACCGGGTTTGTCATCCGAAAGGTTACATGAAATTGTTGGTGGTTCAAACAGTGATTTTGTTATAATTACAGAGTGGGAAGAACAATTAAAGCCCTTGTTAATAAGGCAGGAGGATCTTCAGCCGGTTGAAGACTTTATAACCATCGAGGCAGAAAAGGCTGCAGAAAAAGCACAAACTATTAACCCGAGCTGGAAATTTGTTTTTCGAGATCTTAAAAAAAAAAAGCAGGTAATTGAGATTGATGTAGACGAACCGGCTTATGGAAAACTAAAAGCTACATCAGAAGACGGTCAGGTTGCCAGTGTCGACGAAATTTCCCGCCGGCGCAAACGTAGAAAAAAAACAATCGATCTCAACAATGTGCCCGAACTTGCTGCGTCAGAGACCTCATCTCTAAAGGTAGAACTCGACCAGATCGATGTTCAGCTCCTGCAGAATGTCGGCAATGCCCGGTTATGGGAGCAGAGAAGCGAAATATGCGTTAAAATGCGAATGAATGTTTCTGCGCTCGCTTCGCTTATGAACGCGGCAGTATTAAATAACGATATAGATATTCTGATCGATTGTTTGTTTGAGTTTTGTTCTTTAAGGTCTGAGTTCGCTGCTCTGAGACAAGAAAATATAACTGAAATAGAAAAAGGCCGGTTATTGGCTGCAATAAGAAACGAAAAAGTAAATGCAGAATTTTATTATGTGCTGATGCTTGCTTATGCTGCCAAATTTAATGATTTTGATATTTTTCAGCAGGCAGTTTCAGCCATGAAAACATCCTTCCCCGGAGAGGATCGCAAATTTTACGGCTTTAGCGAAATAAGATCTGCCTCTGGTGGTGGCATAAATGTTGAAAACAGAGTTGAGCTTTTGACCGAAAACGAGTTGCCCAGAATAAGAACTAACGTTAAAAATTTTATTCTTCAGCTGGGTTGCGGAAGAAATATATACTCGATGCATCTTGCTCGAAAGCAGCTCAATAAAATTCTTGCCTATCATTTGTCGCCGGGCATTGCAGATCGAATAGTGTCAACAATCAGGTATACAACCAGTGACAACAGAGGCACCAACGAAAAAGCAACGGGCTTTTTTAATTTTTTCTGGAAAAAGATTGAAAAATGGCCCAAAAGCATGGAAACCGGTGATAATAGGCCTGAGGTCAATCGCTGGTTGAGATTGATGACAATGGATAAAATTAGAGAAACCCCTTTAAAAGACTTTTTTACCGGTGATCTATATCGCCCGCCCTTCTATTTTATTCGTTCACAGGAAAATAAAAGAAATGGTCTGTTGCAGGTTAACTGGATCAAAGATCTTTCAAGCGAAGAGTTCCCTGAAAAAAGCGATGGACGTTCAATAGCCAATGCAATCTATTACCGCTTTGCAGATAATGATGCAGACTGGGATAAATTTTTCAGGATGGCTTTGTCCAGTGGTGATCCAGAAGCTCTGGCAAAAGCGCAGAGATTGTTGCTGCTTATGGTTTCACAGTTTGGCCCTCATCCTGTATTCAAAAATTATATAATGCCCGCCAGGCTTGATCAGAAAAACGACAACGAGCAATGGGATATTTATAGCCTGACAATGTATTGTGACATGTATCGACTTTGTCTTGTTTATAAACAGCCGGTAGATGAGCAAAGATTGTTTAACCATTTGATTAATCGTATCCCGCAGCCACCTGAGGGCTGGGAAGACTTCAGCGGTTCGGCCGAGTGGATTATTTTATGCTTATTACTCTCAAGCTCGCCTAAGAGAAGATTCTTGCTCGATACTTTAATTTTAAGAGTAACCAGGTGGTTAGATCACGCTTTTCATTTTTATGATTACAAAAAGTTTGCTCAGTCTCTTACTATTTTGAGTTTTTTGAGTATAGGAATATTGGCTGATCTTGTTCCTGAAAAGCTCGAGCTGCATCAGTTGTTGGAAAAACGCAAAGTTATATGGATGGAACATGCTTTTAAAACTGCCGCCGCCGGTAAAGAAGCATTTGAACAGTGGCGGGAATCATGCGGATTTTAAATTAATTTCGGAGTGATAAAATGAATTATGAATTAAAAGATATGGATAAAATAAATGCCGCCAGGTCACGCATAGTTGATTACTATACCAGACTTAACGAGTATTTTCTTAAACGATCGGATTTGCTTAAGCTAATGATGGTTGCGGTTGCCTCGCAGGAACCGATGTTGTTTCTGGGGCGTCCGGGTACGGCAAAGTCTTTGCTGGTTTCGGTTTTCTGTCAGGGCCTGGGCTTGCAACAAGATGACTACTTTGAATATATGCTGACTAAATTCACCGAGCCCAGTGAAATCATGGGGCCGGTAGATATTGAACAGCTCAAAAGTGGTAAATATCTGAGAAAAGTTGAAGGCCATCTGCCCACCGCCAGAATTGCCTTTCTCGATGAAATATTCAAGGCTAACTCAGCTATCCTCAATGTTTTATTGACCATAATCAATGAGCGCAAATATTATCAGGAAGGTAAGCCCTACCCGGTACCAATGGTCTGTATGTTTGCTGCCAGTAACGAAATACCCGATTTTGGCGAATTTGATGCGCTCAAAGACAGGTTTATTATAAAAGCAGAAACTTTACCGGTTAGAGATGCCTGTTTTCATGAGCTGATACGCTCAGGTATCAAATTCGAAACCAGAACCGCCAACCGGGAAATGCCCTGGAAATCTGATTGCAGTCTTGAAGATTTCCTTCTGGTGCATGACTACATGCTTTCTACTCTTCTGCCGGCAGCCATTGAAAAGGATGATGCGGTAATTCTGGGTGATGAGCGCATAACCACGGCGTTTAAAGCTTTGATTTCTGTGCTTGCAGATGAACTGAAGGTTGAAATAACTGATCGTAAGCTGATTAAACTCTATAAGCTTATTCTGACTCAGGCTTTTATATTTAATGGCGGCAACGTTACCCGTGACGAGCTTAAAATACTCTGTTATTGCGGCAACAACTTTTCTGATGTGCGCAAAATTCGCAACTACATTGAAGAAAGACTTGCAAATCTAGATTAAAGGCCGATTATGATACTACTTAAACCGGAACAGATTGCCAGCTGGTATAAGTTTTCGCTGGAATATTCAGGATATAAAGAATTATATGGATTTGCCAGAGACTTGTGGAAAGACCTGGTGCGAAGAGGCAACCGAGCTGTGCCGCCAGGTTTTTTAGCCCGATTTATAGAACTATATCTCAGTGTATCTGTTGGTGTGAAAAATGAAAATCATTCAACCGATCCGCTTGAAGATCAATATCTTGATCTAATACGAAAAGCTCCCGGTGCAGACAGACTCGAGGGCATTTTTATCATTTCCGGTGCCGACAGAGACCCGGTTCTTGCTCAGCCTGTTCTGGTGCAACTTATTGACCGGTTGCCGGCTTTCAGACATAAGGCCCTTGTTTTTTCCGAGTCTGATTTTGAAAAATCATTTGAAGTAGAAAATCCTGCAAATGCAGGTTTCAATATGCAAGAAGTCTTGCAGCTTATTTATAAAAGTTCGATTGAAGAATTTTCGCAAAAAAGCTTCAGTTTTGATGCAGATGACATTTTCGAAATCGGTCACCCGCAGTTGTTTTCAAGAGCAGCTGATCGACTGTTTTACCGCCGCATGGTCAATGCGATGCATGGTTTGGGCACCTGGACCCGTAGTATTTTCACCCTTAAAGAAGAAAGCAGCTGGGTAGTTACCAAGTATGGTGAACCGCAGGTGCTTCCGCTCGGTGGTTACGACGAGTTAACCAACAAAGGTACCATTTCTTCTATTGTGCCTTCTGAACTGGCATATATGGATGAAAGTATGGAATTTGATCTTTTTGACTACAAGTTTATCGAAAATCAGTTGATGTATTTCAAGCGTGATTCGGGAGCAGTATTTCGTATCAGGCGCGATATACGCATAAAACTTCGTTTGAGCGAATTTTTTGAACACGAAAAACACCTTGGTTTGCTTTTTGCCTGGATTTTTAATTTTGCCGGCAAACTTATAGAAACCCTGGTTAAAGATATGGTCAATGTTTTTATCGAACTTGAAGGCTATGTTCCATCATCGCTTAAAGATGCCTGCAGGTTTTTCGGTCACTTTCTTGATGAGAAAAAATTATCTGACCGAATCTGCCTCAGAGCAGGGGACTTTACTACCTCTGAAACTATGGAACTCAGACCCGAAGCTCAAACATGGTTGTTTGCAGAAAAACCCGAAAATAACTCTATCTTTATAGAGCTGCAATTTCCACAATCTGATGAATTTGCCGCCTATGAAAATACCGAGCAATATCGCATTCTTGGCGGACTTATAAATGATTCAATCGAAAGGATGGTTAAACATGATCAGGGTGGCTGGAGTTGAACCCGTAACCGAAGTCGAGGGTCCTGCCCGTCGCTTCGCTTTATGGTTCCAGGGTTGCTCTATAAAATGTGAGCAATGTTGTAACCCGCAAATGCTTGATGGTTCAAGAGGACGTTTAATCGATCCTGCCGATCTGGCCAAAGATATCTATAATGCTGATTCTGATGGGCTAACGGTTATGGGAGGCGAACCCCTGGATCAGTTGCAGGGATTAAATCAGTTGTTGGATGAATTGGCAAAGCTGGGCTATAATAAAGATATGATTCTTTTCTCGGGTTTTACCTGGCAGCAGATTGAAGCAGACAATGAAAAGAAAGAGACTGCAGCCAGATTTGACCTGCTGATTGCCGGTCCTTACATTGAGTCGATGTCCTCGCTTAAAAGAAAATGGATTGGTTCTGACAACCAGACTGTGCACTTTTTTTCAGACAAACTTGCCTGTCTTAAAAAAAGTTGGCCGACAGCTAAAAAAGAAGTCGAAATTCATATAGATGAAGATGGAATTACGTTAAATGGTTTTCCATTAGGCGATGACAGCGAATTCGAAAAATTTTCGTTTTTAGAGAAAGGTTAATATGAAAAAATTTACTATTGATCTTGAATTTGATGAGGTTACGGGGGACAGTCGTATTCTGGTTGATTTTAACGATGACAGTATGACTGCGCTTGAAATTAATGAATCGATTCAAAGCGGTGAACTGCTCGAAGAGGTTGTCGAGCAGGCCGGAGAAGTGCTTGGCGAAAATATTGCCCGGCAGATTCGCGAAGGGCGTCTTAAAGCTCTATGTCTTGATAATCATCCTGAATTAAAAAATATCGAACAGGGAATTTTGATTAACAGTTCACAAAACACAAAACAGGAAATCGAACAGTGAAAATTCAGCTTTATCCCGAAGATCTGCTTCTTGAATATACTGAGAAGCTGCTCGAAGGAGAAACCACCAATCCTGATATTAAATATTCGGGATATTTTGATGCTTTTCCGCCTGAAATCGATTTCAGCGAAGAATTTTGCGAAAAATGGCAACAGGTAATTGAACCTGTCGTTAAAAAATTTATTTGTGACAGTTTTGCTTTTTATCCTTTTTTGTTTGAGTCTGATGGTTATACCAGAAAATATTCGGTAACAGATGTCGAGTTCTGGGAAAGCATAGACATAAGTTTTTCCCAGCGAAGTGCTCTGAGATTGTATGAGCGCATGATCAGCGATAAAACGAAGCAATTGCCTGATTATATTCTTTCGCTCCCCGGAGATGCTGTTTTCCTTTCAATAGCCACTACAAATTTCAACCTTTATTCTTTTCCCTGGCTGGAAAAAAATAAAGCAAACTGGGTTATTAAGGCTCTTTACGCAACCTGGAACTTTCTTAACACAGATGAAATTCCATGGGAAGGCTTATTGGCCAAACCAAAAACTGTTGAGTTGCCTTTGCGAGGTTATCTTATAGATCGAGCGGCTGTCTATATGAGATGTGTAAATTATATTCTCGAAAGAATTGCTGAAAAACAGGTCACCCAAAGAAGTGAGCTGAAAAAAATTTCAGCGATGCCCGGCTGCGGTGTGCCTCTAAAGCTTTATCTTACTCGTAATCCCGATAAAATTATCAAGAGCTCGAATAAATTTATTAAAATGCTTGAAAAAGCGGTCTCGTATTGGACAGCAGAAGGCATGTGCGCCTTAGATGACGACAGATTTATAAATGGGGTTTTTAATTCATCGGGAATAAAAGAGGAGCTTAAGGGGTTTGATGAAGTTGTTACAAAGATTTCTGATACAAATAGATTGGAGGAGAGAGTAGATGAGTCGGTCGTATTCAGTTAGTTTATCAGTTGGGGTAACTATACCGGAGGGTGAAAGACTTAAAGAAGGCCGTTTCGATATGGATTTTACTTTGCTTGAAATTCTTTCTCCCGATCGTATGAAAAGTATTTTAAAAGAGAAGTTGCTTGAAAAGGGTTTTGAAGAAACTCCGGAGGGTATGGCAATGCCTTTGAATGACGGGCAGCAGGCTGTGCTTGATCTGGATAGTATGGAAATGCAGGTTAAGGTTAACATGCCCGAAAAATGCAATATACTGGTTGAGGGCCTGCTGCTCGAAGAGTTTCAAGAATCTCTTGCCCGCGCCAGACAAGAGGGCAATGTAATGCAAAACCAGCGGGTTGCTCAGCAGATGGAAATCGAAAAAAATCGTGCTGTAAATGTTTTAAAACAGATTGCTCTAAAAGCTAAAAAAGAAGTTAACCTTGCGCTTAAAGAGACTTATAGAGAGGCAATAAAAGAAAAAGCTGCCTCTATGGGCAATGTCGAAAATGTTTCTGAATCAAAAGAAGGCAACACCTATCGCATACGCGTCGAAGTAAGCGCCTGACAAACGCTCTGGTGGTTGAGCGTTAGTCGAAACCACCAGAACTGATTTTTGTAACATGGTCATTTTGACGGGCAGGATGCCCTGATACTGGGTCGCATGAGGACACAAAGCGACCCAGTGAGACTAGGTTCAATGACCAACCAATAGTCATTTCGACTACGCTCAATGACCAATGGATGGTTGCAGGGTCCCTTCGACTACGCTCAGGGACCGCTTAGGGTGTCATTACGAGGAAAATGACAGCCTCAAATTGTCATTGCGAGGAGCGCAGCGACGAAGCAATCTCTGGTATGCTAAAAATTTAGTATATAAGAAAAAATACAAAAATGTCTTGAAACCAGCTAATATTGCTAAATAGATAATTGCTGTCAAAATAACGAAGCTTTAGTCTTCAGTGTTTGTGCTTATGCTTTTTGTTAAAGTAGGCAAGGTTGAATTCTTCAATTAATTTGCCCAGTTTTTTTGCATTTTCAAGCTCAGTTGTTTGTTTGCATTTCATGGCGGTTACCATAATTTTATGAACAAGTTCGAGCTTGTTTAGATAACCAGCTTTGTTTGTTTCTTTTTCCGAGGGTTTTAATCTCTGGCAGAGAAAATATTGGCTGCAGATGTCGATTATATCATCTGCATGAAAGTCTTTAGTTGTTGTCCAGCGAACGATCTGGTTGTAATTGGGTTGCCCGGCTTTGCCAAGTTCAATAATCTGTTTCATGCTTTTGCTTATTGTAGTTACATGCTCGTTCATAACTGAAAAACGAAGGTCATCGGTATAAATACCACATGGAACCTGACAGTGAGCAAAAGCTTGAGACATACCTATAATTAGTAAAAAGGCAACGGTTAGAATTGTATTTTTCATAAAGCCTCCTGAAAATTTTTTCTGTTAATCTTAATCTATTCGATTAGAATTAAAGATCAAGACGTTCTATTAAACCGTAAACCGGAATTTCTACCCAATCGGGGCGGTTAGCTATTTCATAATTAAGTTCGTAGACGGCTTTTTCTATACTGAGAAAAGATACAATTCTTTTGAAGACTCTTTTGTTGTTTGGAACAGATACGCAGTCTTCGGTTTCAGTCAGGTAACCATCGAGGAACTTTTGTCCTGCAAGCTTTTCCCATTCTTTAGTGTAGGTTTTCATTAAATCAAATGCTTCAGGGCGATCTTCTCTAACTTTTCGTCTTGCAGTTTCGGCAGCATAGCTGAAGGAACGCAAAATTCCCGCAACGTCGCGTAAGGGGCAGAACTTTGCAATTCTTTCTTTAAGTGGTCGTGCAGGCTCGCCTTCAAAATCTATTATTATAAAATCATTGGCAACCAGTAATATTTGTCCCAGATGCAGGTCACCGTGGTGTCTGGTTTTATACAAGCCAGACTTATCAGGAATAAGAGATCTTATTTTTTCAATTGCAGACTCTTTATTTTCTATGAGCTTGTTTGTTTTTTGTTTTAGCTCTTCATCAAAATCGCCTTGTCGCTTTTTCAGCACTTCAATTGTTTCTATAAAAGAGGTTTCAATTTTTTCTGACCAGTTTTGCCATTCTTCGGATGTAATAATTTCAGGCTTAAAGTCAGGGTCATCGGTGTCAGCTGCCAGAGCTTTGTGCATTTGTCCGACCCTCTTGCCTAGAGTTTGCATCATGGTAAGATACATATTGTGAGAAGCTTGCTCTTCTTTGCGCTCAGGCCGGTCAGGATTTTGTGCCGAGATAACGCAGCTGTCTTCGTATCTTTCAAGATAATCAAGAGTGAAGGTCCAGGCATCATTTTGATTGTCGATGAATTCCTGCAAAATACCAAGGGTTATTACCTGGCCGTTTTCCTGTTCGAGCTCGATCGAGCCGGCAACTCGGGCTATATTGTTGAATTCAGGGGCTTCGGTAAGGTAGCGGCCCATTTGAAGCTCGGGATTCGCCCCTTCCTGAACCTGGCGGTAAATTTTGAAGATGAACTTTTCGCCAAAGAAAATCGATGTGTGGCTTTGTTCTATTATAGGTCGTCTGACTTCAAGATCAGAAAAGTCTTCTTCATCAGGAAGCAGGCCATTGCTGGTAAAGCTTAGTTTGCCGCTTTCCAGTATTACTTTTCTTTGCTGCTGCATAAATTTGAGCAAAGCCAGGCAGTATTCGTCACTTATCATTGAGTCTATAAGATAGCCGATCTGGTTTTGCTGTCTGGCTTTTGCAAGAATCCAGTCTGTTGGAATTTTCAGATCGTCTTCTTTTTCCCACATCAGGTGAATGGGAGTAAAGTATTTCTGGCTGGTGTTGTCGGTAAAATGCCAGGAGAAAACAGCCAGTAACCAATCGTGGCATTCTTGCTGAGAAATGGTCAGCGCAATGTCTGCTTCAATGTAAGCAACGTCTTTGCCTTTTCCGGCAAACCATCTTTTGTTATTTGCATAAAGAATAAGAGCTTCATACAGTAATTTTTCCCGCTTTTTATTATTTAGAAGCTTGTGCAGAACTGCGAGACGCTTTTCTTCGGGATGGGTTTTAAAAACAAAGACCGGTAGTTCGGAATAGCTGAGAGAATCAGTTTTTTGCCAGGCCGGCCCGTCTGCTTCAAATGAAAGTTCGAAAAGATAAAAGCCATAAGAAGACAGACTTAATTGATAGGGCTCCTTGGTTATAGTCGGGAAAGCGTTTTTGCTCAACAGCTCTACCGGTGTAAAACCTTTGAAATCCTGAAGATCGATGTGTACGGGTTGTGCCGATCTTGATAAATTTGCTACACAGAGAATGTTGGTGTTTTCAAAACTTCTTATGTAAGCGATTACCTTTCGGTTTGCCGGTTTTATGAATTCAAAAGTGCCCTGACCAAAAGCATTAAAGTGTTTGCGCACCGAAATCATTTTTTTCATCCAGTTCAGCAGTGAAGCAGGGGTTCTACTTTGAGCCTCAACATTAACGGCATAAAAGCCTGTAACTGTGCTCATAACCGGTGGCAGAAAAAGGCGCTCAGGATCGGCTGTTGAAAAGCCGCCATTTCGGTCGGGGGTCCATTGCATCGGGGTTCTCATTCCGTTACGGTCACCGAGAAACATGTTGTCTCCCATGCCTATTTCGTCTCCGTAATAAACTACCGGAGAACCTGGCATGGTAAACAGCAGAGCGTTTAAAAGTTCTATTTTGGCCCTGTTATATTCCATTAAAGGGGACAGTCTGCGTCTTATGCCTACGTTGATTCTGGCTCTCGGGTCTTTTGCATAAACCTGATACATGTAGTCTCGTTCTTTGCTTGTTACCATTTCAAGAGTCAATTCATCATGATTGCGCAAGAATATAGCCCATTGACAATTTTCCGGTATTTCAGGGGTTTGTTTCATTATTTCAACAATTGGAAACCTGTCTTCGAGGGCAAGTGACATATAAATGCGCGGCATAAGCGGAAAATGAAATGCCATGTGGCATTCATCATTGTCACCGAAATATTCGGCAGCATCTTCAGGCCATTGGTTCGCCTCGGCGAGAAAAACTCTGTTTTTATACCTTTTATCAAGCTCTGCGCGAAACTTTTTTATAACGTCGTGGGTTTCCGGAAGATTTTCGCAGCTGGTGCCTTCGCGCTCACACAGATAGGGGATGGCGTCGAGGCGAAGGCCGTCGACACCCATGTCAAGCCAGAAACGCATTACACCTATAAGTTTTTTTATTACCTGCGGATTATTAAAGTTCAAATCTGGCTGGTGAGAAAAAAACCTGTGCCAGTAGTAGGCCTTGGCTATCGGATCCCATGACCAGTTGGAAGTTTCGGTGTCGGTAAAAATTATACGCGCATCTGAGTATTTATTGTCATCATCATGCCAGACATAAAAATTCCTTTTACTCGATCCCTTTTTGGCTCTTCTTGCCTGTTGAAACCATGGGTGTGTATCAGAAGTGTGATTAATTACAAGCTCAATGATAACCCTTATATCTCGTTTATGTGCCTCACGCAGGAACTTTTTGAAATCTTTGAGGGTGCCGTAGTCGGGATGTACGTTTGTGTAGTCAGATATATCGTAACCATCGTCGCGAAAAGGAGAAGGGTAAAAAGGCAGAAGCCAGATGGCGTTAATTCCCAGATCTTGAATATAGTCGAGTTTTTGAGTCAGACCCGGGAAATCGCCAACGCCGTCGCCATTGCTGTCATAAAAAGCTTTTACATGAACTTCATATATTATTGCATTTTTATGCCAATGGGGATCATCGGGCATATTTAGTTTTCTGATTCTACTGTTCAATTTTTGTACTCCTTTGCTGCGGCTTATAGCTTATGTTTCAATCTTAAAGTATTGCAATAGTTATGTTGTCTGCACCAGAAATTATTTCATTACCCAAACCAAAGTTATTGTTATTTTGTAACAGAACTTTGCATTTTTTTAACTCTGGTATCTGCAGTTTGATTTTTTGTTCTTTATTGCCGGTATTGGCAAAAATTACCAATGAACCGTTTCGATAAAAATAAAGATTTTCTTGAAGTTGCCTGAATTCAGGAGTTTGTTTTCTTAGATTTTTAAGATATTTTTTTCTTAGTTTAATCAACTGTTTATACCAGTCCAACATTTGTCGGTGCTGATCGCCTTCCTGTTCATTCCATTTAAGAATACTACTTTTAAATGTGTCAGGAGCCTGGGGATCGGGAACTTTTTTGTTCAGCGATGGATATTCCCTCCGGCGACCACGTTTTACCGCACGGGCAAGCTTTTCGTCGATATGGTCGGTAAAATACAAAAATGGAGTTGAGGCCGACCATTCTTCACCCTGAAACAACATGGGAACGAAAGGAGAAAGAAGCATAAGGGCGGCTGCCAGCTGGCATTGGCTGAAGCCGGTAAGATGGTTGAGTCGTTCCCCAAGACCTCGGTTTCCTACCTGGTCATGGTTCTGAATCGATACGACAAAATGTTCCGGCGCAAGGTCATTGGCCTTTCTGCCATGTTTTCTTTTTCGGGATGGAGAATAGACACCATCATAAACAAAATTGTCTTTAAGGCACTTATTCAAATCTTTTGCGCCTTCGAAATCGAGGTAATAGTTTTGTTGCTCGCCGGTAAACATAACATGAATAGAATGATGAAAATCATCCATCCATTGGGCTGCCAGGCCGTAACCACCTTTTTCCCGGCTGTGAAGTAATCTTGGATCGTTAAGGTCTGATTCGGCAATCAAAAAATATTTTCGGCCTGTCTTTTCTTCCAGTTTTTCTACATTGGCTTGTAATTCTTCAAGAATATGAGTCGCGGAAAAGTCGTAAATTGCATGAACTGCATCGAGACGTAATCCATCAAAATTAAATTTTTCGAGCCAATGCAAGGCATTTTCAATTACAAATTCTCTTACCTGGTCACTATATTCCCAGTCAAAATTAACGGCTTCGCCCCAGGGGGTGTGGTAGCGACCGGAAAAATAATGACCATATATACCAAGATAATTTCCATCAGGCCCAAGATGATTATAAACAACATCTAAAATAATTCCCAGGTCTTTGCTATGACATGCATCTACAAGTTTTTTGAGGTCGTCTGGCGTCCCGTATTCTTTGTGGGTAGCGAACAGGCTTACCCCGTCGTAACCCCAGCCATGGTGCCCGGGAAAAGCAGCAACAGGTAAAAGCTCTATGTGAGTTACGCCTAGATCTTTAAGATAATCGAGCTTGTCTATTATTGCGCTAAAGGTCCCTTCGGGAGTAAAGGTTCCAATATGTAGTTCGTATATTATGGCATCTTTAAGTTGACAGGCAGAACAATCTTTGTGCTGCCATTTAAAATTATTCGGCCATTTTTGAGAAAGCCCGTGAACCCCTTTGGGTTGAAATTCTGATCTGGGATCTGGAAACGGCCCATCGCCATCTATCTTGAAACCATAAGCCAGAGGCGATTTTGCAGCTTTAATTTCCTGTTGCCAGAAGCCATTTTTATCTGCTTTCATTGCAATCTCTTTATCGTTAACAACTAATGAAACTTTATTTGCTTTGGGTGCCCATACTTTAACTGTTTTCATTTCATTCAATCCTTTTCACTGTTTCTTATAAGTACTGATACAGGGAAATTCTTTATAAGCTCTTTTACTTTAACCGAACCTGATGAATGCTCGGCCTGGGAAAAAATGTCTAACCATTGGCCCTCAGGTAGAGCTATTCTGGTCGAGCCCCAGTTGTTTTTTAAACTATATTGTAAGCGCGGAATTGCTACAATGACATTCTCTCCGCGCATGAAGGCAACCAGATAATCAGATTTCGCTCCAAGTACTTCTATTGTTTTATAACTGTCGGGCTCGTTAAATTCCGGGTATTTTTTTCGAAGTTTGAGAAGGGTTTGTATTATGTATAGCTTCGGCAAGCCTTCTTCGAGATTGAATAAGATTTCCCGGCAGCTTTTTCCTTTAATTTTTGAAATTTCAATCATTCGTTTTTTGAAATCTACCGGTCTGCGATTGTCGGGGTCGGTAAGACTGTTATCCCAGAGTTCGGTTCCCTGGTAGATGTCCGGAACGCCCGGAGCGGTCAGCTTAAGACAAAGTTGAGCCAGAGAATTTATGCGCCCGGGAATTATTAGAGGCTTTACAAACTTTTCAAGCGCTTGAATGAAGTCTTCGTTATCCAGAACTTTTTGAATGAAATTCATTAAAGCGTTTTCAAACTCGGAATTTGGATCAAACCAGCTGGAATGCACTTTCGCTTCTCTAACTGCCTTTTCCATATAACGGGAAATACGTTGTGAGCTGATCGGCCAGGCGCCAACCAGAGTTTGATAAAGAAGGTATTCCGTGTTGGCATCGGGATAAGAGCCCTTTTTGTATTTCGCATTAATTTCACTGAATTGTTTCAGGGCCTCTTGCCATTCTTCGGGAATTTCGCTGAGCAGATTGATTCTGGCACGAACGTCTTCGCTGCGCTTGCTGTCATGGGTCGAGCTTGCAAGCATTGTCAGCGGCCAGTCGTGGGCCATTCTTTCGCTCCATTGATGAAACTCGGCCGGCTCAACCCATGGCTGGTCAGGTGACCCGCCAACCTCATTCGCACTGGTCAGGGGGTTGTAAATATAAAATACCGTATCTTCAAGACTTTTTGCCATTACCGGGCCGGTGAATTGCTGAAATCTTCTGACAAAATTGTCTTCTTCTTCACCTCGCAATTTTAATAATAAAATTTCACGAAAGAAATCAAATATATATGAACCCAATTCAGGTTTGTTTTCTTTAGCCTTCTTGATAGCATTTTCAATCCGTATGGTATCTCTTTCAAGCACTTCGTCAGTTTCAGGTTGAATATAGGTGCGGTAAACTCCTAAAGCTGTGGCTACCTCTGTAATTGCCTGGAACAGTTCAGTTCCGGCAAAGTCCCGGTACCTTCGATGATTTTCACATATCATCATCAGATCAGTAGCGAGCCGGTTTATTTCGCTTCCTAAAAGTTTGTTTATAACTTCTTTCTTTTTATTATAAACAAGATCTTCAAATTCAATATCGAGATCGGTAAAATCATGCCAGATTTTTTCAAGTTGCTGGTGACCGTCTTTCTCAATGAAAAGGCCGTTGGCCAGATTGAGAAAGTCATAGCCGGTAGTTCCTGAAATCAGCCAGTCCGAGTTTAACTTCTCATGCCTTTCAAGTATTTTTTCGGCATAAATTGGAGCATTCGGGCAAGCTCTTCGCAGTCTTAAAAAGTAGCCGGTCGGGTCATAAAGGCCATCGGGATGATCGACCCTGAAGCCGCTGATTTTATTTTCATTGAATAGTTCGATCACAAGTTTGTGTGAATCTTTAAAAACGGTTTCGTCTTCCATTCGAAGACCAACAAGAGAATTTATATTAAAAAATCGTCGGTATCCGATCTGATATCTTGACAGTTTCCAGTAGGCCAGCTTATAGCTTTGTTTGCCAATGATTTCGTCGAGAAGTTCTACATTTGAATTAATTTCTTCGACCGCCTGGTCAATGAGTTTTTCGATATGAAGATTCTGACAAAGATTCTCGAGCATTTCTTCCAATACTGCCTTGTCACGTTGGCGCTGTTGTATTTTTTTTATTTCCCGTGAAGATGCGTGAGGCAGGTTTTTAAATGCATTTGCCATGTAACCTATTTCTTTAATATCACTTTTTTCATAGGCCAGCTCAAGGATTTTGGGTATAGTTCTGGGGGCAAGCGGGAAAATATTTTCATAATAGCGTATAGTAAATTTTCCTCTGTCATGATGTAGTTTAAGCTCGCCGTTTTCAAGAATAATGCCGTAATGATTGCCTAAAATTGGCAATAGAATGAGGTTTGAACGGTCTTCTGAATCATGGTGCCAGTCAACATCGAAATATCTTGAATGCTGGCTGGAAGGGCCGTTCTCAAGAACATCCCACCACCATGGGTTTTCGGGGCCGCTGATGGCCATATGATTTGGAACAATGTCCAGAATTATTCCCATTCCGGCTTCATCGAGTTCGCGGCAGAGTTCATTAAAGTCATATCTGCTGCCAAGTTCTGTGTTGAGCAAATTATGATTGACCACATCATAACCGTGAGTGCTCCCGGAAGTTGCCTGCAGGCATGGAGATAAATATAGATGACTTATACCGAGAGCTTTATAAAACTCAAGGTTATCTAATACATCCTTGAAGGTGAAGCTTGAATTAAGCTGTAGTCGATAGGTTGCACGTGGAAATTGTCTTTGGCTCATAAAAATCTCTCTTTTTCGGATTTCTGACTTAATTTTTCAATTTGTCGGGTTTCTTGTTTGTATCTAATTCCCAATATTATAAAACAAACATTATATTATGCCAAGCCACTCAACTAATCCCAGCAATTCTCGGTCAGCGACTATCAGTTGGTTTCAGAAAAGAAAATTCCTCACACCAAGTCTCAAAGCCACAAAGAAAATAACCACAGAGCGCACAGAGAACACAGAGAATCTTTTTCAGATTGTGAAAGCCGGA
>JBNJGH010000077.1:0-14063 GCA_051747585.1 Candidatus Rifleibacteriota bacterium
TTCACCGTCCGGCTTTCCGTCTATCAATAAGTATTCATAAAAACACTGGTGCTTTTCTGAATACTTATTGATAGACGGAACACAGGCTGAAAAAGATTCTCTGTGATTCTCTGAGAGCTCTGTGGTTATTTTCTTTATGGCTTTGCGGCTTGGTGTGAGACAAATTCTTTTCTGAAACGAGTTGATAGTCGCTCACCGAGAATTACTATATTTTTATAGTTGACTAGAGACCCTGTTTTGTTTAAAGCTATAAGAGATTTATAATGTATTTTTTTCTGGAGGAACTATGTCCGAAGATTTAGCTTTAGTTAAAGAATTAAAACATCGTGCAGCCAGAATACGCTGGCTATCTATTAAATCTACTGCAAAAGCGGGGTCGGGACACCCTACTTCGTGTTGCTCTATCGCCGAAATCATGTCGGCCCTCTTTTTTAAAGTGATGCGTTATGACCCGAAGAACCCTGCATCAGACGAAAACGACCGACTGGTGTTGTCTAAAGGTCACGCAGCTCCGGCTCTTTATGCTGCCTGGTGTGAAGCGGGTTTTCTTAAAGAAGAAGAAGTAATGACTCTGAGAGAAATGGGCTCAAAAATAGAAGGGCATCCAATGCCCAGTCTTGAATTTGTAGACGTTGCAACAGGCTCTCTCGGACAAGGGCTGTCTGTTGGTCTGGGAATTGCCAAACACCAGCAGGCTGTTGTAAAAAATGGCGCAAGAACCTTTGTTATTCTTGGCGATGGCGAAGTGGCCGAAGGTTCTGTATGGGAAGCTTTTGCCCTGGGCGCTAATCTAAAGCAGGAAAACCTTGTTGCAATTATAGATGTTAACCGGCTTGGACAAAGTCGTGAAACAATGCATGGCCACGACATGAGAACCTATGCCAGAAAAGTTGAAGCCTTTGGCTGGGAAGCAATAATTGTAGATGATGGCCATGATATCGAACAGGTTTTAAAATCTTTTGAGCAGGCCTTAAAAGTCAGTGGTAAACCTGTTTGTCTTATTGCTCGAACCCTTAAAGGCGGCGGATTAAGCCAGATAGCTGACAAAGAAAACTGGCATGGAAAACCGATTCTTCCCGGCAAAGGGCTGGAAGAAGCACTTGACGATGTTAATAAAGACATAATGAAATCGCCCCCTGCCCCTGTGATTGAAAAACCACAAAAAGCCGCAGCGACAATAAAAACCGGGCCCATCAACGTCAAGGTTGATCCCCCCCCTTACAGCAAAGGTGATAAAGCCGCCACCAGAAAAGCGGTTGGACCAGCTCTTACCGCTTTGGGAAAAGCAGAAGAACGTATATGGGTAATAGATGGCGATACTCAGAATTCAACTTATTCACAAGCGTTTGGCGAGAAATACCCCGAACGCTTTGTAGAAAGTTTTATTGCTGAACAAAATATGGCCGGCGTAGCTGCTGGTCTTGCTGCCAGAGGCCTGATACCTTTTGCCGTTACTTTTGGTGCATTTCTTGCAAGAGCTTTCGACCAGATTCGTATGGCTGCTCTTTCCGGTCTCAAGGTTAAATTTATCGGCACCCACGCCGGCATATCGATCGGTGAAGATGGCCCCTCGCAGATGGCCCTCGAAGACCTGGCGGCATTCAGCACTTTGCCTGCCGGCACAGTGTTCTATCCGTCAGATGCAGTTTCGGCTTACAAATGTATAGTCAATCTGGCGAAACATGATGGCCCCGGCTATATAAGACTTTCAAGACCTGCAAATCCTGTGCTTTACGATGCAAACGAAGAATTTCCAATCGGCGGTCTCAAGCTGATTAAAAAGGCTGACAATCCTTCTCTTACAATTGTTTCCGCCGGTGTAATTCTTCATGAAGTGCTTGCAGCAGTTAATGAATTAAAAAATCCTGAAAAAGTTCAAGTTGTTGATCTTTACTCATTGAAACCATTTCCAACTGAAGAACTGAAAAAAGTTGTAGAAGTTTCAAACGAAAATGTTGCCGTATTCGAAGAACATGCTCCTGAAGGCGGTATTGGCAGTGCAGTTGCTCTTAACCTGGCAGGAAAAATTAATAAATTTAAACATGTTGCGGTTAACGACGTGCCACGTTCAGGACCACCAGAAGCACTTCTGGCTTCATTCGGTCTTTCTGCAGATAAAATCAAAGAGTCTATCACCAGTCTCTTAGACTGAACTTAAAAAAATTACCGGGACTGAATTTTCAGTTCCGGTAATTTTTTTTATTTTAGTAACAGTTTTGCTTCAACTTATGCTAAATTACCGCCATGTACATAATAGGTATATGTGGTTTATCAGGTTCCGGTAAAAGTAGTGTTTCAAGAGCGGTTCTCGAGAGATTTCCCGGGAAAATCGGCGTTCTGGAACACGACATGTATTATTATGCTAAAAGAGACAAGCCCAAAATCAGTAATTATGACCATCCTGATGCGCTTGAGACTGGTCTGATGATTAATCACATTAATCAACTACGTAATGGCAAAACTATTCAGAGGCCTATCTACGATTTTACCAGCTCTGACCGTATTAAGGAAACGGTTGAAGTAGCCCCCCACCCTATTTTGATCATCGAAGGTCTCTTGTTGTTCAATATTCCAGAGCTGATGCCTCTGCTGGATCTTCGCATCTATGTTGATGTTCCACTCGATATGGCAATAATCAGAAGGATAAAAAGAGACCATATTGACCGTGGCAGAACCATTAAAAGTATTATCAATCAATACGAAAGTACAGTTAGAGACGCGGCAATAAATATGGTTCAGCCCTCCCGCTATCTCGCCGATTTGATTATTCCTCAGGGAGCAACCAACAGGGCCGGCCTCGAAGTTTTGTATGGTAAAATACGTGACCTTCTTTCCGGAGGCGATAAACCCAATGGCTTCATTACCGGAAAAGAAGCTTCTTAAACAAAACTAAATTAATCCGTTTTCTCTGAAACTGAAGTAACCTTTTCCTTCGCGACCGACGATTATATGGTCAAGAAACCTTAGTTCAAGAGTTTCAGCGGCAGCCAACAAAGCGCCGGTAATTTTTCTATCTGCAGATGACGGAGTCAGCTGACCGGTAGGGTGATTGTGAACGACTATTATACCGGTTGAATTTAAAAGAAGGGCTCGTTTGACTACCTTTCTCGGGTATACAGCCGTCTGGTCTTCTATTCCATGTGACAAAATCTCGTCTTTTATAATTCGATTTGAATTATCGAGAAAAATAACTCGAAACTGTTCTTCAGGTAGATTTGCCATTACTTTTCCCAGATATTCTACCAGCGAAGAAGCCGAAGATATAACAGGAGAACTGGCAAAAGCTTTTCGCCGAGCAGCAAAGTGAGAAATCTCAAGAAATAATTTGAGCAGCCTTACCGAATTTTCCCCTACTCCGTCTATTTTCAACAACGAATCTTTATCTGCAGCAAATACGGCTTCTATTGCGCCAAACTCTTTCAACAGCTTTTTGGCTATTGGTTTAGTATCTATGCGGGGCCTTGCAAAAAAAAGTATAAATTCAAGAATTTCATGTTCGGAAAAAGCATCAATGCCATTTTCATCAAACCTTGCTCGCAAGCGCTCTCTATGTCCGTTATTATCCTGCAATTTTCCTCTCCTGCTTTCTTTCATTATCTAAATAATTCTGTAAAATTTCAAGTAATTGAGTTAATTTCCTTGCTCTGAATAATCTAAAGCGTTAAAATCAGCCCATAGCATAGCAAACAGCTTAAGGCAAGGAGAAGGAAAATGTCTGATTACAACTGCTTAAACTATCTTGGTCTTGCAACTGAGGGTAAAGTTTTACGAAACCGCCCTGTTCCTGAATTTATTGAACAGTCAATTTGTCGCGATGAAGGTCGACTGGCAGCCAATGGCGCTCTTTTGATCGATAAAAACAACGGCACCCGATTCGGGCGTTCTCCCAATGATAAGTTTGTAGTTAAAACAACCGGAACAGATGATGTCTGGTGGGGAGACATCAACAGACCTATTTCAGAAGACAACTGGAACAAAATTTTTCATCTGGCAAAAAATTATGTAAAAAACAAAGATCTTTTTGTATTTGATGGTTACGCCGGAGCCGATAAAAACAATCGTCTTCAAGTTAGAGTAATAGCAGAAAAAGCCTGGCAGGCTCTTTTTTCCTGCACTCTATTCATTCGCCCCGGGGAAACCGACAATCTCGACTGCGACCCTGGTTTTACCGTTCTTGCTTTGAGCGATATGCCCATTCCCGAATGGAAAAATCTAGGGCTCAATTCTGAAGTATGTGTTGCAGTTAATTTTAAAGAAAAAATTATTCTTATTGCCGGCAGTCACTATGGCGGTGAAATTAAAAAAAGTATCTTTTCGGTAATGAATTATCTTCTGCCCAAAAAGGGAATTTTACCAATGCACTGCTCTGCCAACATAGGTAAGAACAACAAAACCGCTCTGTTTTTCGGCCTGAGCGGAACCGGCAAAACAACTCTATCTGCCGACCCCGACCGTAGACTTATCGGAGATGATGAACACGGCTGGACCGACAATGGTGTATTTAATTTCGAAGGTGGCTGCTATGCCAAATGCATTCGTCTTTCTAAAGAAGCCGAACCTCAGATATATAATGCAATTCGCTTCGGCTCAATTCTTGAAAATGTAATGGTAGACAATAGAAGAATACCCGACTATGATGATGACAGCATCACCGAAAATTCTCGCGCCACTTACCCTACCAGCCACATAGACAACTGTGTTCAAGAAGGTGTTGGCCCTCAACCCGAAAACATTTTCTTCCTTGCTGCCGATGCTTTCGGCGTTTTGCCTCCAATTGCAAGACTTACTCCCGAACAGGCGATGTATCATTTCCTGTCAGGATATACTGCCAAATTAGCAGGAACCGAATCAGGCATAAATGAGCCTACTGCAACCTTTTCTGCTTGTTTTGGAGCCCCCTTTATGGTTCACCATCCTTTTACCTATGCAAAAATGCTTGGCGAAAAAATGAAAAAGCACAATACCAAAATATGGCTGGTAAATACCGGCTGGAGCGGCGGTGCTTACGGAGTTGGATCACGCATGAAAATTCAATATACCAGAGCATTACTTAAAGCCGCCCTAAACGGTGAGCTTAATCAGGTAAATTTTAAAAACGACCCTATTTTTGGAGTAGAAATACCTCAGAAATGTCCAGGCGTGCCCCAGGAAATTTTAACTCCAATAAACACATGGGAAGACAAAGAAGCTTTTCAAAAAACAGCTGCAGACCTGGCCCAACGTTTTAATAACAACTTTAAGAATTTTGAATCTCAGGTAGATTTAGAAGTAAAAAATGCCGGGCCGAAAATGCAGAAATCTACTGTTTAAAAAAAAAAAAGAGCTGGCCGGGAATAAACCGGGCAGCTCTTTTTTTTTGCTTTATATAATCATCAAGCTGAAAGTTTATCGGCCTGCTCTTCTGCAGCTACGGCCTGTTCTATTTCAGAGTTCTCTTCGTTTTCGGTTTCTTCTTGAATTGCTTTTAATTCTTCGAGTTCTCTTTTAAAGTCTTCTTCTTGAACGGCAAGTTGTTTTTCTACATAATCTGCATCAACCACAATATTTTTATGATTTTTTTCGCGCAACATAAACATATCGTTACGTAATATGCGTTCAAACACAGCTCTTAGACCACGGGCACCGGTTTTTCTTTCGAGGGCAATTTCGACAATTTTTTCAATTCCATCATCGGAAAAGTCGAGTTCGCATCCATCCATTTCGCAAAGCTTGGCATACTGGCGAATGATAGCATTTCGAGGTTCTTTAAGAATTCTAATATATTCTTCTTTGCCAAGGCCATTCAGTGCAACTTTTACCGGCAATCTGCCGACAAATTCCGGAATAAAGCCATATTCCATAAGGTCTTCTGCTTCAACCTGATGAAAATAACTGTAATCAGCTTTTTCTTTTGGTTGTGGATCAGTGTTAAAACCAATGCCGGAATTCTTGCGTAAACGTTTTTCAATTAATTTCTCAAGGCCTACAAAAGCGCCGCCACAGATAAACAATATATGCCTGGTATCAAGCTTTACAACCTGCTGCGACATTGGATTTTTACGACCAGAGGTTAAAGGAACATTAGCCTGGGTTCCTTCAATAAGTTTAAGAAAAGCCTGTTGTACCCCTTCGCCCGAAACGTCGCGGGAAATTGAAACATTGTTTGAAGTTTTGGTTTTCTTGTCAATTTCATCGAGGTAGATAATGCCCTTTTGAGCCTCTTCAGCCTCATAATTGGCATCGATCAACAATGACAACAAAACATTTTCGACATCATCGCCGACATAGCCTGCTTCGGTAAAGCTGGTACAGTCTCCTATCGAAAATGGAACCTGCAAAATTTTAGACAGGGTTCGAGCAAGAAGTGTTTTGCCGCTTCCGGTAGGACCGAGCAGAAGAATATTAGATTTTTCAAATTCAACATCTGTGTCATCGATCATCGAAAGAATTTTATAATGGTTGTACACTGCAAGAGAAATAGCTTTTTTAGCTGTTTCCTGCCCTATTACATATTCAGAAAGAGAGTCGTATATCTTTTTAGGGCTGTAATCTTTTACGATCTGGTGGAGATCAATTTTTCCGTTTGACTTCTCAGACTTAACTTTGTTTGCCATGCTGGCATTTTTTCTGATAAATATATCATTTGCTGTTGATACACAGGTTTTGCAAAGAATAACGCCGTCTGTATTTTTTACAAAATCACCGCCACGACGAAGATCTTTTCCGCAAAATACGCAATAACTCATTTTTTTTCTCCTGTGGTTAAATAGCCTTTTTTCTGCAATTTAAGTGGTTGTATTCTATATGAAAGTTACTAAAATCTAAAGAAAAAAAAGCAGCCGCATTAATGCGGCTGCTTTCGCTCGTTATAAATTAAAGCTCGTTATGAAGCTTGAAGAATTTTTTAGTTTTATTAAGGTCAGATTCAGTCAGAACAGCGCCATTGTAGTTTTCCGCGATAATACCGCGTTTTGCAAAAACTTCATCGATGGCCTGAATATTTTTACCATCAAATAAATTTTTGTCTGCAGTCACTATTGCGTTGTATCCGTCGATGAATTCAGGGCGGCTGCCATTCAGATAAAAATGACTTTTGAAGATAAGCTTATCTGAAATTTCTCTGCCAAGTGCTTGTCTTATATCCCAGAGGGTGGCACCCCAGATTTTGCCGTCTGCATGAACTTCACCTTCGATATCTTCTGGATAATGAAGATCATTTTCGAGAATTCTAAGGTAAGGGCGATCCATTTTAGCGCATACATATTCACCAAGAGCTTCGTCTTCCGTATAAGTGCAGGCAAAATAGTCGGCCTGACCTTCGTTTATAGCTCCTGATTCGCCACTGTAAGCCAGATAGGTGATCGAATGCAGAATAGCGTGTGAGTATTCATGATATGCAACTGAAGCCTCTTTTGCCAGATCATTGAATTTGTCACCATCGCCAAAAGCAAATGACTGCTGCCAGGGGCTGAAATAAGCATTGTCATAATTGGTACCTTTATGAACTACGGCACGCATTGGCTTATCAAGTCCATCATAACCAAGTTCATTTTTATAAAAATCATGAATAGTAGTTATGTAATTATACATATTTACTTCATCGAAATGGGTGTTTTCGGGATCGTAAATGTGCACATTTTCTGCATTTTCAGACTCGTCGGTATCTTCGTTGATTATTTTTGCATATTTACCGGTCAGAGTGTTTGTGGTCAGATGATAAAGCGGCTCTGTTGTCACTTCGCATTTTAATGGATTCGTCACATATACAGCACCTTCACCTGTGGCAAATTGCATTTCATTATTCATTCTGATTACATCGCCATTATCTGCATCTATAACGATTTCCCAGTCACCGAGTGGATTTTCTACCGAAAGTCGGGTTACGTAAGCCATTCTGGCTTTACCCTCACCTACGGGCACAATCTGTAATTCAGCCTGAGGAACAGCTCTGAATTTATCGGCTTTTATTGCCTGTTTTGCCTGACCAATGGCCTGGTATTTGCCGATCACAATCTGATTGTCAATTTCATTGACTGTAGGGAAAGAGCCATTTGCAAGTGTAACTACAGATTCTGAATCAAGATGCAGTTGAACTATTGCTTCATTAACTGCGACTCCATTGAGAAACATCTGGAAAACGATATGAGAAGCATTTTCCCCTTTTTCGACTTTAACCGGACGCATTATGTCAACATCGCGATTGGGCGGAAGATTGAAAACCTTATGATTTTCAAGGATATATGACTTTGCGGATTCTAGCAGATCACCGGATAGTGGAGAGGAAAGCTCACCGCGTACACTTGAGACTCTCTGGCCATCTTTGGTGACCTTTAGCATTTTTACGCCGCTTGAAAAAGCTTTACTGGTAAAAATATCTTTTAAAAGCTCTTCACTTACCTGTACCTTTTCATTACTTTTTTTGCCTGTATTTATCTGCGTTGGTGAAACATCAAACGCAAAAACCTGCGTACAACATAGAATTGCGCCCAGGGCCAGAATCAGAAACTTATTCATCTAATACCTCCATACCTTTTAAACTTATTTAGCTATTATACCATTCAAAAACAAAAAGTGGAAGCCCCCCCTGAGGTACAATCAGTAATTATCCATTTATTAATATTAGCGAGTTTCAAGACAATTTTGTATTTTTTGTTATGTACCAAATTTCAGCATATCAAAGATTGCTTTACTTCGACTCCGCTCAGCACAAGCGCTTCGCTCGCAATGACAGCCACAAATTGTCATTGCGAGGAGCGTAGCGACGAAGCAATCTAAATGTCTTGAAACGGTTTCTACAAACAAATGGATAATTACTGCCAGTATAATTTTGTACCTATGACTTTGCTAATTGGCCTGGAGATTTTTTATACGGCATTTTTTGCTTTTGAACATGAAAAAGCCCGACAGAATTGTATTCTGTCGGGCTTTTAAAGCGCCCCCAAGGGGGTTCGAACCCCTGCCGCAGCCTTGAAAGGGCTGTGTCCTGGACCGCTAGACGATGGGGGCAGGACAATTTGCGTCAAAGTAAAAAATGAGCGCCCCTAAGGGGGTTCGAACCCCTGCCGCAGCCTTGAAAGGGCTGTGTCCTGGGCCGCTAGACGATAGGGGCAGGCGTTCATTTTTTACGTTTGGGCCCAGCTGGACTCGAACCAGCGACCATCCGGTTATGAGCCGGAGGCTCTAACCAACTGAGCTATGGGCCCTGACGTAGGTAGGTATATTAGCACACCCACCCAATTTAGGCAAGCATTTTTTTATTCCATATAAAATTCTTTTAATTTCTTGGAACGACTTGGATGCCTCAGCTTTCTCAGGGCCTTGGCTTCAATCTGTCTGATTCTTTCTCGGGTAACACCAAACTTTTGCCCAACTTCTTCAAGAGTTCTCTGCCAGCCGTCTTCGAGGCCGAATCTATATTTAATGACTCTTGATTCGCGCTCGGTAAGAGTTGCCAGAACCTTGTTGATCTGCTCTTTAAGAATAAGATTAAAAGCGGTTTCTGCAGGTGGAAGCGCCGACTTGTCTTCTACAAAATCGCCAAGATGAGAATCTTCTTCTCCGTTAATTGGCGTTTCAAGAGAGATTGGATCCATGGCAGTTTTCATTATATTCTTAACTTTTTCCATGGGAAGTCCGACTTCAGCTGCAAGTTCTTCAATCGCAGGATCGCGCCCGAGCTTTTGGACAAGTTTTCTCGAAGCTTTTCTAAGCTTGTTAATGGTTTCAACCATATGCACCGGAATACGAATAGTTCTCGCCTGATCGGCAATGGCTCTGGTGATGGCCTGTCTGATCCACCAGATTGCGTAGGTTGAAAACTTATAGCCTTTTCTATATTTGAATTTTTCTACCGCCCTGATAAGCCCCTGGTTTCCTTCTTGAATCAAATCGAGGAACAAAAGTCCACGTTTGGTATATTTTTTGGCAACAGAAACAACCAGCCTGAGGTTCGCTTCGATCAGCTTCCTCTGAGCTTCTTGATCACCATGCTCGATACGTTTGGCCAGGGTAACTTCTTCCTGCATGGTCAAAAGCCTGATTTTTCCGATTTCTCTTAAATAAACTCTAACCGAGTCATCTATATCGTCAAAATCCTGCTGTTTCTTGTCGTCATCCTTGTCTTTCTTTTTATCTGAAGCTAGCGGAACTTTTTTATCAAGTTTTACTTCATCATCATCCACAAGCTCAACATTTCTTTCCATGAGCTCAGTGATAACTTCTTCAAAGACATTGGTCGGTAAACCTTCGGGCAAGGCTTTATTAATTTCCTGATATGATAAGTAGCCATTTTTGCTACCTGATTCCAGTAAATCTGCTCTGATTTGTTCCAGGGTTGCGGGATCTTTTTTCTTAGCTCCCTGTTCTTTGGCTTTTTCTGCCTGCTCTGTATTCATAGATATTTTCCTCAACTAGAGTATCAATAAAGCAAGTCAATCTTGCGTTTTATTTCAGTCTGCTCAACGCTGAACAGTGCCAGTTGTTCATCATTACCTTTCTTTTCCGCGTCCCTAATGCCCATTTGAATATCTTTCAGTTCGGCTTCCAGGCGACTCTTCAGCAAACCTTTGACGCAATCCATAAAAGGCTCGTCAGGTTTATCTTCAAGGGTTGTCATAAGCTCACTCAAACGTGAGATCAAATTAGAATCATCTAAAGAAGCAAGTATTTCAGCCGGCTTCAAATTATCACCTGCCGCCTGTTGCTGAGAATTAATTGCCTCAAATATCTTCTTCAATCTCGGGTCTGAGAAATCGTCCGGTCCTAATAACGCACGTACACGATCAAGTTCTTCGGGGTGTTCGAGCAGATGCTTTAAAACCCATTCCTGACGCTGAACTGAAGCATTCAATTTTGGAGAAACGAGATTTCTTCTCTTAAGATGCTCGGCGGGTTGTCCTACCTTCCTTGCTGCAAACTCTTTTTCAAGAATTGATGGTTCCATATCCAACAGTTTCGAGATTTTCTTTATCACTTCACTTCTCGCAATTGAACTGTGAATAGCTGGAACAAGCTCTTTGAACTCCTGAATGAGTTTTTCCTTAACTGGTATTTCAAGGGGTGGTCTTAAACCACGCGTATGAGTATCAATAAGAAATGTATATATATCACTTGCCTTATCAAGCAATTTTTTAAAATTTTCGGTTCCTTCCCGACTGATGAAACTATCCGGATCATCTGTAGAATCAGAGAAGGAAATTACTCGTGCATTTATCGGGGTATCCTTTTGAAGCGAAACTGCTCGCAAAGTTGCCCGCTGCCCTGCCGCATCGGCATCGTAACAAAAATAAACCGTTTCGCAATTACGAGCCAGCATGTGAATCTGCTCTGCTGAAACTGCAGTTCCCAGGGTAGCAACTACGTTTTTTATTCCGTGCTGAAACAAACTTATTACATCGAGATACCCCTCTACAACTATTGCAGAGTTTAATCGTCGAATAGCCGGTAATGCCTGACGAAAATTAAATAACAACTTTCGCTTGTTAAAAGTTTCACCTTCAGATGAATTAAGATATTTTGGCTCATCTTCAGGATTTATAACTCTTCCACCGAAGCCGGCAACACGACCATGATTATCAATAATAGGTATCATCAGTCGATTTCTAAAGGAATCGTAAAATCCTGAGCCCTTGCTTCTAGGCTTTATTAAACCTGTTTTCTCAAGCAAGCTGACATTTTCCCGGGAATTTCTACCAAGTTTGTTTAAAAGGGAATCCCAGCTGTTCAATGCTACACCGAGTCTAAAATCGGCAATAGTCTTATCCGTTATTTTCCTTTTTTTCAAATAATTGCGAGCTTCTTTGCCCAGTTCAGAGTCAAGCAGATTACTTTCGTAAAATTTGGCTGCCTTATCTAAAATTGTGTACAACTCTGCTTTGGGATCATTTTCGGAAGAGCGATCGTCGGGAATGCTTACCCCGGCTTTGGAGGCTAAATATCTTACCGACTCCGGGAAAGTAAAATGTTCCAGTTCCATTAAAAAAGAAAAAACATCTCCGCCTTTTCCACAACCGAAACAATGATATATCTGTTTGTCAGGCACAACGTGAAAGCTTGGAGTCTTTTCTTTGTGGAGCGGGCATAAAGCTTTGTAACTTCGACCCGACGGAATAAGGCGTACATGTTCCCCGATGATCTGGACGATATCGGTTCTTTCCCGGATCTCTGCTATTATTTCACTTGAAATAATGCCCAAGCGGTACTCCTGTTAAAACATATCGAAAAAGGCGGAATGAGTCTGTTATTGTAGTAGACATTTGTAAACATGTCAAACTCTATTTTTTTTCAGAAACTATCCGTTTGTTTGTAGAAACAGTCTCAAGACATGTTAGATTGCTTTACTTCGACTCCACTCAGAGTGTCATTATATATTGGTCATTGAGCGGAGTCGAAATGACCATTATTGCAAAAATCAATTCCGGTCCTTCAACCCAGGCCCGGATAGGGAGTCATCGTATATTGGTCATTGAGCGGAGTCGAAATGACCAATGGATGGTTACAAGGTCCCTTCGACTCCGCTCAGGGACCGCAATAGGGAGTCATTGCGAGGAGCGTAGCGACGAAGCAATCTCTGATATGCTAAATTTTATTACAGAACAAAAAAAACAAAACTTAGAGAATCACAGAGAATCTATTTCAGTAAATTCTGCTTCGCTCCTTGGCAAATAAATTTTGACGGTGGTTCCTTCGGAGGGCTCTGTGTTTACGTTTATAAAACCCTTGTTCTGCTGTACAATGCCATAGACGGTAGCAAGTCCAAGGCCCTTACCCTTGTCGAACTTTTTAGTGGTAAAGAAGGGCTCAAATATACCTTCCAGGGTCTCTTTATCCATGCCTGAGCCATTATCGCTGACACACAACATAATGAACTCGCCTGAACTAAAACCAGGTGTTTTTCCGGAATATTCTTCATCAACTACCACATTGCGCGTTTCAATTGTAATTTTCCCTCCGGTCGTGAGCGCATCTCTTGAATTAAGGCATAAATTAACAAGAATCTGATCGAGTTGAGAGGAATCAATATTCGTTACCCAAAGTTTTTTTCCTGGAAACCAGGCAAGTTCGATATCTTCGCCTATAAGCCTTCGAAGCATTTTCAGCATTCCTTCGACCGCTTCATTTAAATCGATTGTCTTTGGGCTTATAGCTTGTTTATGAGCAAAAGCAAGAAGTTGCTGTGTTATTTCAGAAGCTCTTTCTGCAGCACTGTAAATTTCCTGAACATCGCATCTTACCTGCTCTGATACACTTTCATTGTTCAAAACCATTTCAGCATACCCAAGTATTACTCCAAGCATATTGTTATAATCATGGGCAACGCCTCCTGCTAACCTGCCAACAGATTCGAGTTTCTGAGCATGAAGAAGTTGCTTGCGTGTTCGTTCTTTTTCTTTTTTCTGTTTCTCAAAATTCAAGCGGGAACTCAGAATAGGGGAAATATAATCTGCAATTTTTTCAAGAGTTTTCAAATCTTCTTCATCGTAATCACTTTTTTTATTGCCCACCAGTAGATTTCCTATAAGTTTTCCCTTGTATAATACCGGTACATCAAGCGCTCGAGAAATCTTTATATGACCGCTGGGTACATTAAAATTTTTGTTGGAATAAAGCGACTTTTTTTCTAACATTGCCTTGCCCCATAATCCTCCCCAGATCTCACGTCTGAAAACAATCTCTTTATCGGGCATCTTGCACTTCTCCCAGATATCTCTGGTCATTGATGGGCAAACCCAGTCTCCATTCTCATTAATATAGCCAAAAATTCCGTAGCGGCTTCCCAGTATTTCTAATATGAAATTTAAAACTTCAGCATAGATATTTTCATCTGATATGGTTAGAAAAATTCGAGTGATTTTATTTCGAACTTCCAATTCAGCCTTGTATTTTACCAGATTTTTTTGTGTATTTTTTCTTTCGGTAATATCTGATGAAATTCCACAAAGTCCGATTTTTTTCCCTTCCTGGTCATAAACGACATTAGTTCTGCAATCAAGAAAATATTCATTTCCTTCAGGGTCAAAGTTTACGACCTCTCCGCGCCAGAAACCGTTTTTAAGAGTATTTTCCAGAATTTTCTTTTGTGACGC
>JBNJGH010000077.1:14163-16708 GCA_051747585.1 Candidatus Rifleibacteriota bacterium
AAGGTATAATTGAAAATTTCTCGAGTTTGAATTTACTGACCCACTTCTTTGGAAGATCCTGGTCTGACGGGAAAGAATTAACGATGACAGCTTCATTCTTTTTTATTAAAGTTTTCCAAAACTTTGAACCCAGTAACAGAGAGTTAAAATCTTCAATTTCATCAGAACCTGGAGGAAGGTTCTCCTGGGATGCCTGAAAACATTCCGGCGTTTTAGAACCATCACGATAAAGATAGAAATAGATCTGTCGGCTGCCAATCGTTTCAAGGATTTTTTCAAGACAGCAATTAATTAATTTTTTATGATCGGCTACCTGGGAAAACCGTATCATTTCGGAATAAAAATTATTTAAGTTTTCAAGAAAATCCATATTACCCCTATTTTTTTGAGGAAATACTTTTTATCAAGAATATCCTCACCTCTATTTCACTTTCTTTTTACTTAGAATCTTTAATTGATCCCCATCAGGCATGTGAATAATGATTTTTAATAATTATATCAGTTTTTCGAAATTTTTTAAAAACCTTTCCCGAGAATTGTATTTTTATTAACCCATTTAACAACGTAAAAAGATATAAACAAACAAATAAAAACAACAGCAAACAATTTAAAGGTGAGTATGTATAATTTGTTGCTCAGGTGTCCTACCGGTTTTATGACAAAAAGAATATGATCTGGTACATATTTTAAAGGAGTTGCAAGCACCAGCGATTTCTGCCCATCCATTTCTTCGACAGAAGTCTGGGCTGTTTCTGTTGACAAAATTCTCTCCCGCATCGAAAAGGCAAACGGATACTTACTGAACTCCAGCGGGAAAGGAGCTTTATTTTGCCTTTTAGGAATCATGGCGAGCTGTCGGCCGACCCTGCCTTCATCATAAAGCTTTTTGTTTCTCTGAATATGATTGCGTAAAAATTCTTTTGAAAAATCTGCTGCATCGGTTACAGATAGAAGTAGAAGATCTTTTGTTTCTGCTTTTGAATTTTCAATAAATGTTGTAAAAATATAATATTTTTTGTCGGTAAAACTGAACTCCAGGATCTCATCAGTTGTAGAAAAGATTCTCATAAATTGGGAAACATTTTCACTATTTCCCAAAAACGGAATAAACTTCTGCATAAAAGAATCAAAGATCATATCACCGACCTGGTCTTTAAAATTTCTTTTACCCTGACTTTTTATAGCAAAAAATCTTGCGGCCAAAGCTGGAGCGAGGCGCTCAAAAACGGGGTTAGAGGTTGTTTCTTTTGGGTATGAAAAAAAAGATCGGCCCTTTTTATCAAGCAACAAAATCTGCTTTATTTTTCTTTCATTTTCCAATTCCCGGCAAAAGCGCAGATGATTCGAATTTTGTTTATCAAAGTTGCTCAATGTTTTTTTAAGTTTACCAAGATCCTTCTCGAGGTCATTCAGATAATTTTTATAATTGTCATCGATGCTGTTGGCAAATGCCAGAAGCCTGCCACGATATTCGTCAATATAACTTTGATTGACATTATAAATCTGAATAATCCCCCCGGCCACCAGGACAAACAGCGCCGGAACAGTCATGTAGATCATTGACAGCGATATTCTGTGCCTGGCAAAAAAATCTTCAAGTCTGTTCTGATGCCATTTATCAAACAAAATTTTACTGAAAAAGATAAAAAACGCTATCAAGAAAGCCCTCAAAACAAATAGCCAATTTAAGACCTGCTGCTTAACAAGCTTATAAACACAAAAGATATCCTTATAGGGATTCAGCTGAACGGATGTTATAAGCTGATTTTCAGTCTTTCTGGTCGCAGAAAGCTCAAAACGCATTTTTTTCAATTCGCTTGCAATTCGGTCACTTTTAGAATGATTCGATTTTTTGCCCGAACTGGGAGCGATATAAATTTGCCGTGATGATTTTCTGTAATCAATAAAGCCATAACTAACTTCATTGCCGGCTTGTCTGCTAAATTCTTTGACAATTCTTTCAACTGCAAAATTACGGGGAATATTTTTTTCTTTAAAAAATACAACTATTCCGCCTTTAAATTTCCAATTGTCTTTTTGTGAATAGAAGGTATTCCAATAAAAGTAGCCGGCCTGGCCATTTAATTCGACTTTTAAAAGAGCAGCCCGTTGAGCCAGTATTTCTTCGGGCGCAACTTCGCCAAGAAAGGTATTAAAATAAACCTTGTTTGCTTTTAAAAGATCGGTTTTGCTATCGGTTTCAGCTCGACTCAGAGATTTAAATATTTTAGTAATCAAAGAACGAAATTTTTTGGATTCGCCGTCCAGAGGAATATGTTTCTTATCAGCACCAAAAAATCTGAAATTAAAAAAGTCGCCATTCTTTGCCTGAAAATCTTTAAGAGAGTTTTGCATATTGGCTTTTTTTATTTCGGTCTCAGCCAACAATCCACACATAAAATCAAGCTGCTTTTGAATATAACTTTCGTTATCGCTCTGACTTCTTATCTGAAAAAGATTTTTTCGAATATGTTCAAGCTTTTGTATTCCTTTTTGTCGGTGCAAAGCATCAACAAAGAACTGCAAACCGGCAAAAAAGACCATT
>JBNJGH010000078.1:0-16703 GCA_051747585.1 Candidatus Rifleibacteriota bacterium
GACTGGGTGGAGATTACTTTGATTACTTTTCGCTAGATAAGGATCGAGTTGGTATTTTAATGGGAGATGTGGCCGGACACGGAGTTCCTGCAGCCCTGCTTATGGCCATGGCAAAGGCTTCGGTTTTGTTGGCAGGAGAGGCGGAAAAAGTAAGCCCGGCCCTTCTTTTAAGCCGTTTGCACAAGGTGATTTATCGAGTAAAAAGCAAAAAAATCAAACGCATGATGACCTGCCAATATTTTGCTTTAAATTCTTTGAATGGTGAGTTCAAATTTTCCAATGCCGGGCACTGTTTCCCCGTGCTCATTAGAAATAATGGCAGTGATGTTCAATTCCTTCGCCATATCGGGACTCCTCTTGGTATTACTAAGAAGGCTCGTTATAAAGACGAAGAGCTTGTTTTGCAGCATGGAGACATTTTATTGCTTTACACTGACGGTATTGTTGAAAGCAAAAATGCTCAGGGCAAAGAACTTGGTTTTGATAATTTCACTCAAATGCTTGATAAATGCTTTGATGATGATCTGGCAAGGTTTTATCAGAACGTTTTTGACGCTTATCTTGATTGGACTGCAACCGCAGAAGACGATATCACCATGGTTCTGATCAAGTTTTTGCAGCAATCAGAAAATGAGGCAGAGAATTGATGAAAAACGAGAAAAAAAATGTAGGAATTTTTTCTTTTTTTATTTTCTGCTTCATCTTGATTCCTGGTTTGTTGCTCTTTGGTGGAATATATTATTTCAGACAGCAGACTCGTGCTTCGCTTCTAAAGCAGCATCGGCAAGAGCTGAATCGTTTCTTTTCGTCACTACAGTCTTTTTCTGATGGTGAAGCTTTCTGGTGCAGGTTCTTTGCAAATGCAATCAACCGAAATTTGAAAGGCAAAAGCGTTAAAGAAACTGTTTTGAACATTAACAGCAAAGTTGCACAGATGAAAAACAATCTGCAGTTTGACCACATCATTTTTCATCCATCGGTAGGCATTGCCTCTGCTTCCGTTGAAGCCAAACCACGCAGTCAGTGGCTTGCGGCTTTAAAGGTTATTCAAAAAAGATTAAGAAGACATAATCATACTAAAAGAGATTTCAGCAAGGATGAACAGAAGGTCGTGGGGCTTGTCTTCGGGCCGCAGTTAAACTTTGAACATCTCGATCAGGGCTGGCAGGAAAATTTTATTATGACCTGGCCCGATATTACCCATGAAAAACCTTTGCTATGGACCAGATGTGTCGAAGATGTGCTTGTCGTTTTTATGGTCGATTATGAAGACCTCGATGCAGAAGAAGGTATTAAAAATTTTCTTAATGAGTTTTCGGCCCGAAATGAAAATAAATATAAATTTGCCATATTAAAGCCCGATAAGAAAATTGAAGTTTTGCAGGGGCAGAACTATCTTTTGCCCCAGCTTGAAAAAGCGGTGGACAGACATCAACAGGAAAAATCTTTTCAGATTGAAACTGACGATTTGTATGTGTTTCCTCTATTTCTTCGCCCAGATCTGACAATTATAGGTTACTTCGACAAAGAGATGAACAAGGCTTCATTTGCTTTTTACCATATATTATCGATTCTGGTTTTTGTTTTACTTTCATATTTTCTGGCAAAGTATGCTCTCGAAGTTTTTGTATATAACAAACCAGACAGTCTTTCTTTGCGATGGAAACTCCGCTTTCTCTTTTTCTTTGCCAATGGCTTGCCTTTGCTGGTAATTTTCTTTCTCGGTACTGACTATCTTGACCAAAAGAAAAACACACTTTTGCAGGAGGCTTTGGCCGAAGGCACCGCTTTTTTACAAAACTTTGATGAATCTTTTGAGTCTGAGTTCGCTCGTGTTTTAATTCAAAAGAAGATTGCCGAAGACAAATTGATGAGCAGGTTAAGAAAGCAACCAATCAATGAAAAAGCTCTCGATGAATTTGTAAGTTATTTTAAAGAGTATGACAATAGGATTTATCTTATTGCCAGCAGAAGTAAAGTCATTGGAACCAAATATGGATTGTTTGATCCGGACAATAATATAATTCCAAAAGAGTTTAGAAGGAAAACTGAAAAGAATAAGCGCGAAATCAGATTTACCCGAAAATTGGGACAGTTTTTTGTTGATTTTATTAATGGAGCCAAAATTTCAAGTAAAATTGCGACTGAATTTGAGATTTTAGTTGAGTCGGTCACCCAGAAGCCTGTTGTAAATTTTGTTTTTGAGCTGATGCAGAACCGAAATTCTTTCACAGAATGGGGCTTTGGCAAGAATGTTCACCCGGCTATTATAGATACATTTACTCTGGGCACCACAAACAACGAAGATTTTTTCTTTATATCACTTTTTGATAACGAAGATTTTCAGCATAGATTTCTTAAAAAAATGATTCCCAGGGTTAATCGAAATAAATTGGGAATAAAAGTGATAGCCTTCTCTGACAAAGATTATACTGTGCCTCCTAAAGCTTATTCCAGCGAGGCTTTGCGAGTTTTTTCTTCTGCTTTGACAAGCTTTCCGGGAGATGAAATAAAAATAATCGAATATCACAACCAGAAATTCCTTGCTATGGGTTTTTCAGGGAATTCTATCGATATGTATAATCTTATTGGTTTGTATCCGATTCATTTAATTGAAGGCCTTATAGCCCGACAGAAACATCAACTGCTTATTTTTGCAATATTAAGTCTTCTTCTGGCTTTGACGCTTTCACAAATTCTTGCTCAGAGTTTCCTCGTTCCGTTGAATCAGCTCAGCGATGGTGCCAAAGCAATAGAAAATAAAAATTTCAGACACCGGCTTCCTGATATGAGCCATGATGAGTTTGGTAAAATGGGTGAAATTTTTAATGACGTTATGGTTGACTTAGACGAGCTTTCAGTTGCCAGCGCCATACAGGAGCAGTTGCTGCCACAGAAAGATATAGATCCCGGGCGTTTCAGCCTATTTGGTCGAAGCATTTCAATGGGCGAGCTTGGCGGTGATTATTATGACTTTATCGAGCTTGAAGATGGTAATTTCAGCGTTTTATTGGGCGATGTCGCCGGTCACGGAGTCGGTGCCGCTTTGATCATGGCAATGGCAAAGGCCGGTATAATTCAATCTGAAGATCTTCTTGATCAGCCCCTGAATCTTATTACCCGGCTGCATAATCTTATTTATTCATCTAAAACCAGAAAACAGAAGAAAATTATGACTTTCCAATATTTGTATGTAAATGGTCAGACTGGCAAGGGGCTGTACACAAACGCCGGGGCCTGCTCTCCAATGATTATTCGTAAAAACGAAAATAAAGTTGAAGAGCTTCAGCTGACCGGAGCAGCTTTGGGCGCATTTAAGCGGGCTAAGTTTTCAGAGGTTGAACTTTGTTTTCAGCCCGGTGATGCAATTATTTTCTACACTGACGGAATTGTGGAAGCCAGAAGCGAAGACGACGAAGAAATTGGCTACGATGGTCTTAAAGAACTGCTGCTCAAGAACTGGGATTCAAATGCAGAAAAATTTTATAATAATGTTTACGCCGATTACGAGAAGCATATAGGTTCTTTAGGAAGCCAAGACGATCTTACGATGGTTTTTATGGTGTTTCAAGATAAAAACAAGGGGAGAGATGAAGCGCAGCAGCCACTAGATAAGGCTCGGCCTGCTACTGAAAATGAAAAACAATAACGGCCCCAAAACATTAAAGGCCTTTTCTTTCGACAGTGCAGTTCACTGGCTGGTCACTATTTTTTGTCTTTTTATTTTTCCTCTTTTTATATTTTATGTTTCTCTAGATCGCTTATATGAAATAAAAATCGAAAATTTAAGAAAAAATGCCCATAGAAAGCTTTCCAGAAGGGTAGAAATCCTAAATAATTACAGCTCGAACCGAGCCTATTTTCATTTTATTTTTAAAAATATTTTTGAACTGGCTCAACAGCAGCCGGAACCCGAAAAATTTCTGGCCTTGAACCTTGTAAATCTAAAAAAGCGATATCCGGGTTGTTTTGAATTTATTGTCTGGGATGCTCAAGGAAAAACCATTGAAAACCTCACCGATGAAACAAGATATAAATTCGTTATAAGAAGGCTTTTTAAGGTTTTGAAGCAGGTGACACAACACTTTGCCAGTTCCGCGGGGCAGCCCGTTGATGAGCTTCAGATTGTTAAAGAAAATCGAAATCTTGTTGCAACCTTTCTGGGTAGATACTTTATTGCCCGGTTTTTGACCGTACCCTACTATGATGGGGAAAATGCAGGGCCTGTTAAAGTAGATTTCTCACTTAAACATTCCGATTATTGGTATCAGATCGGTGACAAAATTTCATTTCTGGTATTTTTCAATAACCGTATTTTAGAGACAAGTTCAGGTCTGAACAAAGTTGTCGAGTCTCTTAATAATTATCCCGAAAAAATAGTTTCAGGTTATGTGTCGGCTAAGGACGTTTCAAAAGTTTCTGTGCCTGTTGGCTCAAAGTTAAAGGCAGATCTTGTTCTAGCTCTTGCCCGTTTTGAAAAATTTTCTCAGTCTGTGATCGAAACTTCTCGCAGTATTGTGGCAATAAAGGTTGCCGATAATAATCTTAGAGTATTTTCTCTCTTTCCCAAAGACCCCAAACTCTGGTCGGCTAACGACAGAACCTTTAAAAAGCTTGTTCAGATTCTTGTCCTGGTTTTTCTGGTTTATCTAGCCGTTTATTTCATTGTTTTTGTTATGCACGCCTTTGTCTCGATCAGGCTGAAACTTTTAATGGTATTTCTTTTTGCAGGCCTGATTCCTTTGCTTGTATTGGGCCTTATCGGCTTCGATTATTTGCAGACCAGAGAAAGTGTGCTGAGAAGTGAGTATATTGACCATTCTTTGCAGCGACTTAAAAACTTTGACGTACGATCAGAAAGTATTAAGCATGAGTTTGGTCGTAAACTTCTAAAGACATGCTCGCGAATGAACTTCAATTATAGAAGTGGGGACTTCTCGGAAAAATCTTTTGCAGGGCTTAAAGACGTGATTAAAGAATGTAATCCTTCTGAAGCTTACCTTATTTCGAGCGATAGTCGAAAAATCTTTGAATATTACGCAGATAACAAGCAGCCCTCTTATTCAACGAGCTTTATCATTCCTATGATTACCGCTTCGTTGAAATTTATTAATGGGCAGTATGTGAAGCTTGATTCTCAAGATTACTATAATAATTTACTATCTCCTGAAAATTCTGACTTTATAAGGTTTGCCAGGCGAAATTCTGGCAGAATAAATGAAATTAATACGGGTAACCGATTTAAAACCAATTTTCAGTTCGTTTTTGGCATACCAGGTTATAGTAGGTATAATTATTTTCTTATAATTTTATGGGATCATAAAAATCTGGCTGAACAATACCTTGACCGTGAATTTACCAATTTCGACAGGAAAAAATCCAAGTTGTTTATAATGTCACAGAACGGTTCCGCTTCATGGCCAGATCATTCAAAAATTCCCAAAAATGTTAAGAAATTCCTTGAAAAAGCCGGTCGCTCAAATGGCAGTATTAGTGGCGATTTGGTGTTGGATAATGAAAATTTTCTGGCTGTAGGTATTAAAAGCAGGTATCTGGAAGAAATGTTAATGGGCACTTTAGTTCCTGTGAAGATTTTTGCCCAAGACCTTTATAGCTTAAAGCTCTATTTGTCATTGGTAAGTGTTCTGGTTCTCCTGTTGATTGTCGCTATCTCGTGGCTTTTATCTCATCAGTTTATGAAGCCGCTGAGAAGTCTTGCAACCGCTACTCTGGCAATTGGTAAGCGTGATTTTTCTTATCGTATCGAAGTCGATGACAATGATGAAATAGGCTATCTGGCTACTATTTTTAACAGAGTTACAGAAGGGTTAGGCGATCTGGAGGTTGCCAGGATTGTCCAGGAAAATCTTTTTCCCGGTAACAATTTCTCTGCAGGTGACATTGAAATCTATGGTCGCAGTATTGTTATGACAACTCTTGGCGGTGATTATTACGATTGTTTCCCCATTGACGAGAATCACTGGGCTGTAATTATTGGTGATGTGGCCGGTCATGGAGTGCCTGCGGGTTTGATGATGGCTATGGCCAAAGCCGGGGTGCTTACAAGTTCAGAAGCAGAAAAGTTTAATCCCTCTGCGCTTGTCTCGGCATTACATAAAATATTTTTTGCCATTAAGAACCCTAATATGAAAAGAATGATGACTTTTCAATACTTTTTGCTGGAAAAGGAAAGCGGAAAGTTTACTTTTGTAAATGCCGGACATTGTTTCCCTGTTATTGTCGACCCGAAAAAGAAATCAGCAACATTTATTGAACATGTTTCTACCCCATTGGGAATAGGGCGCAGATGTCGTTACAAGAATTACTCTTTTGAGCTCGAGCCAGGCCAGGCTTTGGTCCTTTATACAGATGGAATTGCTGAAGCTCGCAACAGCTCAGGCGAAGAATTTGGCTTTGAACGATTTAAAAACAGGCTCCCGCTTTTATATTCAAATGATCCTGAAGTGTTTTATCAGAAAATTCTCTCTATGTATAAAGAGTGGGCAGAAGAGGCTGAAGATGACCTTACAATTATTGTTGCGGTAAGGGGCGAAAAATGATGAGTAGAGCAAAAGTAAAAAAAATATTTGTCTGGCTTTTTATCTGCCTCGTTCTTGCAGGGGTTCCCGCAGCCATAATGTATTCAACCATATATCGTCATCTTGGCTTGAAGGCTGAAAGACAACGTAACAAAATTAACGCTTCCCTCGACAAAATTGTTTCCCAGGCGCGTCTTTATCTCGATCAGGAAAGATTCTGGTGTAGATTCTTTCATAAGAGCACTCTTAGATTTTTAAACGAAAACACCCCGTCTGAAAAAGTTGAAAAATGGCTCGCAAAATTACAACGAGAATTTAACAATGAATTCGAATATATTTTCTGGAATGCACAGGGAAATACTATAAAAAGAACTTTTGCTACCGAATTCTCGCCAGAAGAATGGCAAACAGTTTTCAGAACGCTGGCTTATCACTTTTTCTTCAGGGGCAAAGTTCCCTATTCAGGAAAACACGAACCAGAGCATAAAATTACTCGAAAAGTGCTTGGCCAGCAGTTCCTTCCGCAGATGTTCCACGCTAATTTTGATTCAAGATTTTACAGTCTCGCCTGGACGGATGCAACAATGAAACGCCCTCTTTATCTTTCTTTCTTTCTTAAAGACGGTGGTTTTCTTCTGGCATTCGATCATAAAAAGCTTGCGGCTCAATCCGGCCTTAAAAAGCTTATAGAAAAATTTGCTCTCGAGCACCAGTTAAAAATGGGGACATTTTCTATCGGCGATAATGAAAAAGAAGTGTGGCGAATGTACAAGAACAAAGAGCCTTCTGACCTTAAGCAGCAACTTTATGGTGACCAGAAATTTTATAGCGGAGTGCAAAAATCAGAAGACTTTTTGATTTTTAAAAGATTTCTTTCTGCCCGGCTTGGTATTTTTGTTTTGGAGCAAGACTCTTACTCCAGTTTAAAAATAAAGCTTGTGGCTTTATTTGCAGCAGCTGTTGTTTTGTTGCTGATGTTTCCGGTTTTTATTTATACATATCGAACTCTGGTTGCGAAACAAATTACCGATCTTTCAATTCGCTGGAAAATAGCTTTTGTTTTTCTTTTTGCTTCTGGTATCCCCCTTGCAGTTCTGTTTGTTGTTGCTCAGGAAAATTATGATCAGAAAAGGCAACAATTGATTAAAGAGGCTAAAACAGAGCTTTGCGAACATGTTGTAAACTTTGATAAAAGATTTAAGGCTTACCAGTCTTCTATTTCACAAAAGCTGGGTGAGTTCTTCGGCAGATTTGCCAAAGATATTGCCAACAAAGATGAGCGGGTCTGCAATGATATTGTCAGACAATTTTTAAAGGAGTTTAAAGTAGGTAATTTTTATGTAGTATCAAGCGATACTAACCATTTGTTTTCAAGTGCGGGGTTGATTAAATTTCGTGGCGAGCTTGAAAATGCCGTTATTGACCTGAAGAACTCAAGCCCTTGTCAAAAACTCAAAGAACCTTTGATTAGTGATCTTAAAGCCGCTCACCTTATAGGTAAAAAACTGTTGAGCGATCTTAATCAACAGCCCTTTTCTGTGGGACGTATAAACCAGATGGAAATTGTCGCAGAAACTTTGATGCAACGACCTTTTAGAGAAATTATTTACGATATTGTCAGTAGTTTCGATGAACTTGGGCTCTGGGGCTTCGGACGAGCTTTGGATTATGGTTATTCCAGCCTGATCAAACTTGATTCTTCAAGTGAATATTATGATTATATTTCTTTTGTTTTCTGGAAATTGCCTAAGTTACAACAGCGGTATCTGCGGAAACATATAGTTGAAGCTAATCGAAACGCCGAGGGCGTTAAAATAATTGCATTCAGATATGAAGACGATTCCCGAATTCCATCCGATAGTATTTTAAGCGCAGAAGTTAAAGCCTTGATAACCACTTTTACCGATAGACCTGATGAGTCTTTTCAGATAGTTGATTTTGACGGAAGACCTCATATTGCAGTGGGATTTAAAGCTTTTGAACTTACCAAATTCAAGTTAGCGGGTTTTTTTCCACTTGATAATATAGAGCAGAATATAGGTCGACAGCGGCTTGACCTTTCGCTTTTTGCTTTTTTCTGTATTTTATTTTCGCTGGGAATGGCTCAAATTTTGTTTAGAAGTTTTCTTAGACCCGTCGAGATTTTGAGGGATGGTGCACTGGCTGTTGAAAATCGAGATTTTGACCATCGTCTGAGTTTGAAAACCCGAGATGAGTTTGCCCGGGTTGCAGATATTTTTAATCATGTAATGAGTGATTTTGAAGAGCTCGAGGTTGCCAGAATTGTTCAGGAAAGCCTGTTGCCGAAGCCCGAATTCCATCAGAATCATTTTTCGGCTTATGGACGAAGTATCCCCATGGCCGAGCTTGGGGGCGATTATTTTGATATGCTTGAACTTCAGGCAGATGATTGTGCTTTTTTGCTCGGTGACGTTGCAGGGCACGGAGTAGGCGCTGCTGTCATCATGGCTATGGCTAAAGCAGCCTTGTTAAATTCTGGCGATTTGCTTTGTAAGCCTGAAAAATTGCTGACAAAGATACACAGAATGCTCCTTGCCGCAAAAGGTGAAAGACAGCGCAGAATAATGACTTTCCAATATTTATACCTCGACTCTATTGGTTGCAAAGCTGTTTATTCAAATGCCGGAGCTTGTTTCCCCATATTTATTTCTGAAATGGGTACCAAGCTCGAGGAGATTGATTTTGCCGGCCCACCACTGGGTTCATTTAAGTCTGCAGTTTTTGCAAATAAAGAAATCAGGTTCAAGCATGGCGATACTATGGTGTTTTATACGGATGGCATTGTTGAGGCTGTTGATAGTTCTGGTGTTCAACTCGGCTATGAAAGATTTGGGGAAATTCTTTTGCGTGCCTGGAATATTGATCCCCGGCTCTTTTATGAAAATATCATGAACGAGTACAGTAAGCTTTTTAAAGATCAAAAAGCTCAGGATGACCTTACTCTTCTGGTTTTGATTTGCAATAAAAAAGAAAAATAATATTTACGCTTTATATTTGCTTGACATTCGCCTTTTGTTCGCCTATTCTTTTTAGTGAAGAGTGCTGAAAGGAGGCGGATATGTCGCCAGAACCATTAACGCCAAAACAACGAACTGTTCTCGAATTCATTCGCGGTTTTTTCGCTTCATCCGGTTATGCGCCTACTATTGCAGAAATTTGCCAGGGGTTGGGGCTATCGTCGACTGCTACGGTGCATAAACACCTTAAAACCCTTGCTAGCAAGGGATATGTCGACTCTCTTCCCGGTCGTTCTCGTGGTTTGACAATGAAGCCTGTTGCCCGGGAAAAAAGCCTGGAAATTCCAATGCTTGGCAGAGTTACTGCGGGCCAGCCAATAGAAATAAACGAAATTCCTGAAACTATTAGTTTGCCCGAGTCTATGATTGGTCGTGGCGAAACCTTTGTTCTTGAGGTAAAGGGCGACTCAATGATCGATGAAGCGATAAAAGATGGCGATCTTGTAATCGTCGAAAAATGTAATTCAGCAAACAATGGTGACATGGTTATTGCCTGTATTGACAATGAAGAGGTCACTCTTAAAAGAATTTATCGCGAGGGTAATCGCGTCAGATTGCAGCCTTCTAATCCAACTATGCAGCCAATCATTATTGAAAATAAAGATGTCACAATTAAAGGCATCGTAATCGGAGTTCTACGTAAATATCATCGTTTTTGAGGTTTAATATGCGTAAACGAATTGCATGTCTCGATCTCGACGCATTCTTTGTTGAAGCCGCTTTGCTTAAACATCCGCAATTCAGGGGTTGCCCTGTTGCAGTTGGCGGAAGCAGCAAAAGAGCTATAGTTTGTTCTGCCTCTTACGAAGCGCGAAAGTATGGGGTTAGCTCTGCAATGCCTATATGGATGGCTCGTCAGAGGTGTCCTTCTATTGCAGTTCTACCTGTTCCTGACAATATTGGCGAGCTTTCCCATCGGGTAAATAGTTTGCTGGTTAAGTTCTGCCCCATTGTCGAAAAAGCTTCCGTTGATGAGTTTTATCTTGATTTTACCGGTTGTGATCGAATCTATCCCAATAACCTCAATCTTGCCGAAAATATAATCAGAGCTGTTAAAACAGAACTTAAAATACCGGCAACTATGGGTTTTGCTACCAGCAAGCTGTTAAGCAAAATTGCTTCCAATCTCGGGAAACCCCGGGGAATCCTTGAAGTCCTGCCCGGCGGCGAGAAAGCGTTTCTTTCTGTGCTCCCAATAAAAGAGATCCCCGGAATAGGCAAAAAAACAGAGCCGGTTCTTAAATCCATGGGAATCCACCAGGTGAGTGATGTTCTTGCTTTGCCGCTTGATGTCTGGCGAGCAGCCTTTGGTAAACTCGGTGAATATATTTTTGATGCAGCCAGGGGTATTTGTGTTTCCAGGGTTGTTCCATCTGAACAAAAGCCTGTTAGAAAAGCTATTTCTCGAGATATTACTCTGCAGACTGATTCTGCATCCAGATATGAGCTGCTCGGGCATCTCTCTAAACTGCTTGAAAGCGCGACTTTTCAATTGCAGAAAGAAAAGCTTACCTGTGCCTCTGTAACGGTTAAAATTCGCTACTCAGATTTTGTTTCTGCTACAAGAACCTCAAAAATTACAAGAACCGGCGATGACCGAGACATTTATCCGGCAGTTGTGAAACTTTTTAGCGGGCTTTTCAGCAGGCGTATCAGGGTAAGGCTTGTTGGTATTCAGTTGGGTTCAATCCAGCCCGGGAATGTAACGCCCGATCTATGGGATATTCTTCAGCCCGAGTATAAAAATCAATTGCCCGAAGTTATTCAGATTATCAGAGCTAAATTTGGCTTTTCTTCGATTCTGCGCTCCAGATCAATTGTGAATTAAAATGAAACAGCAAACTACCACCATTAATTCATTAATAAACCAGATGTGTGAAGAAGTTATGATGCTGAAATGCAGCATCTTGAAAGAGCGTCTGCAAAACGAAAAAGAAAGGCTTTTGCCTTTTACCGATGTGTTGGAAAAGTTAAAAGAAGGCGTTGAAACTCCTGAAGACAATATGGAAATTTCTGCCCGGATAAATAAAATTATTAAACTGAAGCAGGAACTTAAAGCCTGCGAAAAAATTATGAAAAGTATTGGCCATTTTCAGTGACTTTCTCCAATTCTCGGTCAACAGTTATTAGCTGGTTACAAAAAGTTCGGTTTTATTTCTTTCTGTCAAATATAGAATTTAAACCACTGAGGCCACCGAGGGCTCAGAGTTGATTTTTTAATCTTTTTCAGTCAGGATTTGTCCTGTGGACAAATAGCCGGCGGTTTCACCGCCCGGCTTTTTCTTCTATCTTTAATATTTTCTTTGGCTTGCTTTAATCTTTTTCTAATTTTTCTCTGCGCCCTTTGCGATCTTTGCGAGATTTCCTGCCTTCCTCTGTGGTTATTTTCTTTTCTGTAACAAACTGATAATCGTTGACCGAGAATTACTGCTGCAATAACTTTGATTTTTCTGTATACTGATTGCAATCCAAGTGCATAAATAATCAGGTGTGAAATGAGAATCATAATAACTGACAAAAGTGGACAGATTTTGTATGAAGGCAGCCCGAGTTTTCATGGTAACGGAATAAAAATAGGCAGCGCAAACCACTGCGATATTAAGCTGAATAAAATGGGTATCGCGTCAGAGCATGTGCAGATAAGATATAATGCAGATGGCTACTTGACGTTGCAGGACCTGCAAAGCCCTTTCGGTCTGGTTGTAAATGAGCAAAAACTGCAGCCCGGTTTTTTCACCATAATTGAACCAGGTTCATATATTGAGTTGACTGAAGACTTGTTTTTGTTGTTACAGGCAGAGTCAGGAGAACCCGGAGCAGACGAAGACGACAGGGCTATCTTTCCCTTTTTCCTTAATGACAATGAGCAGTTTGTTCGCAAAACTTTTGCCCAGATAAGATCAAACCTGCCTGGACAATATTATTCTGCCGTTACTTCAGCTGAAGGCGAAATGGTAACTAAAATTCGTGAACTTTCGGCAATACTCGAGGTTACTTATGCACTCAACTCGATAAGCAGCTTTCACAGATTACTTGAGTTTGCCCTGGAAATGGCGCTGGCAGTTACCGGTGGCGAAAGAGCCTTTATTATGCTTTATAATGAAGAACTAAACAGACTTGAAACTGTTTCTGAGCGAAATTTTCCTCCGGCTGAAATCGCCGCAGATATGGCTGCAACTGCAAGTCTTGTCAGCCGTGTGTTTGAAACCGGTGAGGCACTTATCGGACCCACACACAGTTTCAGAAACCTGAAACTTAGGGGTAAATTGCCCGAAGATTCCGGTATTTTATCGTTGGCGGCCGTGCCCCTTAAAGAAATGGGAACAATTATCGGAGTTCTTTATGTCGATACAAAAAACTCTAGAAAAATTCTTACTGCAAGAACCGAGCAACTGATGAAAATTTTTGCTGCTCAGGCTGCTGTGGCAATTAACCGGGCTCGAATGTTTTATAACGCTACAACTGACCCCCAAACCGGAATTTCGAATCAAAACTTGTTTCTAAAACGCCTCAGCGAAGAATTCTGCAGAGCTCAAAGGCATCAGAAAACCATCTCTTTAATTCTGATGGATATAGACCATTTCAAGCGCATTAATAAAGTGCACGGAGAAAAGAATGGTAATCGACTGCTCAAAGAGGTCGGCAGAATTTTTAAGGCTGCAACCAGAATTCATGATCTGGTGGCAAGAAGTGGCCCGGATTCTTTTGCGATGTTGTTGCCTGAGACTACCTTTGCCGGGGCCAAAACTGTTGCCCAAAAGCTCAAGGCTGCTCTTCTCTCTACCAAGATACGAGCCGGAAACCGAACAATTCAGATTTCTGCAAGTTTTGGTATAGCCAGTAGCTCAAGAAATACCACGAAGCCCGATGATTTAATTAAAACAGCAGAAAAAGCGTTAAAACAGGCAAGAAGGCGTGGTGGCAATCAGATAGCCTGAATAAATCCAATTTTGAGGAAGCAATTATGATTAACCCTCTAGATGATCTTGATTTCCCTGGAGATCCAAAAGACTTTGATGACGAAATAGAAAAATTAGCTGGATTTTCACCATCGGGTAAACATAAAAGTTTGACCGATGATATAGTTAAAAAACTTTCCCAAAAAAATACCGATTGCAACGAAAGAAAATCTGATTCTGAAGACGACAGGCATTGGCAAATTCATAAAGTTTTTGCCGATTTATATGAGCAATATGGCAGGCCTTTTGGCATGTTTGTCGGTGATTTGCTCGATATCATTCTCAGTGGCCCTGTACAGACTCGCCTGGTTAATGAAATGATCGAAGAAAAAATTAACCGTATGCGTAAGGCCAGAGAGGCAAAAGCAGAGGTTTCTACCCACAAAATCAAAGTGCCGGGAAAACGCAGCCCCAAATTTGATGTTAAAATCGCCGGCGAAAAAAGAATATTTGCCCGTAATTTTCTTAAAAGAAAAAGTTTTCTGGCTGCCCTTTTCATAGATAGTGAAGAATATGCTTCATATAAAAAATTGATTAAGCAAATTGAAATTGTTTGTGCCGAAGAAATTGAAGAAAAATTGCCCGAAACCAAAGAAAAAAGAAAAGCTGCTCTTGAGCAGATTATCTCTGAGCTTAAGTTCGAAATTAAAACCCACGATGTAATTAAAGCATGGAAACTACTTGAAGCTGATTGTTTCAAGTATCTTGACTGGATATACAACCAGACGAAAAAGTTTCATCTGGTAAGACCTAATTTTTATGATGATCTCGACAAAGCTTATCGCGAAGGCAAAAAAATGCTCAAAGATCTTATTAAGGAATTCGAAGAAGAGTTCCCGCCCGACGACGAAAAGCAGGAAGCCATAATTGATTATCTGCGCGATGTGCTTGAGGTATACACGCATCATCACTTTGTGACCAAATATTTTCATCAAACCAGACCAAGTATTTCGCGTAAAGATTTCGAAATGACAAAAGAGGAGCTTGAAGAAAAAATCGATGATTTGCGCGAAGACCTGGAAGAGGAAAGACAGAAAAGTTCCAGGCTCAATATTGAGCGTGATACATGCAATTCCGAAATTAGAAGCCTGAAAAATGACAACGAAGAACTCAAACAAAAATTAGCCAAACTCGATCCCGTAGAGGTTCAGAAACAGCTTAAATCTTTTGAAGCACAAACAAATGCCGCCAAAAAAGAGGCTCAGGCAACTGTTGAGCAATATACAGAGTTGCGAACCGATTTGCGTCAGATTGCCGAAGAAAATCAGGCATTAACCAAAAAACTGCAGCAGCTCAAAGCTATTCCGGATGAAAATGCCTATTCCGTTGACGGCCTTTTAAAAGGCAAGCGGGTTGCCATATTCGGCGGAGTCGGTCGTGACCATTACTGGCCCATTTTAAAAGAAGCCGGCGTTGAAGATGGCGACTATGAGTGGTATGAAGGCTATCATACCATCAGTCAGGCAAGAACGGCCGAAATAGTAGGAAGATGTGATTTGATTGTGGTTGTTACCAGCTATGCCGGACACCTGTTGCTTTACCAGATAAGACCCTGCATCAAACCTCATCAGCATTTTTTCAAGATCCATAATAGCGGTGCCGGGTCTTTGCGCAAAGAAATAGTCGAAACCTTTAAAAATAATTAAATCCAATTTTGTCTTCTTACGTTTGAGTTAAATGAATACAAATTCTGAAATAATCTGGAAAAAAGCTGTCAGAGGCGACCAACAGGCCTGGCAGCAGCTTTACCAGATGTTTTCAGCTGCTGTTTATCAGTTCTTTCTAAAAAATACTCAAAATCCCGAGCTGTCTATGGATAAGGTGCAGGAGGTATTTATAAAGGTTTATCGAAAACGAGAATCTTTTACTTATGGCTCTTTGAAGACCTGGATATTCAGAATTGCAAAAAATCTTCTTATCGACGAATGGCGAAAAAAGGGTAAAGCTGAACTGGCTTCAGAGCATGTTGCTGATGTAGTGGTGGCAGATGACAATGTGGAAGAACATGTTCTTAAAGAACTCGAACACCAGAGCATGAAGCTGCTCATAGATCAAGGGCTTGAAAAATTGAAATCACCTGAGCGTATGGTTGTATGCCTGGTTTATCTGGCAGGCCTTTCAATTTTTGAACTTTCTCAGGTAATGGAAATCCCCCTGGGAACAGCTAAAACAAGGGTGAGACAGGCTAGATTGAAACTGGATAAAATTATTCGAGAACAACTCGAACTTAAAAGTCTGGAAAAAAGCTTATGAAGTGTAACGAAATAAAAAATAATATACGCGAAGCTTTAAACCTTGATTGTATTAAAGCAGACAAGGGTGTTCAGACGCACCTTGAAAACTGCGCCTCCTGCAAAAACTACTTTTTATATGAAGAAAAATTGAGAAAAGGTTTTGCTGAGATAGCTGATCAGCAACCACCGGCTGAGCTCGAAGCCCGTTTTATGACCGCTCTTGAAAAAGAGGAGAAAAAAGACGCGCCAGTACCCTGGTTCGCTCGTTTGAGCGCTTTTTTTAACACCTTTCATTATAAAACCGCTTTTATTTCATGTTTTATAGGTTTTTTTGCTGCAATATTACTGCAGCAGACGGACCATATCCAAAATACTTCCAGGTCAAAATCGGTTTCTTTGCCGGCTGTGTCAAAATCTGTTGCGCCTCAAAAAATACAATCACCCGAAATTAAACTCTCAGAGTCCGATAGTTCTATGATTGCTTTGAAAAAAAATCGTCAAATGGTTAAAAAATCAGATTCCCTGCAGCGTGAAGAACAGAATGTGGAGCTTAAGGAAACCGAAGCCCTGATTAAAATGCCCGAAAACAATTATGGCGAAAATATTTCTACCAGAATGATGGCCAAAAAAGAATCCGGCACTAAAGATCGCCGTGCTGCGCCGGTTACTGCAATGTTTCGCAGCCGCGCACCCTCTGCCTCAGCCCCTGAAATAGATTCTTTCGCGCCTGAGGGCAAACAACAAGATTTATCTGAGAATGTTGTTCCCGATCAAAGAATTGCCGAGCTTGAAAAAATTATCGACAATTACAATCTTGAGCTTGCTGCCGGCCCGCTGAATATTAAAACTCTTGCGGTAAAAGGCCTTATTCCTGCAGAAAAACTGGATTATTTTGCTCCTCCAGCTGGCATGAACTGGTTTGTCCAAATCAAA
>JBNJGH010000079.1:0-16411 GCA_051747585.1 Candidatus Rifleibacteriota bacterium
GTTGATTTTTTAATCTTTTTCAGCCAGGATTTGTCCTGTGGACAAATAGCCGGCGGTTTCACCGCCCGGCTTTTCCTTCTTCAGCAAGCCTTCAGAAAAGCACTCGTGTTTTTCTGAAGGCTTGCTGAAGAAGGAAACAATGGCTGAAAAAGATTCTCTGTGTTCTCTGTGCGCTCTGTGGTTAGTTTTTTGTGGCTTTGCGACTTGGTGTGAGGAATTTTCTTTTCTGAAACCAACTGATGTTCGCTGACCGAGAATTGCTATCAAGAATGAAGTAACTTGTTAAATGTTTCTTTTTAATTTAAAATGGTATTAATAACAGAGAGTCAGGGGAAAATTATGCTGGTCGCACGCAGGGGCGTTACACTTTTAGAAATCATTACAGCTCTTTTAATACTTGCTTTTGCCTTTTTGCCGCTCATAGGAATTCTGGGAGATTCTTCGAGCAATTCAGATGTAGCAAATTCCGTTTCTTTTGCCCAAACAGCTGCAAGAAACATTCTTGATACCCTGCTTGATGAAGTACCCTTTTATGCGATTCGCAAGGCAGATGGCGCCGTAAGCGATCTTGACGGAGCAAATGCCGAAGAAAACGTCGGCGAGGTTTTTACCCTGACTGACCCGGCTTTTGATAAAACGTCTTTTCTTGCCCAGCTCGGGAACACATCTGGAGCAGACGACTATGCCCGAGGCACTCTTACTGACGAAAGAAATCTGGATTACAAAACCAAGCTTTTTGTTTTTCCCATAACGGTTTCGAACCCGGTAGATTACGCCAACGAAATGGCCTTCAGCTGCCTGCCCCGACCAATTTACGAGAATCAGGTGGATGGTTCGGGACAAAACAACTGGTACACATACGATTCGGCTTATATGAATCCGGACCCTTCAATTAGGTCACCCTATGAAGACGCTGACGGCTCAAAAGTTGTACAGCCACCAACCATCCTTGGCGGCGCTTACGAACTAGGAGCGGAACAAGGGGCAACAGGAGCCGGCAACAATTATTGCGTAATGAAAAAAATCCTGTTAAAAATCACCTGGACTAACCGTGACGGACACGATCGCTCAATAGACCTTTTTACCATGAAAGCAAATCTTCAATGACAACAAACTTAATAAAAAATGCGAAAAAAGGAATGGCAATACCAATGGTACTTGTATTTGCCACAGCCCTTGGCATACTTGCCACCTACATTATAAAAAATACCCAGCAGTATAACAGGTCTAACCAGACCAGCTTTGCTCAGCTTCAGGCACACTTCGTTGCCCGAGCCGGGGTGCAGCATGCCATGCTGAAAGTTAAATTTCTTCACCGCGAGCTCTATGATGCAATATGCCTTGCTCAGGGTCGCAACCCACTGTTTGACTTCACCCAGATCACAGATCTCGACTCACCTGAAGATGCCATAAAAAGTTATAATCCTGGACCAATTTTCCTTTTCACTTCGAGCGAGTTCACCCCAAACCGGCTCTATGTGCCCGGTTTCACCAAGAATGGTGGAGCCGAAACAAAATGGCTGGATGCATTCAAAGCAGATATAAAATCTGATCCGGTAACCGTAGATGGAACAGACATAAACTCTATTTTATCGCTAAAGCCATTGCCTGCTTCGATTTTCAGCAAAATGCGAGAGCCCTTTTCACAAGGGGAATACGGCATAAGAGAATTGAACATTGCTGCCCAGGAAATAGACGAATCAACAATCAGCGGCGTTTCAAAGGTCAACAACACAGCTATCGTCGAGCTTGTAATCGGCAGCAGTGTAATTACTGCCAGAAATCAAAACTTTGACTGCGAAATAAGAAAAACAGTAAGGATCAATCGTGATTAATAAAGGCAAAAAGGGCTTCACCCTTATAGAAATAATTATAGCGGCCGGGGTCCTTGCTCTTTTTATGACCGGCCTTTTCAGCCTTTATCGTGGTGGCAGCAAGCTCAGCAATGCTACAATCTGGGCTCAGAGAACCATAAACAAATTAAAACTTGCCTGCCGCCAGATAAATGACTCGATAAAAAAAAGCACTTATCCCACCGCCCTAACTTTTCCGGGGCAAATAATCGAAAATGACAGCGACGAATTCGGCCTGCATTATTACGAAGGAACAATGTGCGCAACCGAAACCGCGGGAATAACCGGAACCGATATACTGGGCGCAAAATTTCTCGCTCTGACGGAATCCACTCCGGCCAAGACCGGTTACAGCACAAGCGAGAACAAAGAAGCAAACATAATTTATCATATTTTTTCCCTGAACGACGCAGGAATACTTCATTACACCAGATGGGAAGAATCGGTACCCGGGGATCAGATAGCAACGCTCAATCGGGCTGCCATTCCGCCCGGAAGCGCTAATCGCATATTTTCAGCCAAACTGGCCAGAGATGTTGAACTAATAACGGTTCAGCCCAATGACGCAACCGACCCTCGAAGTTCTATTTCAATTTTAGTCAGATGTAAAATTCCTAACGGAAATACTACAAGATCAGAAAAGGCGGTAGGTACACCAAATGTTGACCTTGTCGCCCATAATTCAGTCGGAGGATGGTAAGAATGTCTTTAAAAAAACTCTTTGCTTTGCCTTGCCTTTTTATCGTTGTTTTTGCTGCTTTGTCAACAGCAGAGGAAGCCAAACCCCAGTTTGGTTATGTTGATGTTGCAGATGCGGTATTGCTTCACCCTTTCATGCAGCATTTCGATTCTGATTCAAAAAGATTCAAACTATCAGCTTTAAAAAACAAAAAGATTAACGTAGACAAAAAAAAGTCAGACAACCTAGAAAAAGTAAAAAAAGAAATTGAAGAAAAGCAAAAAATTCTCAAAAAATTGCAGGAACAGAGAGCTACAATTGAAAACACTTACACAAAGGAGCTTCAAAAGCTTAACAATAAAAAAAGCAACTCCTCACTGACTGGCGGTTTGTCTCTTAAAGAGTATAATGATAAGAGAGAGTCTATTAACATGGAATTTTCTAAAAAATTACGTAAGGTCAGAAAAGAGGTACAAAAAGTGCAGGCAGATATTGCCAAACTGAACAAAGACTCAAGATACTCATCCCACGCTTCCCACGAAGAAACACGGGAGGTTTTCGCTCTTATTCTTGACGATGTTTACGAAGCGGTAGATGCTGTAGCCAAATTTTACAAAATTCCTTTTGTCTTTAACAGTTCTTTTGAATTTTCGCGCAGCACTAACAATGTAAAAATTGCTAATCCTATGCCAGAGTTCTTTGATGACCTTGATTATCGGCTATCAGAAGACCCGGAAGGCAAGTTGACCGTTGGCGCTTCGCTTAAAAGCTGGCTGAATCTTAAAAATAACAACCTGGTTAATTGTACTGATCCCAGATTGATGAAATTTGTATTAAAAGGCGGGGTAAATATGACCCCTGCTGTTGTTGATTATATTTATCAAAAGCATAAAATCAGTAAAACTCATAGAGATTTTATGCAGGAGTTTTTTCAGAAAACTATTGAATAAAATGTAGGTAACGCTGTTTTTCTGCTTGGGGAGGCTTAATATGAAATTTAAAATGAATGCCTGGTTTGGCCTGGCACTAATCTTTATTATCGTCAGCTGTATCGGTATAAGTGCGCAAACGATTGGAAGCAATGGCGTAGCTTATGTCTTGCTGTCAAAAGAATTTAACGAGCACGGTGTTTATCGCCTGAACGAATATGAAAATGCCGCCAATTGGTTAAACAATCCATTTAAACTGTTCAATCTCAACTCAATGAGCGGAAAAGTGAGCGGCCTGTCAGCCAACCAGTACAAAGAAATTTTTCTATTATCCTCTTCAGAGCCGGGCGACTGGGAGGACGCCGATGTGGGCTGGCTTCCTACCGGAATGAAATTTGATGATGATTCTGCTATTTATCTTAAAGTTATGCTTCCCGATGATCCGGAAGGCGGAGTAACCGGATATATGAGATCCAGCACCCCTCACTGGAGCAGCGCATCATCTTCAGGCTCTTACTGGAAGATAAACTATGATATTGATGGAGTTACTTATCCTTACGCAGTTAAATTTGGTGGTCCTACAGAAGTAAAATATTTAGACACAGTCAGCGGAACATTGGGAACCCCGATATGGCCGGGAACATTTAGTTCAACTACCGGAATCGCACACCCAACCGACAACCGCAAAGTAATTTTACCCTCTCATTATGCCGGTGTGGCTTATTATGCCTATGGGACACAGGGGCACCCGGAATTCCCCGGGGAAGCCCTTGACGGAACAGTAGGACGAAACGAAAATATTAAGCCACTTAAATTATGGAGTGAGGGACAAGCCGGCCATGAAAGTGAAGATTTTTTCTCCTGTATTGTTAAAAGAGTTTACGAACACAGGCAGAAAAGCCTCGATTTATATGCAGCCGAAGACCTGGCAGCGCCTCCTCCCTCTTTGAGTCTCAATCTGCAAAGCCCCGACATGCTTTCATCGATCGATGTAAGAGCAAAAGAATTTTATGGCAAATACTGCGGCGACAACTGCATTCCCGGCGGTTCCCTGGGATCTAGCACCATCGAAACGCAGCTTTCGACAGTAAAGGTCGTAACATCGACCAAAGGTGCCAGATATGGCTTTAATCCGCAGGGTATAAGAAAAAACTTTTCCGGCAATGAAATTAACGCCGCTCTCAGGGTTGTTAAACCTAACAGCAGCGTTACCGAACCTATTGCCATTTCGACTGATGATGCAGGCACCAACTTTACTTCAGCAATTGTTAATGGCGACTACCTTGAAGACAATGGCATAACCCCCGCAAACCTTCGACGCATCGGCGTCTCATCAGACTTTTCCAGTCCAAACGGACTTGACTATATCTATGGATCAGACGCAGACAAGTTTGTTGTCCAGGATTCATGGTGGGGCCGCGGCGGCATCGCCTATGAATACTTTGAAGACACCAAAACAGTGCGTAAGCTTGACTATATGTCCAATGTCGTTCCCGTAGCCCAGGAACTCGGGACTATTGACGGCGATATCGACGATATCGGCGTAGATGGCGATGGCTATCTATATGTATTAAGAACAGAACTCAACCCATCAGACACTGAAATGGCAGCCCTGGATGTAAACATGCTCAACCCTGAAAGTTCATCATACTTCTTTGATGTTTCTGATACATGGCTCAGACCACCTGAAATTGAGGGTGACGATTCAGAGCCAACTGAAATTGCAGAGGGTGATCAGCAACCCGGCGATTACAAGGTTATTACACTTAAACAAACCGTTAAGAAAACAGTTAAACGCTACCCCCAGGGAACCGGTTCACTTGGTGCCGAGGAACCCCGTGGTGAAGTATTTGCCGGCTACGACTACTGGACCAGATCTTATGAAGTTAAAACCGACAACAGCATTGGCTGGCGCAACGCAACCTGGAGCCCCGAAGCAGATGCCGACAGAAACTCATATTATCCGGCAGAACTGGCAGTTGTCAACCTGGCCAAGGTTCCCGAAGCTTTACCGGGCACATCTGACTTGAATATTATAGTTATACCAGACCCCGAACCCGCTGATTCACAAGCACCGGACACTAACTTCTCCCCCGAAACGCCAGGGACTTCAGTTGCCGAGCATTCTACTCTCCATTTTAAGATAGAAGGTTATAAGCCTTATGTCCCAAATCTTAGTGAGTATCACGACCTGAAATCAATCGATGACATCGTTAATCCTGACACCGGGGTAAAAGTACATGAAAATGTTATGCTGAATTCAATCCCGGGAGAAGATGGATCTTATGCCCATGATGAAAATGGAGACGGAAACTTCAGCGGCTTTCCATCAAGCATGTTTGAATCAAGCACCAAGAAAACAGAATTCAAATGGACAATAGATTGGGTTGAAAACAACGAAATTCCCGATAATCTTTCAGACCTTATAATTCTGGAAAATATGAAAAGCAACGAATCAGGAAGTGGAGAATATGGAGCATTTTCTTACAAATTCCCTCATCCGGGAAACTATGTTGTAAGAGCTCAGGTTACTTTTAACAAGTTTGATTTCAGCGGACTTGATGCCAGTGTTAGACCTCACGAATTAAATGATTCACAGGAAACAATCGACACCGCTCCTTTCCTGATAAAGGTTTATTCTGAGAACTTGAATGTTAATGACAGCCCAAGCTATATTACCAATATACAGATCAAACCAACCAGCAGAATCACCAATAACAGCGTTCCCGGTTCTGGAGTAAATGGAACGGGCCCTCTTCTTTCTAAACTTGACTTTAAAGAAGACAAAAAGCTCGATAATATAGAAATAAGCTTTGACGCACAGTTTGTTCGTGATGCCAATCGAGATTCTAATACCAGCTCCGCCCTCGCAACATACGACGGCATAGGCGTGTGGGATTACCTGTATTACGCAAGACTGTACAATGAAATAGGCAACTACTTTCCTGCTTTGCCTTACACCCCCCCTTCTGCTTTTTCGACTAATCTTACCAACGAGTCGCCGTCAGCCCATGTTTACAATTATGAACCTTCAGGTGACCATACAAATATAGCAGACAAAATCAAAACAAACGTATACAATCCCGGGCGACTTAAAGGCTCTCTTATGGAAGGCGACAACGGCACCAGAGTAGACCAGCCGCCAAGTCAAGATGACTGGGGCTTTATACAATGGGGGCTTTATCTCCAACCTACGGGCCCCTATGGCATCGCTGTTAGAACCCAGGATCTAAGTGCTGACGACCGCCACACCAGAGGCATACTTCTTGCCAGAGGCTCATGTGCAGACTCAGGTGTAAGCAAAACTCACCTTGGCAATCGCCAGTATAGCGTTACTATTCCGGTTAATGCCGATAAGTTTCTTGAGAAAATCCAAACCCCCAAAGATCCGGAAACTTTTAGTCTTCATCTTGAAATCATTTATCCAAGAGTTTCATGGCTGAGCAATGATCTGGGCGACACGACCACTACCGCTGAAAAACGTTTCAGCAGCATGGTGCCTCTATTTAACGATGAAGGTGATTTGCCACTACATGTTCTTGGCAGAATGCGCCTGGCAAATGGTACCAATACCGAACCCTCAACCAACTTTTTGATTAACCAGAGTTGGAAAGATGGCGATAGCGGCAATGAATTCTTCAATGGCGGCAAAGAAAATCTTGGGGTGCTGGCACGCGATTACACACTGCCTACGATGACCGAGTCTCCGGGCGACAACCCAACACCTGTTATACAAACCACAGGCGATGATGTTGATGAGGTTCACATCACCTTTGCGGTTTACGATAACAATCCTCATGCAGAAATGGGAGAATTTCGCTCTGCTTACGAAGTTATAAGTTCAGACAGCACAGAAAAATTCAACTCGAGCTCTTCAAATCTAGAATTCAAAAAAGGTCCGGTAATCACAGATATCACTATAAATGACGGACCTGATAACATTAATTTCTATGCTAACAATGACTGGAAAGCAGGAGCTTCTTTTACCACTGAATTAACAGAATATGGCCCAAACAAGGATTTTGATAAAGGTAAAGACCTGCAAAACTGGATAGGTACTTTAAATTACACTGTTCTAGGCTCAATTAAAGACGGAATTGGCTCTTACAGTACGATCGTTGAGCATGAATTTTATCATGAAAAAGCATTCAGCGACCTTGGGTTAAGCATAAATGAGAATCAAAAAATCAATATCAGTGATTCACTTGTAAAAGCAGTAGAAAGAATTGACAATGACCCACCAACCATAGAGGTAGAATTGATTTCACAGGTCGATAATCGACGCTGGGTAATTAAACTTGATGAGAATATAAATGATCAGGGTCCTGTTCCCGATGAAGAAACTGAGTTGGGTAAATGTGAGCTTTCTGCAGAATCTTACAACCTGCAAAGCAACACCGTAATTAACTCTTATTCTGTTAATACCATTCCTGGCTGCGCCGCTTATCCAGCTGCAATCGGAACGACTGAAGTCAAAGTGACAGATCATCTCTCCGATGCAGTGCCTCAGTTTAGAAGAGCAAGTCGTCTGATGGTAAACGTTAGAATAACCGACAATACCGGCTTCAGATCTCTAGGAGCAGCTGAAATTCAAATATCCAACCTTGAAGGCGGCACAACAAATCTACTGCCTTCAAATAGCCCGGCAATTCCAACCGCACCTTCTCTCGACATGAACGGTAACGAAATTCCGGCTTTCGCTGATAGGCCCAGAGCAAGCTATGCCATCGATATGCCAATGAAGGCAGATCCTTCTATAAATCAGGTAGAAATTCAAGTTCGCGCCGCCGATCAAGACGGCAACGAAAGAACTCTGATCATACCTGTTAAAGTCGTAGAAAGCGGCTTCGATACCCGTGTACTTGAAATCAAAGAAAACCGCAATTAAAAACAAAAAAAATCAAATAGCCAACCCGACATTAAGCCGGGTTGGCTTTATTTTCTTGTTGTGCCTGTTGCCGGTCATGTTAAACGCCTGCGATATGAGTGCTTTTGTTCAATCTGACTTCAGCGCCAGATGTCAGTTGCTGATTGATTTATGCGAAAAAGCTGCATTGTCTGCGCGACTTGATCACCCTGATAAAAAAGAGATAGCTAATGAGCTGAGTAGCGAATGGATAAGGTTCTTTCTTGCTCATGGAGATCACTCAACCGTGCCTCCGACCCTGAACTTTATTGCCACACAAACATGGAACATGGAAATTAAAAAAGTAGGTCACGAAATTGCTCGACTTATCAGAAACAAAGCCGATAACAACCTCGAAAGGCTTAAATACAAACTATCTTTACTAAAAAATCCCGAAACGATAAAAAAAATGCAAACCGTTTTAGAACAAAGAGAAAAACACAACTCTGTTCCACAAGAATTTAACCGTTTAAACGCTTTTCTAAATAAGAGCCTTTTGCAACCCGCCCATGAAATATCTACCGCCTTGAAACCAGACAGTCTGCTGGTTACAAGACTCGAAAATTCCGTGAATTTTCACCTTCAAAGCTTTTCCAGAATTGCAAAGCTTAAAGAAGATGGCTATGACCAAAGCACAATAACAAGTCTTTTGAAAAATCTAAGTCAGGAAATAGATAACGATTTTACCTTCTGGGAAACGCTATTCTTTTATAAAACCCGGTAATCGCTATCTTTTCTTTTATCCGTATCATCTGCAAACAGGGCTTCAAGGAACATATCCGGATCAAAAGGCATTAAATCATCCATTTTTTCGCCGACCCCGATAAATTTAACCGGAACCTCTATTTGTTCTTCAACTGCAAACAAAACTCCGCCTTTGGCTGTTCCATCAAGTTTGGTTACTACCAGACCGCTTATGGGCAGAGATTCATTGAATTGTTTAGCCTGCTGAACAGCATTCTGGCCAGTTGTTGCATCGAGAACCAGAAGAATTTCATGAGGACCGCCATCGCTTTCTTTTGCTGCTATTTTTTGCACTTTTTTAAGCTCAGCCATGAGATTGGCTTTTACATGCATTCGCCCCGCGGTATCGACGATCAACACATCTGCTTCTCGCTTCCGCGCTGCATGAATAGCATCAAAAACCAGAGCACCGGGGTCTCCGCCTTCATCGCCACGAATTACATCACAATTGACTCTTTCGCCCCAGATTGTAATCTGATCGATAGCCGCGGCTCTAAAAGTGTCGCCGGCTGCAAGAACAACTTTTTTACCATCCTTTGAGAATTTTCTGGCAAGCTTGGCTATGGTAGTGGTTTTACCTACGCCGTTAACGCCTATAATTAGAAAAACGCTGAGCCCATTTTCGTTAAAATTGGGTTCAGAAGAAAATTTGGCAAGCTTTGCCTTTAGTTGATCGCGTAAAATTTCATAAATTTTTTCGGGTTCGGTAATGTTTTCTTCATCGACTTTCTGATGAAGAAGGTCTAATAATTCTTGCGTAGTTTTAACTCCCACATCGGCTTCGTAGAGCATTTCTTCAAGCTCATCGAGCAAATCATCATCAATGACGGTACTGCCAAGAACCAGTTTTTTGAGGCGCCCGACAAAACCTGTTCTTGTTTTGTTAAGCCCAACAGAAAGTTTTTCGAACCAGGATTTTGGCTCTTCTTCCTCTTCTTTAGCCGCAATCTCTTCAATTACCTTTTCGGGCTCGGCCGGCTCAGCCGGCTCTTCAGCTTTTTCTTCAACAGTTTTTTTTTCAGGTGCTTGCTCAGTAACAGCTTCTTTGACTGCTTCAGAAATTTTTTCTTTTTCGGCTGATGGCTCTTTTATTGATTCGGTTGAAGTCTTTTCGTATGGTTTATCTTCATCTATGGCTTCATGATCTTCGAGTTTTTCAAAAGGAACAAGCCAGGCAAAAAGAAGCAAAGTTACCCCTGCAACTGCCGTTACTCCTGCTACGACAAATTGAGAGACCCCTGCCTGATAATAAATCAGCAATGATTCAATAACCAGACTGATTCCGATTAATAAAACAATTATTCTTGACTCATCCCACTTAAAAGCAGAATTAGCTTCTTCGGAATCTTCCGTTTTTTTTGATTCAAGTTTTTCGTCGTTCATATAGGTTTTCTCCTCTTAAGCATTGCCCGCAGTTTGCATCTGTTTCTGGCGAACCTGCCCCGACCTGCTTACTGTATATTCCTTAATTTTGTCTTCGTCCTCAAGTCTTATCGAAATTGGTTTAGAGATTCCGATCTTCTGCATGGTAATTCCATAAATTACATCGACCGCCTGCATGGTTTCTTTATTATGAGTTATCACAAGAAATTGAGTTTTATCGGAAAAAGTTCTCAACATCCTGGTAAACCGCCGCACGTTCACTTCATCTAGAGCGGCCTCTACTTCATCCAGCAAACAGAATGCAGGGGGTTTAACCTGAAGTATTGAAAAAAGAAGAGCAAGTGAAATAAGTGCTTTCTCGCCTCCCGAGAATAGCTCGAGGGTTGAAAGCTTCTTGCCGGGAAGCTTACAGATAATATCTATATCACTTTCAAGTGGGTTCTCTTGATCCTTAAGCTTCAAACTACCGCTACCACCAGGGAAAAGAACATCAAAAATATCATTGAAAGCCAGATTGATCTGCTTGAAAGTATCAAGAAATCTTTCTGACGAAATCTTTTCTATTTCGGCAATAACCTGCTCAAGTGAACCGGCTGCTTCGAGCATATCTTCAACCTGGCTGTTCAAAAAGTCGTAACGCTCGCGAGTTTTTTCGTAATCTTCGATAGCAAGCGGGTTAACTGGCTCGAGAGCTTCCTGTTCAAATTTTCTTTGCATAATTCTGTTAGAAAGTTCGTCGCGGCTTTCATATTTATGAAGATTTATACTAATTTCGCTAATATTTATATTAAACTCGCCATTAAGCACGCCTTCTTTATTTTTGACATGAGTTTTTACTTCGGCGAGCTTTATATCAAGCTCTGAAAGCTTTTTGCGAGTTGAATCTTCGATGCGCACCCTGCTCTGATAAGCATGATCTAATTGATCGAGCTCTTTGGAAATACGGCTGTAGTCAGCCTGTATATCTTCCATAGCCGCTTCAACGGTTTCTTTGCGTCTTTCATGCTCGTCAATTTTCTTTTGAATCTCAAGAACATTCTGTTCATTGTTTTTTACCGAAAGCTTAAGGTCTTCAACCTCTTTAGCGGCTCGATCTTTTCTTTCCTGCGCTTCTTTTCTGCGCCTTTTAGAGGATTCTATTTCTTTTTTGATCGCTTTTTTACGTTCAAGAATCTGGGCAAGCTCAAGTTTTCTTTCTCCATACATGCTGTTAAGAGAAGTCAGTCTAGCCTGAATACCTTCTTCTTTGCCGCTCATTGAGTTCAATCTTCCGGCAAGGTCTTTATCTTTTTTCTCAAGCTCGATCAATTCTGCTTTAGCAGCCTTTTGATCATTCTGCAATTTTGCCAGTCTTTGTTTAATTTCTTCTCTATCTCTGGAAATATGGGAAAATTCATCTTTTCGGTTTTCAAGCTCAGTGCTGTTCTTTTCAAGAGACCGTTGAAAGAAATCCATAGATTGTTCGCGTCTGCGAATTGCATCTTCGCGGTCTCTGGTAGAGCTTGTCAATCTCTGCTTTTGTTTCAGCAAAGAGCCTAATTGACTGCGAAGCTTTTTCTCCTGATTTTCAAGACTGCTAAGTTTAGTAGCAAGCTCTTCCTGTTCTCTTTTACGAGCCAGAATACCGACTCTTTTACGGTTATCGCCGCCGCCTGTAAGAGCACCTGACGACCTTACGATATCACCTTCAAGAGTTACAATACGGTTAAAATTTCGCTCTTTTTTTGCAAAAACAACTGCATCATCAAGTTTTTCAAAGATAAGAATGCGGCCAAGCAGATAACTCATTGCGGTATAGTATCTGGGGTCGAAGTCTACCAGATCGAGAGCAACGCCAAGACAACCCGGCGCCTGGGTATTTTTAGCTGTGGGCGGAGTTTTAATCATATCAAGGGGCAAAAAAGTAGCTTTACCGGCTCGATTTTGTTTTAAAACTGAAATGGCGCTTTTTGCCGTTTCTACGTTATCGGTAATAATATCCTGCAGGCTGCCGCCAAGCGCTGTTTCAAAAGCCAGCTCCAGTCCTCTGGGAACATCTATCAATTCGCCGACCATTCCTTTAATACCGGGTAATCTGCCGGTCTCTTTCAAAGCGAGGGCTGCCTGAACACCTCTGAATATACCACTTTCGTTACTATAACGAACTTCTTCAAGTAAGTTACTTCTAGCCCGGAAAATTTTAATCTGATCTGAAACACCGTTGAGTTCTTCTTCGTTACGCCGATATTCGCGCTCTATTCTCGAAAGATCTTTTGATTCTTCGGTGTAAGCCTGGCGATTCTCGTCGATCTCAGACTGCATTTCATCAATTTCATGAGTCAGGCGCTCGTTTTCTTTGGCAAGCCTGCTGATTTGCGACTGAGATGATTCAACGTCATTCTCGCCTTTTTCGAGCTGTTTTTGCAAAATCTGCGACTGCTGATCGGCAGTATTGATACGGTTTTTGCGCTCTGCAATTTCGACTGCAACATTAAACGCCGAATCTTTATCTTGAGACAATTCATTTAAATGGCTGTCAAGCTCGGCTTTTACCGAAGTAATATTTTCTTCGACTTCGCCCATAGTTGATCTAAGCTCAATTTCGCGAGCTTCCTCTTCGCTGAGGCGATTTTCTGCTTCACTGATCTCTTCATTGCCATCGAGAAGCATGTTATCAATATTTACTATTTCTTCGGCAATTGCTTCACTTCTTGCCTGATGGCTTCTTATATCTTCGCGGTGTGACGCAGATTTGTTGCGATGTTCTTCTATCTGACCGGAAATAGTTTTTACTTCATTCTGCCGTTCTTTTAAAACTGCTTCAAACTCTGCAAATCTAAGGCGAGCACCTGCTTTTTTTTCGTCTACTTCTGAGAGAAACTTTTCTATTTCCTCGACCTTGGCGATCAATCCGCGCCTCATCGACTCTATGTTTTCCTGCTCAGAATAGAGCTGATTCAGGTCATAAAGAATAAGATCAATTTCAAGCTGCCTGATCTCGGTTGCAAGAGCCTGATATTTTCTTGTTTTCTCGGCTTGTTCTTCGAGTGGGCCAAGCTGACTTTCAATTTCGCTGATAATATCGTTTAGCCTGGTAATATTTGCTTTGGTGTGACCAAGTTTGTTTAAAGTATTGTTTTTGCGGTGCTTAAATTTTGTAATACCTGCAGCCTCTTCAATAAGAGCTCTACGAGACTGGGTTCGCTGAAAAATAATATCATCAATGTCGCCCTGGCCTATTACGGAATAACCATCTTTACCTATCCCGGTATCCATAAGCATTTCTTTGATTCCCGACAAAAGAGCTCTATTGCTGTTGATCATATAGTTGCTCTCGCCTGACCGGAAAAGCTGGCGACCGATACTTACCTCTGAATAATCCAGGGGCATTGCACGATCTTCGTTATCAAGTATTAGCTTTACCTGGGAAAATGCCGAGGGCCTGAGCTCGGATGAACCGGCAAATATTACTTCTGACATTTTTGTTCCGCGCAGTGCTCGGGCACTCTGTTCACCAAGCACCCACCTTATTGCATCACAAATATTACTTTTTCCTGAACCATTGGGTCCAATTATTGCTGTAACTCCGGGCTGAAAATCAAATACAGTCTTGCGACCGAATGATTTAAATCCCATTAGTTCAAGAGACTTTAAATACATTATCCTGTGCTGTTCCTTGTTGAATAAGAATAATTAAAAAAATATGCCCCTATTATATGCCATATTTCGCCGAAAAAATACACCCCCAAAAATCTATACAGAGAAATGTTAATTGCTAAGATCAAAAGGTGGGCTTGCAGTAAAAGCCCAGGCAATATATCATGGCAGAATACAACATTTTATGGTTTTAAAACCAGGAGGATTGCATGTCTGACCCCAGAACAATGATCTTAAATATGCTGGCCGAGGGAAAAATAACCGTAGAGGAATCAGAAAAGCTTCTTGCCGCAATTGGCAAAGATAATTCACAAACCCCTGAAACTAAGCAGGAGCCTGAAGAAGAAAAAACCCAAAAGCAGGAAACTGATTATGAAAACAACGATCAGGAACAAACAGATGGATTTAATCCCTTCAAAGATGCAACCAAACTTGGATTTGATTTGAGAAATATCGCCCAGACAGTTCAACACACGGTAGAGCACGCTGTTAAGAAAGCCGAGCCCCGTAGTCGTGAATTCAAAGATAAAATGAAAGAATTTGGCAGCTGGATGCAGGAGATGGTCGGAACTATGGCGGCTGAGATCGGTCAGATGAAAGGTGATCCAATTGACGGGGTCTCTGTTGATTTTGTTGCAGCTCCGCCGAAAGGCATCGAGGAATGCAAAAAATTCGATTTTGAAAATATTTTCGGGGAAATTCGAATTCAGCAGGGAGAAAAATTCAAAATTCACGTAAATGGTAGAGTCAGCAAGCAATGCCTCGGCGAATACCAACCGACCCAATGGTTTTCAAATTACGGAATGAGAATTACCCAAGATACTCTCAGAGTTGGGTTCGACAAGAACCAATCAGTTAAAGCTCTTCTCGATATGGAAATAACTCTGCCGGAGGGCGTTGAAATAAATTGTAAAACCGTTTCTTCTACAATAAGAATGCGCGGACGCTATCAGATTGGTGAATTAAAAACTGTAAGCGGCAATATAAGAATTCAGGGCTCTGATCTTAGAAATTCTGTTATTGAAACCGTAAGTGGCACAGTCCAGGTCGAAGGCGGAGAAATAGATTTGCAAATAAAATCTACTTCCGGCGATTTCCTTGTAAGAAATTCTAAAATCGAATCACTCAAAATTAATTCGGTATCAGGCGACATTCTCGTAACCGAAGGCGAAATCAGCGAAAAGACCGATGTAAAACTGGTAACCACCTCGGGCGACATTATTGTAGAAAAGCTGCACGGTCCCTGGAAGCTTGTAGAAGCTACTACCAGAAGCGGCGATACGGTTCTTGACTGGAAGGGCGACGCAACCCCGATGAACAATCAGGGAACAGCACTAAATTCAGGTAATGATGGCGCTGTTTTCGTTGCTGAATCAGTAAGTGGCGACATTCAATTCACCTGATATTTTTTAGCCAGCAGCGGCTGAATTTGTTAAGATATGCGATAGTTTTTATTATACGGAGAAAATATTATGAAAAAATACATAGCTTTAATGATTTTACTTACAGCACCATTAATGATTGCCTGCAGCAGTGGGGGGAGTGGACTTGACGACGCCCTGAACCCTTTCGGCTTCGTTGTAACTGCGTTTGACTCTACATCGAACTCAAGTCTTGCAAGCAATGACATACGTTCATTAGTTCGCCCTTCATCATCGGGCCCCATATATCTGGGCTCTGCAGCCGGCGTTCAATCATTCGATCCGAGTCAGGCAACGCTCAGTTTTACCAGCCTGAGCGGCTCCCCGACAAATATAAACAAGCTGACAGCAGATAGTGATAATTTTTATGTTTGCAGTGACAGTGGCTTGTCAAAATATGACACAACCGCGAACTCTTTTAGTAATGAAGCTGCAATAGGCGCAAAGAAAGCCTTAACTTTTGCTCGGCAGAATGACACAACTTTCTGGGTAGGGCTTGAAGACGACACAGCCGCACAAACAGTAGCCAAAGTAGAAAACGGGGTGGCAACTTTTTATGGTGTTTCTGAAGGGATGACTGCAAGTTCGGTAGCATATATATATATCGACGACAATATGGTAATGGCATGTGGCACCGGTGATTCCGGCAAAGGCGGACTTTTCAAATATGATCCTTCAGCAGATGGTTTTGTAAAGCAGGTTATAAACACCGGCCTTGCAGAAGGTGCTACCCTGTTCTTCACATTGGGTGATGCCTGGTATGCCGGTGGCCCCAATTCAGGTCTGATCAAGTCCAGCGATAATGGTAACAGTTGGACAAACACAGGTCTTACCGGCTGCACTCCCTTTGCTTTTTCAAT
>JBNJGH010000080.1:0-15966 GCA_051747585.1 Candidatus Rifleibacteriota bacterium
TCGATAACTTCAACCTTCTCCTGCCTGGCAGGGATATCAATTATGGTAATAATTTTTTTCTCGCTGTCTTTGTGTTCCAGCAACAGTTTATCCAGATCATTCAAGTTGGCTTTAAGAAAGTCGATTTTCCAGGCTGCAATGATTTCGCATACCGTATCTTTAATTGCTTCATTGTCGCCGGCAAAAAGGATAAAAGCTTCCTGCTCAAGATTCTGTTCACCTTCCGGAAGCTTGCCTATCAACTGTAGATCGACGGTGAACCAGATTCTGGTTCCTATTCCGCGAGCGCTCTCCACACTGATATTTCCATCCATCATCGAAACAAGTTCTTTACAAATTGTCAGCCCAAGACCTGTACCACCGAACCTGCGAGTAATAGAAGTATCTGCCTGGCTGAATTTTTCGAAGACTTGTTGCTGTTGTTCTTCGGTCATACCTATTCCCGTATCTTTGACTATAAAGGTAAAAGAAGCGTTATCGGCATTACCTTCCTTTAAGTTGGCCTGAACTTCAATACTGACAAACCCCTCCTCAGTAAATTTCACCGCATTATTTATCAGATTGGTTAAAATCTGTCGTATTCTTCCTCCATCAGCAACAACGTTTTCAGGTATATCCGGCGGATATCTGAGTATAAGCTCAACATGCTTCTTCTCTGCGAGCGGCTCCATCAAGCTTACAACTTCTTCAACAGTTTTCTTCAAATTAATGTTAATTGGCTCGAGGGTAAACTTACCCGCTTCAATCTTTGATAGATCAAGCACCGCATTCAATATTCCGAGCAGAGAATGGGAAGATCGGTAAATCAAGCTGGCAAATTCTTTTTGGCGATCATTTAAATCCGTGGCCAACAAAAGCTCAATCATACCTAGAATGCCATTCATCGGAGTTCTTATTTCGTGAGACATATTTGCCAGAAAAGATGTTTTGGCCTGGCTTGCCATCTTAGCTTTGCGCGCCATTTCTTCGGCATTGTTGCGGGCCTGCAGCAGGTTTTCCTGCAGTTGCCTTGTCTCTGATATATCAAGAACAATACCGTAATAACGAACATTATCGAGTTCGGGATCTTTAACCTGAGTACCAATGTTAGCAAACCAGACATAATTACCATCAAACTTACGCAACCGGCATTCAAACCTGAGCTCTCTACCAGTCGCAATAAATTTACGAACCGCCATTCTTGCTATAGGCAGGTCTTCAGGATGAATTACCTGAAAAACTGACTCGATATTCGGAGAAAAAATTTCGGGATTATAGCCCAGCAGCTTTTTAACATGGCTCGACCAGTAGAACCTGTCTTCTTCGGGAACATATTCCCAGCTTGCGGCTCTGGCAGCAGTCAAGGCATGAACGTTACGGCTTTCTTCCATTCTAAGAGCCATTTCGCGCTCATGCTCGAGGCTCGTATTCCGGAAAAATCCAATCAGCTTAAGATGCCTGTGTCCCGAATCAAAATAATTGCGACCGATAAACGAATGCCAGACATACTTATCTTCGCTGCTACGCAGTCTGACTTCAAACTGGCAGGTTTCATTTCTTGCAATATCTTTAACCAGATAGCGATCTTCTTCGTGAATCAGATCGAAGCCCTTGCTGCGAGCAACCTCTATATCTTCAGAATCGATATAGCCGAGATTCTGGTAAAGATCGTCGGGGGTATTGTTAACCGAATCAAGAAAATTATACTCCCAGAGGAACAAGCCTGCTGAATCCAGGGCAAGTCTAAGACGGTCACGATAGTCAATCAGGCGTTTAAAGTTTTCGCTTCGCTCGATCATTGAGCCAAACATTTCAGCAGCCATTTTAAGCGCAGCCAGTTCATAATCGTGCCAGTCGCGCTCTTCTGCTATAATTTGAACTTCCATGCAACCCCAAAAATCGCCAGAGACAAAAACAGGTACAATCAATAAAGAGCCTATATTAAACCGGCCAAGCTGTTTCCTGAGCTCATCGGAATAGTCCATAATTGAATGACCAACTATCTGGTCGGCGAGAAGCCTCGAAAAATTTTTCTGAATAATTTCAGCAATAGCCTCTTTTGCATCCACACTACAGGGTTTATCGGAAAAACAACCAAAGCAGGCTATTTCACAACCAGCCTGATCATCCTTGCATCTGGAACGAACTATTCCAATTTTGTCAGCTTCAATAGCTTTACCCAGTGAGCCCAATGCCGATCCGAGGGTCTGTTCGATTGATTTGTCTGCGCCAATAACTCGATGGGCAGCTTCAGCAATTCCGGTAATAAGTTTTTCACGCTGTTTTTGAACCTGTCGGGCTTTATAATTGGCCGAAACATCTCTTATTATACCCAGAATTCTTCTTTCACCGGTTTCAACAAGCTGACAAGACACTTTGATAATTTCGCCGAAAATAGATTTTTGATCCGAAATAGGAAGTCTTTTAGTAAACTTTACCGTTTGTCCGCTGGCTTTGATCCTTTCATCACCCTCTGAAAAAGGCGAACCATCAGGAAAAATATCGCTTTCAGTCTTATTTGCTATCTCTTTTTCTTTGACATTGAAGGTTTCGGCAAAAGCCCGGTTACAAAGAATAAATTTTCCATCCTGGCTTTTAACAAATATAAGGTCAGGAATTGAATCAATAAGATGGTTTAAAAAACTTTGTTGCTCCGTAAGTTCGTCTGTTACTCTTTTAAGCTTGAAGTTAAGCCTCATAAGCAAAAACAGTGCAGTGCCAAGCATAATAATTGCAATAAAAAACAATGCAAGCCATTTTCTGAGATTCTTTAAGGCAGTTCTAAAAAAAGAAACGTCTGAATCGAAAGGCTCTAATTGAAGAGTCTTCATTAACTGGTGAACTGGCGCATAATTAGCAGGAATACCCCATATTGTGTGCATTGTCCCGATGTCTTCGGTCATTTTGAACAACGCCATGGTTACTTTTTCCGCCAGCAGCTTTGATACCCCCGCACGTCGAGCAAGCGACCATTCCGGATACAGCCGGGTTGAGCAAAGAAACGGCAGCTCATGGGAAACGAATTCTTTACTTATGGTCAAATCATTCAGGTTAATTTTCCCTTTTTTGCTCATTTTCTCAAGTATTGAAGTTCTGCATATTCCAAATTCAGCTTTTTTGGCAAGAACCTCTTCGACCACTTTTTCACTATGATTGTAGTGGGAAAGTGCTGAACAATAGTTTTTTAAATCTATTCCTCTCTCGGCGAATTCGCGTGCTGCCGCAAGCCAGCCACCGATAGACAAAACCGATCCGGCAGCCACTTTTCGCCCCTTTATATCCCAGAGGTTTTTTATCGAATGATTATCGGATCGCCAGAAGATAACAGAGCCATACAACTCTTCAAAGCCACGCAGGTCCTCACTCTGCCGTTTAAGAGTAGCAAGAACTGTCAATTGCCCTTCAAAAACAGCTTCCGCGCAAAAAATCGGGCTCGAAATAACAAAATCGACCTGCTCTTCTTTTATTGCTTTGTTAAGATCCAGCCAGGATAACTCGACCATCTCAAAATTGTAGAGAGGCAAGGCCTGTTTCAGCTTATCAAATGTTTTATGCCAGTCATAGTCCCAACCGCTCAAGCTTTCTTTGTGCAGAACCCCAATTTTTACGGTTCTGGCAGCAGAAAAAGTGGTTAAAGCAGAGAAAAATATCAGAACAAGAAGAAAAATTGTTTTATTTCTAAGCTTCATCTATCAACCCTTCGGTATTAGCTTACTAAATTTCACAGCTTAAAACAAACTCACGAGCAAACCCTGTAACCATCAATCTGTTTGTAGAAAACGTTTCAAGACATTATTGTATTTTTTGTTATGTACTAAATTTGAGCATATCAAAGATTGCTTCGTCGTTCTGCTTCGCATAAAGCTTCGCAGAACTCCTCGCAATGACACCCTAAGCGGTCCCTGAGCGGTGTCAAAGTAAAGCAGTCTAAATGTCTTGAAACTCGCTAATATTACTAAATGGAATGGCACTAAGTTAAGAAGATATTTAAAGCACTGATAATTTATTCGTGCTCAGCAAAGCGGTACTGGTAATCAGCGAGATCGTAAACGAATAATCAACATTTAAATCGATTACGATTAGGATTACGAGCACGAGCACGATTCGCAAAATATTACTTTTTATCTTAGTGGCATTCATTACTAAAATGATAATTACTGCTCAACCACCTGAAGATTTGTCCAAATTTTTTTACAAAATTTCTGTTTGAAAATGCTTGATAAAATGATGTAAGCGGGTATAGGATATAGTCTATGAGTAAAGATAAAAAAAGTGTTAATTTGCCGGTATGTGAAGACATGGGATGCGAAGTCGAAAGCAAAGGAAAAAAATCAAAAGAAGATTTCAATCTCAGACCAGAAAAATCTAATTTTGAAAAATTAGTTTTAAAAATTATCTGGATAACGTTCTTCGTCTGTTTTGGGGTTTTTCTTTTTTTAACCTCAGAGAACGGCAGCCCAACTTGGCGAAAAGACAGCCTTGAAGTCGCCTCCAACACTTTAAACTGGCTTATTTTATCTTCTCATTCCGGAGCAACTACTCTACTTGACTTTTTATCCAAGCATCTTGTTTCGGCAATGATCCCTGCATTTTTCCTTGCAGCTGCAATATCTACCTTTTTCTCTAAAGAAACAATTATTTTAACAATAGGGAAAAAAGCCAGCCCATTTGTAAGTTACCCGATAGCGGCTTTTGCCGGCGCAATTCTAACCGTTTGCTCATGCGGAGTTCTACCGATTTTCATGAGTCTGCTTCAAAGCGGAGCCGGTCTCGGGCCTGCAATTACTTTTCTTTATGCATCGCCGGCAATAAATTTGATCTCTTTAATTTACACATGGAAAATTCTGCCTTCTATGCTGGTAGCTCGCATAGTATCAGTTGCATTCTGCGGTATTATTATCGGCATTATCATGCAGAAGCTTTTTACTCATACCTCTGAAGAATTTGAACACGAAGAACCCGAAATCAAGCCTTCAAATCGCAAAGCCTGGCAAGAAGGTCTTTTCTTTATAATTCTGGTTTTTATTATGCTTACCTCAACTGATTTATTTCAGTCTTTCACCAGTCAGCTGGTTTCACCGGAACACTTTGCAGATCGTGGTGCTGAGATGGCTGCCAAAACTGCAGAATTTGCAGGAAAAATGCTTGCGATTGGCATAGAGGTATTACTGGTTCTAGTTATACTTTGGCGTTGGTTTACCTGGAACGAAACGAGGAAATGGCTGAAACGCACTTATCGTCAGGCACGCAGGATCATACCCATGGTTGTGCTGGGTATTTTCTTTTCAGGGTTCCTTGGCGGGACCAGCTCTATCGTCAGTAATCTTGAACTCGTAGGCGACAACTCAATCTTCAGCAACCTTCTTTCTTCTCTAATCGGTTCATTTCTCTATTTCGGCTCAATTGTCGGTGTTAACGTTGTTGATCTATTCATGCGATGGGGCATGCACCCGGGCCCAGCCCTGGCGCTGCTACTCGCAGGCCCTTCGATCAGCCTGCCGAGCATTTTGGCGCTGACCCCGATTATGGGTAAAAAGCGAACCTTTGCATTTCTGGTTCTCGTATCACTTTTCAGTGCCGCAATGGGATTGATTTTCGGTTCATTTGCAACCGTTTGATCCATGAAAGATATCAAACTATATAAATTAATGAGTGGGCATGTTTTCCGCCCAATTTATCCGTATTTATGTGAATCGGCTTTTCAACGCAGCCGAATTCAACCACAAGACGCTGAAGTTGTTGATTTAGGAGGCGGCTCGGGCCTATGGCTCGAAGCCATGTTTCAAAAAGGCATTAAAAAGGGCACTCTTGTAGATGTTTCCGCAGAGATGGTAGAAACTGCACAATCACTGCTTGGAGATAATTATTCTGAAGACAGGTTCGAGGCTTTGGTTGGCGGCGCAGACAACATACCTCTGCAAGATTCAAGCTGCAACCTGATTATTAGTCGCAGTTCGATGCATATGTGGTCCAATCTGGATAAATGCTGGCAGGAAATTTACCGCATATTGAAGAAAGGCGGATCAGCCTTTCTTGGCAGAGGCTACGGCCCTGATTTACCCGAAGAAATAAGGCGACAGGTAAAAGCCGACCGAAAAAAAATAAGAGCAAAAAAGGCTGAAATAGCAAAAGAAGAACCCCCATCTCCCGATCCTTTCGAGCTTGGAGCAAAGGTTTACCGCCTTGGGTTCAAAGAAGTCTCTATTATCAGAGATGCCAGAGCCTGGTGGATTCTGGCAATAAAATAAGCCTGAGATTCAGTAAAGGGCTTTTTTAATCTTTCTGATAATATTCGATTTCGCCCTGACAAACCAGGCACTTTTTCTGCCCCTCTTTTACAGCCAGAAAAGACTCTTTGCATCCTTCACAAAGGGCCGCAGGGTACATGGGGGGCTTGCCATGATCCAGAACTTTCACCTTTTCCCAGGCAAAAATACTGTAATCGAGGCTATTGAATTCATTCATGATTTTCTGGCCTGAAGCCCTTCGCTTGGGTCCGCCATTTTTTATTTCAGGGCTTCTTTTTCTTAAAAAGAATTTTGCCATTTCCGGAGTCTTTTCTGAATCGATTTTGTCGTAATCCAGGTAAACCCTGATTCCTCGGCCATCATGGCGATCATAAAGGGTAAAGGCAAAACGACCCAGATTATCAAATATTCTCAGGTATTTATTGCCATAGGTGCATCCCGCCATAATCTGCAAAACATCAACAAGACAGGATCTTCCTTCGCAAACAGCGTTAATTTTGTCTTTTACGGATCCGAGTTTTTCAAGAGCAAGCGAAACCATTTCTACACCTATCGGAATAGCGGGAGCTCTTTTTGTGTGAAAAGCAAAAATCTTTTCGACAAGTTCCTCTTTTTGTTTTGAATCTAACATATTGTTCTCCTTTTTCATTCCGTGCTGTCATTATTTTCATTCTGACTTTTCTGTTCATTACCGAGCTTTTCATTCAACTTTTTATAAGAATCCTCAACAAGCATCAAAGCCATCTTTACTTTAAAATTCATTTTATCTTCGAGATTATTACAATTTTCTTTGAGTTTAGCAATATAATCATTCATGGAATAAGTGAGAGCTTTCTTATCCTCATCCAACAACTCTTTTAATTCCATAAGATTCTTTTCTATATGTTCTATTTCGTTTTTAAAAGCTGACAAATCCTGATTTTTGTAATGCATATTCAGCTTTTGCAAGCCGGTTGAAATCTGGTAATGTCTTTCTCCTTCCGGCGACTTGGGCATATATTCAAATAGAACAGTAATATTTTTTGAGAATTCAAGAACCTGGTTATGAGACCTGCTCAGATCGTTTTCATTCATAGATCGGTTAATTTCACCGATTTTATCGGCAAGCTTTTTGAACTTATTTTTCCAGTTTTTATCTTTTTTAGCCCAATCCGGCGGATACTGACTGAAATTATTGTCAAAACTTATCCATTTGTTCATCAATTCTTTTAAAACCGGACGAGCAGATTCTATTGAGGAAATGTTTTTACCAATTTTAACCGAAAGCTCAACCAGTTTCGAAGTATTTTCAACAAAAGAGTCAGTAACTGTTTTGTTTGACATCAAAGAAATAAGATTTGTATCACAGGCATATAGCTTGAATGGACACAATAAAGCGAAGGCCAGCAAAACTGAAAATAAAGTTTTCATATTTTTCTCCGGTCATTTTTATTTAATTCTATCATAATTAACAGCGTTTTTAATTTTGCGAAACCAGGGATTCTCGGTCAATTATTATTAGCTGGTTACAAAAAGTTCTGGTTTTATTTCTTTCTGTCAAATGTAGAATTTAAACCACTGAGGCCACCGAGGGCACAGAGTTGATTTTTTAATCTTTTTCAGCCAGGATTTGTCCTGTGGACAAATAGCCGGCGGTTTCATCGCCCGGCTTTTCCTTCTTCAGCAAGCCTTCAGAAAAACACGAGTGCTTTTCTGAAGGCTTGCTGAAGAAGGAAACAATGGCTGAAAAAATTCTCTGTGTTCTCTTTGCGCTCTGTGGTTATTTTCTTTGTGGCTTTGAGACTTGGTGTGAGGAATATTCTTTTCGAAAACCAACTGATAGACGCTTACCGAGAATTGCTGTTGCGAAATTCTCTAAATAGCGTTGGAATTTTTTCTGCTATTATTATAATGATATAGTACGTATGAAAAATTTTTTATTAAAGTCGCGGCCTGATTTACAAAGCAAACAGGGTTTTGCCATTATGATTGCGCTTGTTATAGGCACTATAATGCTTATTCTGGCGGTTTCCCTGTTTTCTTTTGTCGGACACCAGCATACGGGAATTCAAAATATAGTTAATGGCGAAGTCGCTCATTTTCTTGCCGAAGCCGGAATTAATTCATGTATTGGCACAGTAAGAGAAGCAATTAATCGAGACTTTTCTGCTGCCGACAACAAGTCAAAAATAAGAAAAATACTTTTAAAACCCGGAAAAATTGAAGATATATGCATTAACGATGTGTTAGGCGCAGACTGGAACAGGGAGTTAGAAAAATTTGCCGCTGAAGTCGATTCTGAAGAAGCTTCAATAAATGTAGACGTATGGCTCAGGGATTTTGAACTGACAGAAACCAGCCCTGCTCAATGGTCAGACCCGGTCAGCAAAGAAGGATATCTGGTCGTCGAATCTACCGCCGAATATAAAAATTCACAACGCGTTTTATCGGTTCGAAGACAGCTTAAAGTTTCAAGCACTTTGCCAGGCCCTTTAAGCAAATTTACCCTTTATGTAAAAAATGCATCACGAAATGGAGAAAACAGTTACAACCTTATCCGAAACGACTATCGAGGCACGATAACCGACGGCCCCAAGCCTCTTATCTGTTATAATCACCAAACACCGGAATCTCCTTTTTCGGACGCAAGTCTGGGTGAAATTTTCAAAGAGGAAAAAAATAATCAGGTCTGGCAAAAGCGTGGCTGGATATATATGGGCCCCGATAAAATTCGCTTAAACCTTTGTTCAGGTGCAGGAGAGCTCGGAGAAATATTTCATTTTTATGATGTGAGTAATAGCTTTGATTTCGAGCCGGTAAAATTTGTTACCCCCGAAAATGCCCTGCCGCCGAAACTGCAGACTAAAGTTCAAATTCCCTGGGATTTGAGTAATCAATCGGTTCGTACAGTACAATATGAATTTGAACACAGCTTTGTTCTCGATGGCTTTCATGATCGCAGCAACCGAAAAGAAACCGACGCCATGTATGAAGGCAACATTTTATCCGATGGCGAGGAAAATCATTACACTTCCCGTTCGTCAATACTGCATCTATACGGCGATGCAAGAAAAGGTTATCAGTCCCGCACCAGAATTTTCGGCCCTGTAACTGCTGCGTTTCCCCGTTTTGCCAGTCTTAAAGTAAGCTCACCGGAACCGGACGTGCAAAACATGCTTGATACGGTTAACCCACCGCCGCTTTATCTGGTGCCCTCACGCGGCAACGATGATTACCACAATTCAATCCCAATAAAAGATGCGCTGAACCGAAATTTTGGCGGGCCTTTACTCAAATCCGGGATGATTTGTGAAAACTATTCTCAATACAGTTCAATTATGAGCCGCATAACAGAGCAACCCTACGTATTTTCTTACAACAGCATGCAGGATGTGTATTCAGATGCTGCCAATAGAATCTTTCCCTCTCAAAATCAAATTCTTACGCACGACAATGCAAACAACATTCTTATAACCGGGCCAGGCGACCACAAATTCTTTGAAGGGAAAATAAGACCGGGACAAATATGCCGCCAACTCAAAAGCAGAACACAACAGGAAATAGATGAAACAAGTGACTTCTGGGAAGAATTTATCAATGAAAGTGGAGAACTTGAGCTCAATCAAATCGTGCATATAAAAAACAGTAAAAATCTGGATTTTATTGTGCCACCATCCGGGAGCTCTCTTCCTTTGCAAATCAAAAAAGGCGGCATGGTTATTCTCGAACAGGGCAACCTTGTGATACGCGGCCTGAAAAGCAAAACCGCTGATGAATCTCTAACTATAGTAGCGCCAAATGCGACTTCAGTCTCTTTTCCGGGCGCACAACCGGCTCATGTAAACCTAATCGCACCTTCTGCAGAGCTGAGTTACAGCTCCAGGCTCGAGATATTCGGTAATCTTTGTGTCGGTTCGATCTTTGCTGACCATAGATTCCAGGGCGGAACCTTGAAATTTCGCAGCGACCAGGATCCAACCGATTCAGGATACCAGAATTATTACAAAACATTTCTTGATAAAGTAGACTCTTACTGGCATGAATAACAAAACGAACAGAAAAGGCCTCTCGCTCATTGAATTAACAATTTCACTGGGCATTTTTGCAGTAATTTTACTACCGGTATTTTTTACTTTTTCGAGTGGAAGCCAGAATTTGATGGTTACTGACACAGAATTCAGAGCGCACGCCAATGCTCTTGAACTTATGGAACAGCTGATTTCCCTGCCCTTTGAATTGATACCGGTCGGAAAGTTTAATTCAGACCAGATAAAGGGCATCGACGAGCAGCAAAAACCTAAAATTCCGTTTAAAATAACAGAAAACAAAGACTTCAAACCCAATGTCGAAATCAACGAAATCAAAAAAAACAATAAAGTAGTATTTAAAAAAATCAGTGTCAGTATCAATTTTCCAGCCTCAAAAGTTAATGAGCGTAATAGAAAGATCGAAATAAAAACCCTGGTGGCTAATGAAAGCAACAAATAACAAAGGCTTTACCCTTGTCGAAATTTTGATTGTCTGCGGGGTAACCGCAGTATTTCTGACTACAGCCATATCTGTTTTCAGTAATTTCAGGCGCGGTTATTCAAGAAGCGAAAGCAGTGCCATTCATCTTCAAGATACTGCACTTTTCGTTGCCAAGTTACGAAATGACCTTAACAATGCGGTTATCGATCCTTCCCCTTCTTCGCAAAACCAGTCAAATCACTTTGAAACCACCGACGAAACTTTAAGTTTTATGGTTTACGATAACACAATTGGTCAGGTAACCCCTGTTTCTTACAGCTTGTCCGGCAAGCAAGACCAAAAGACTCTTAAACGACGCCTGGGTAACAATTCAAATAAAATTCTAATTAAAAACAACGTTGCTTCACTTAGTTGGAACCCCGAAATTGAAAGTTTTTCAGGCAAAGCCTCGGGCACATTTCGACTTTGTCTGAATCTCAAAATTTTGCTAAAAGACAAAAAAAGCAAAGAAAAACCTTTCGCCTTCAATACCAGAATATTTCCGGCTCGCCTGAACAAACAACTCAACAATAGATAATTTTTTGAAACATAATCAGGTATTTTTTCGTATAATTTAAGTAAGCAAACATGTACGGTGGAGGGTTAACATGAAAAGGCAGACGTTTCTAATATTTTTTCTTATATTAGGCTTTATAACCGCAGGTTTAAGCGGTTATGCTCAGAGTCAGAGCTACCTTGATACTATTTATCAAGCCGACCAGCAAAAAAAGGGTGAGGCAACTTCAATAGAAGAAGATGAAGCACAATATGCTCAAGACAGCGCCAATGCCACCCCCGACATAATTGACATACCTGACCAAGAAGGGCGGCCCGAGCAACAAAAAGCCCAGGAAAAATTACAAAACGTTATAAACAATATTCTCCGCATACTCACAGGAAAAGCTTGTGGCAGCAAAATTGTAATTGTGGTTATCCCCTGTGAAAAAATCATGCCTCCACCAGAGGCAGAGCCTGAGCCCGCACCTGACCCTGACCCCGATCCCGACCCTGCACCTGACCCTCAACCGGACCCTGATCCGGCTCCAGATCCAGAACCCGACCCAGACCCTGCACCTGAACCTCAGCCTCAGCCAGACCCAGACCCAGAACCCGAACCGGATCCAGTTGTAGACCCCGGACAAAAACCCGATGATGTCAGTGGCATGCGTGCTTACATTAAAGAGAAATACGGCATCAACTGTAGCGATGGAGATAGAGCCACCTGGAGTATAAACCAGATTAAAGCTGCAGACGAAGCCTTTGAATCTTTACCACCATTTTTCCGGGATGCAACTCAGGTAGTTTATCGTGATGGCCCGGCTCCATCTTTCGCGCCCCCCACGGTATTGGGTTACGTTATCGTACCTCAGCGCAAAGTTCATATGATGGATTTAAGCACGAAAATGACCACCGGGCTTTACAACTCTCTTGTTCGTGCTTATGGTCGCGAACCCACTGAAGAAGAACAGATGGCCGCCCTGAAACGAAACTTTCAGGGAACCCTGGTACATGAAATGACTCACACCTTCCAGAACACTTACCCCCAGATAGCACAGCAGTGGTATAACACTTTTGATCATAGAACCAGCCCTACCGGTTATGGGAAAACCCAGCCTGCCGAAGATATGGCAGAATCTGTTCGCGTCTACTGGCAGGGTGGAAGCATTCAGAACGGCAGATTTGTTTCCAGTGGTGGCACTGTAATGGATCTCGAAAGATACGAATTTATCAAAAATAACATTATGGATGGCAAAGAATACCTCAATTGATCGGGAGAATAAGATGAAAAAAGTTGTATTGTTTTTGATTCTTTTGCTGGTAATTTCTCCTGCTAACCCTCTTAAAGCTCAGAATGCCAGTTATCTCGATTCTCTCTATCAAACAACCGAAGGTTCAGAAGACGAAACTCAAGAACCTGATGCCATCGAAATTTTAAAACAAGATATTTACAACAGTCACCAAATAGTCATACGTAATGAACCCGAACTGGATCAATGGAGCGAAACCTGGCTTCAAGCTGTAAAAGAAGTGCTCGACATTATGCCGGCAAGCTTTACCTGGCCGACTCGTATAATATCTATTGATCCGAGCTACAGCCAATATGAAATCAAATATAACGGTTTCAGCAAAAGTCAGGGCGAAATTATTCTAGGATACGGCTCGATGGCTCCCTCCAGTCTTTACCTTAAAGCTTTTCGCAATTCTTACGACAGAGTACCAACCACCGACGAAAAAATAGCACGCTTTAAGTTTATTCTTGTCAGAGGAATGGCATACTCTTTCATGCAAAGCTACCCTGATGTAACCGCCAGATGGAAACAACTGTTCAATCCCGGTCCGGTCCCCACCAAAGTGTTCGGTCCGGGCCAGGACCAGAACATGATAGTCATGCCCGGCATGAACCCTGAACTTGTCGATATGGCTTTCTCGGTAGCTCTTTATTGTTCTTCGCCCTCCTTGCTCAGCGAGAAATCAGAGGACCGAAAGAAATTCATAAAAGACCATGTCATGTTTGGCCAGACACTCAGCGGCTGGGATTCAACCCCAGTATTAGAAGATGACGACGACAATCAGAACACCGGAGGCAATACCGGCGGTGACGGCACCGTAGAAGAACCCGGTTCCAGGCCGCCACCAGACATTCCGGACGGTGATTACATGCCCATAGTAACCGAAGCCGATGTAGGTACTGCTGCGGCACAAATTCCCCAGGAACATCAAAGCGCACCAGACCTTCTCAAAAATGCGATAGTCGAAGTGTTTGAGTCTTTACCAAAGTATTTCTCGACCTGTACTGAAGCTATAGTTTATGTTCCAACCACAGATACCGAAGCGGCATTTTCTTCTGAAGGCTATATTTTTATAACTCAGAATTCATGGTTTGCACCATCTTTCGTTGAACTAACCGATGAATCAAGAGCCGACAGGTTCAAAAAGATGCTGATCAGAGAGATGACCAAGAGATTTCTTTACTTCCATCCCGAAACCTCGCAACTCTGGCAGGAAACCTTTATACCAAACCAAAATATGTACGATGTTTATGTCGATCTTTGTGAGGCCACTGTGCTTTATTATCAAAATCCACAATGGTTGCAAGATCTGAATCCTGAACGTTATAGCTTTATAAAAACTGAGCTGATGCAGGGGCAGGAGTTCTAGACCAACTTAACGCCAGTTATAAACCTGTAATAAATTTGCGTAGTCATCTGTCCAGAGAGAATATTCAGACTGCGATTCAAGTGTTTTCCAGTTGCCAAAGCGCCCGATTAATTTTAATCGGGTGCTCTTTTTTGAACCAGCTACCCAATAAGACTTTGAAATTCGCGCTTCATCATACCAGTCGTATTTGATTGAATAATCTTTTGGATCGTCTCTTCGCTCTATGCCTTCTATATTGAGTTCTTCAAAGATTCGCGCAACCACATAGCCAAGCTTGAAAAAACGATTAGACAGGTGCAAAACCAACACTCCATCAGGCTTTAATTTTTTTAAATAAAGTTTGAATGCTTCAACTGTCAAAAGATGTACCGGCACGGCATCAGAAGAATAGGCATCTAACACCAGAATGTCATAGGAATTGTCTCTTACCTGCTCAAGCTTTATTCTGGCATCACCCGTAACCACATTAACCTCGGCTTTACTGTTCTTAATGTAGGTAAAATAATCGGGGTTGGTAGCTATATCAACGACCAGCGGATCAATCTCAAAAAAGTCATATAACTGCCATTTGCGGCCATACCAGGCCATTGTGCCACAACCAAGACCAACGACTCCTATTTTTTTTGCCCAGCGCTTGATCAGGGCAGCAGAGAAAATATCTCCCACAGGCCCCTCGCGAGAATAATAAGACAACGGAAAAATCGGCCTGATTTTGATTTTTCGCTCTACCCCATGCAAAGTAGTGCCATGGCTCAAACAGTAAAACAGATCTTTTTTCCCGATGGTATTGAGGTCCTGGTAATCTACATTTTCTTCAGTTCTCAAACTCTGAACTTTTATTATTCCAAAAAAACTGCGATCGACAAAAACGGTATTATCGCTAAATACCTTATGGTTCAAAGAAAAGAGACTGGCAATAAGAAAAGCAGTAGCGGCAAATCTTTTAAACCTGTAAAAGAAATGAATCATGAAAACCACAGAAAATATGGCCAGAAGCCCAATTGCATTGAAAAATTTATCAGCGGTCATTTTTGAAAACCAGGCAAAAACCATTAAGGCAAACAGTATTAAAACGATAGCTGAAACTTCTTGAAGGGCGCTTGCATCTTTATCACGATATTTTTGGGCAAAACAAGCCGCAATTACCGCTAAAAGTAAAGTTAAAATGTATTCAATCTGGGAATTGAATGCGACAGGAGCGACAATGCCGTTAAAGATACCACCCAAAATACCTCCGATCGACATATAAACGTAAAAAGAATTGAGATGATGGACCGCAGGCCGATCAAGAGCCAGTCTCCCATGAAAACTCATACATACAAAAAATAGAAACAATAGATGCAGACTTATACTGAACCAGGCCCGTTCATTCAAGCCGAAGTAATACATCAGCGAAACAAGAACCGCCATGGGCAGCATGAATCTATCCCAGGGAATGGTGCGATAAAAATCGGTTAAAGCAAACACAAGAATAAAAGAAAATAAATAAATCGACAACGGAACAACCCAGAGAAGTGGTACAGAAGCAATATCGGTAGCTATGTGCGTGGTTACTGCAAGCATGGCACTACATGGAATAAAACCCCACAAAACCCAGGCCCCGGAACTTCTCCAGGAAACTCGGGACTGTCGATAAAAATCTGCTTTAAGTTTACTGTTGGCTTCTGAGGTCTTTCCCCAGAAACTGGCTGCGCAAACAGCTACCAGAACGGCCTGCAAAATAAACAGCCCCGACCAGATAAGTTTTTGATCTGTCAGAGTAAAGTTTGGTTCAATTAAAAATGGGTAAGAAAGCAATGCAAGCAGACTCCCGGCATTGCTGGCCGAATAAAGAAAATAGGGATCTTCAGAGTTTTTTGCACCGGTATTTGCGTACCAACGCTGAATTATGGGAGCGTTGGCGGCAATTATAAAGAACAAAAATCCGATGGAAGCCAGCAAACGGGCAATCAGCCATGAAATCGGACTGGCAAATGCATTGTTCAAACCGGTAAAATCGACACTCAAAGGCAGAAAAACAAAGGCGGTAATCATCAGCAATGCATGCAGCACCGATTGTTTTTCACAGCCAAGATACCTAATGGTTTTTTCT
>JBNJGH010000081.1:0-15125 GCA_051747585.1 Candidatus Rifleibacteriota bacterium
TTAATCCTTACTACCCTAAGCCGCAAAACCACAAACAAAACCTGTAAACTGTCATTGCGAGGAGTTCTGCGAAGCTTTATGCGAAGCAGAACGACGAAGCAATCTCAAATTTCCCCGTCATTCCCGGTCGGTTTTAACCGGAGCGGGAATCCAGAATAATCGTCGTTTTTTATCTCAAAAATGGAGGTTTGCAGGCGTAAAATACCGAAATTTGAAGTAATTCGCTCTTCGTGGTAGAATATTACTGTTAAATCAATAATTTTGAAGAATATTGCGCGATTTTTCACAATCTCGAAAATTTTGTTATGAGGTAAAATCTTGAATAGTGACACAATAAACAAAGTATTTAGCAACCTACCTGTATTCAAAGAAGTTTTACTCGAATCTGAAAGCCCCGAAATTGCCCGGGAGCGGCTCCTAATTGAACTGAGAAAAATGGTCGAGGCCAATATAGATGATGTCCTCGACCTGGGTGGTCTTGAATATTCGGTCAGGTTAAGTTGTGCCCGTGTTTTAAGGCAGTTTCTTGCCAAGCGGACAGTAAAAATTACAGGCTTTGACATGGTTAAGCTTTTGTGGGCCATGGTTCATGGCCATAAAATAGATGAGCCCGTTTCAGAAGCCTTTTTTGAAGACCTTTATCGAATTCTTTCCGGCCTGGCGGGAAAAGATGAAATATACAGCAAAGACGCAGAAGACGACGCCAGGGGAAGAGATGCAGCAATAAAAAGATCTGAAATGCTGAATAAAATTTGTAAAAATTCCGAAAAAGCAATTGCAAGTTTTGCCTGTGGTCTCGATGAAGATGTAGTTAAACAACATGAGTCTAATCGAGAACGGTTAATGAAATATTATAACTGCTCTGAAGAAGAATTTAATGACTATAAATGGCAACTGAATCACATCATAAGAAATGTTGAAACTCTCGAAGAGATCGCGGAGCTTTCTGACTCCGAAAAACGATCCATCAAAAAGGCTAAAAAGCAGGGTTTGCCATTTGGAATTACCCCATACTATGCTTCCTTATTCGACCCTGACTATAAAAAAGGCGCAGACCGCGCAATCAGAGCTCAAGTGTTGCCGCCCGAAAGCTATGTAACCGCAATGGGCGACAATCAGGATGAACGCAAAGACAAATTTGATTTTATGCGTGAAGCAGATACCTCACCTGTTGATCTTATAACCAGACGCTACGCAAGAATCGCCATCTTCAAGCCTTATAATACCTGTAGCCAGATTTGCGTCTATTGTCAACGTAACTGGGAGATTGACGATGCTTACGTTCCTGAGGCTCTGGCATCAAAAGATAAAATCGACAAAGCAATCGAATGGATAGCGGCGAACCCATCTCTTACCGAAATTCTGGTCACAGGCGGAGATCCCTTGGTAATGCCTGATGACGAAATTGAAAATATTTTAAGGCGTCTGTCTGAAATTAAAAGTCTCAGACGAATTAGAATTGGTACAAGAACTCCTGTCGTTTTGCCACAAAGATTTACCGACAAACTGGTGGAAATTATTTCCCGTTATCATGTACCCGGTCGCAGGGAAATTACTGTGGTAACTCATTTTGAGCACAGCCTCGAAATTACTCCCGAAGCTATGGAGGCGGTTCAAAAAATCAGAAAATGCGGAATGGGAGTTTATAATCAGGTGGTATACACGCTATTTAACAGTCGCCGGTTTGAACTGGCAGCATTGAGAAAATGGCTCAGACTCATCGGAGTAGAACCCTATTATTCGTTTAACGCCAAAGGCAAAAAAGAAACCGATGCTTACAGGGTTCCGCTTTCTCGACTGCAACAGGAAGCTAAAGAAGAAGCCCGCCTTCTGCCTGGAATGGAAAGAACCGATGAGCCGGTTTACAATGTGCCGGGGCTTGGCAAAAACTATTTAAGAGCCGAGCAGAACCATTTGCTGCTTACCATATTGCCCGATGGTCGAAGAGTTTATGAATTTCATCCATGGGAAAAATTTATCAGGCATGCAAAGTCATATATTCACCACGATATTCCTGTTTATGACTATCTGCAAAAGCTCAAGCAGCTTGGCGAAGATCCTGAAGACTATAAGACTATTTACTATTATTTTTAAATATTCCGATTGCCTGAAATTTTGTTATAATTAAATAATAACTTTTTGCTTGGAGTAATTAGTATGTTGTTTTATTGCAAAAAATTCGGGCATTTTTTATGCCTTTTAATCATATTTGCCTCCCTCACTGGTCCAGGCTGGTCGGAGCCTTCTTCAGCGGTGTCCGGTTCGGTTATTATCCAGGGGTTCGGCTGGAACAGCCAGTCCAGGGGCGTGCCTTCCAGATGGTATAATCTTCTTGAACAGAGAGCTGACAGTTTGAAAAAGCTTGGGGTCGATATAATATGGCTCCCTCCGGCGGCAAGATCAGTAAGCCCTCAGGGCTATCTTCCCGGCGACTATTATGATCTTGGTACAAAAGATAGTCCAACTTTTTATGGTGATATAGACCAGCTTAAAAAAGCTCTCAAAAAGCTTAACAGCAAAGGGATTGCGCCGGTTGCCGATATAGTTGTCAATCATCGTTGTGCCGGTGAGCAGGACAATAACGGAATCTGGAATGTTTATCATTTCCCCTCCGGAAAAGCCCAATGGGAAAAATGGGCTGTTTGCCGCGGCGAATACGGTGGAACAGGAAACGCCGACAGCGGGCAAAACTATGCAGCGGCTCCTGATATAGATCATACCAACTCAACCTTGAGGCAGGACATTGCTGACTGGATGAACTGGCTTAAATCGCTTGGCTTCAAGGGCTGGCGTTATGATTTTTCCAAGGGCTATGCAGCAAAATATGCCGGTGCTTATGATAAAGCCACCAAACCCATAATTTCTGTGGGTGAGGTATGGACAAACATGGCTTTTCAAGGCTCTTATCTGCTTCCCGATCAAAATGCTCATCGCCAGATCCTTTGTGACTGGCTCGACAATAACGGTTCTTCTGTCTCTTGTGTGTTTGATTTTACTACCAAAGGCATACTTCAAGTTGCGGTAAACGGTGAATACTGGCGTCTTAAAGACGAACAGGGAAAACCTTCAGGTCTGATTGGCTGGTGGCCGGCAAGAGCAGTCACTTTTATCGATAATCACGATACGGGTTCGCAACAAAGTCATTGGCCATTTCCCGATGATAAAGTTATGCAGGGTTATGCCTATATTCTTACCCATCCCGGCATACCATGCGTTTTCTGGGAACATGTTTATGACTGGGATCTTTATAAAGAAATTCAAAAGCTCATCGCTGTTCGTAAAAGCTACGGAATTAAAAGCACAAGCAGTATTGAAATTATAAAGGCACAAGATAATCTTTATGCTGCTGTAATCGATAAAAAGCTGGCAATAAAGCTTGGCGCTCGTGACTGGCAGCCGGGTTCTGATTTTAAAATTCTGGCATCGGGCGATAACTATTCTGTCTGGGGCCGCAAATAATTCATATATTTGGTCACTGACCTTATTGGTGGTTGAGCCAAGCGATGCGCTGAGCGGAGCACCAGATGGTTTACGGGGTGTCATTGCGAGGAGCATAGCGACGAAGCAATCTCTTCTTCTGTTGTAATTAATGTCTAGCTCTGAGGCAGCATCTGTCTGATAATTTCCAGACCGTTTTTTAAATTATTAGCCTTTATTTGCAGGGTTATGCCGAAAACATGGGCGACATTTATTAATAAAACAATTCCCAGACATACTACCAGAGCAATTACAAGTCGTTTCATCGGGCTCTGTTTCTTGTCTTTTGGCGGAAACCAGCTGTTAAACTTCATTATGATTATGGTCATCAGTGAGACTGCTACAAAAATCATAATCTGGAAGCGCTCATGGCGATTGACTATCGATTCTATCGGACCGGGAATTTCTTTGGCGGCTTCAGCCAGTTTCTGGGCAAGACTTAGTACCAGCGCCATTTCGTTTTGAATAAGTTGGGTAATTATAATTGCACCCAAAGCAAAAAACCAGGCAAAAAGACTCTCGGGTCTTGCTTTTTTTAAATTGCCTTCTTTGTCTATCTGGTTGCCATGCCAGGTAAGCCACAGACCCATAAGAGCCGGCAAAACCATCAATCTGCTATTTCCCCAGGCCATGGAGCTGACAAACCCCATTGACAGTGCCATCTTCTGTACACTGGTTCTTGCCTTTTCGTGCATGAGAAGTATTATTATCGCTATACCTAGAAATGCAAGTGAAAGCAGATGCTTGTTGCGGGTTTCAGATAAGAGCAGAGTGACCGCACCTATGAGAAGAAAAACTTCCATCAAAAAGAAATCTCTTTTAGGATCAGGTGGCTCAAAATCGAGTTTTTTGCGCAATTTACTTTGTTGAGATTCTTCTTCGCTGGGCGGTCGAATATCGAGAGCATTTATTCTTACCGAAGCGAAGCGTGAATGATTAACTTCCTCAAGCAACTCTGCAAGGTTGGAAGGTCTCAGGGTTTTAAGCAGATATACGGCTGAAGCCTGCAGGGCAATATTATTACTGTGAACCATCTCTGCTATATGCTGCTCTGCCAGGTCTGCTTCATAAGCATAGATACTTTTGATTGCGTTCGCTCTGATGCGGTTGTCTGAGGAAGTGCAGAATTCGATCAATCTGCCTATATGGTCGCTGATTTTAAAATTGCCAAGACTTTCAATTGCATTGGCAACAATCCTTGGGTCTTCGTTTTCCAGGTATTTAACCAGAACTTCTGGGATTCGCTCGTCATCCAGCCTGCCAAGGGCTCGTAATAAGTAGGAGATTTTGTATTCATCGGTTTCCTCTTCAAGAAACTCGAGCAAAGGTTCTGCGATAGAGCTGTCGCGACTTTCAGTAAGACGGTCAATGGCCTCAAAAACTACATATCTGCTACCCAGCCGCATTTTATGAAGTAAAATTTGCTCAGCAGAAAGCGACTCACCTTCTTTAAGGCTTAGCGAAAGGCTTTTGACTGTCTGTTTCTCGGGTTCAACCTCGGGGTAGCAATCTAAAATATGATTGCGTGCCTTACGGGCAAAATAGCGGATTTGAGTGTCCGGATTCAGTATATTGTTTTTTACCAACGGAAATAGCTGTCGGCAAATTTCTAGAGTAAGAGAGTTCTGCTGACTCAAAAAGTCCAGGGCGATTATTTTATCACTATCTTCACCCTGCCTGAGAGACTGCTCAAGAAATTCAAGCCAGCTTGTCTGCGTTTGCATGTTTTGATTCATTCTGCCTTTTCCTGTTTGATCAGTGAAATTATAACTTTTATCATCCCCAAAGGCAAAACTTCCAATAAAAATTCAGCAATTCTCGGTAAGCGTTTATCAATTGGTTTCCGAAAAGAAAATTCCTCACACCAAGTCCCAAAGCCACAAAGAAAATAACCACAGAGCGCACAGAGAACACAGAGAATCGTTTTCAGCCATTGTTTCCTTCTTCAGCAAGCCTTCAGAAAAGCACTCGTGTTTTTCTGAAGACTTGCTGAAGAAGGAAAAGCCGGGCGGTGAAACCGCCGGCTATTTGTCCACAGGACAAATCCTGGCTGAAAAAGATTAAAAACTTAACTCCGTGCCCTCGGCGTCCTCAGTGGCTTAAATTCTTTATTTGCCCTAAATAAATAAAACCAGAACTTTTTGTAACCAGCTAATAATGATTGACCGAGAATTCCTGATTAAAATTTTTAATTTTCGGTCAACAATTGTCAGTTCTTTAAAACAAAGAAGATAATATTAAAAGAATTGAATGTCTTGAAACGGTTTCTACAAACAAATGGATAATTACCGGTTATGGCTTGTGTGCATTCACAAGCTGGTTTATCTATGTTAGAATTAAAGATAAGTAAATAAAAAATGGCTCTTTTTAGCTTTAATAAGCAGAAAGGTGGACTATGTTCAAAATACGAAATTATTTTATTTTGTTTCTGGCTCTTTGTATTGTCGGGCTGCCAATAGTTGCTCAAGCCCAGATCAGAGTTGATTCTGACCGCAGCCTTGAGGCAGATGTGCATGTTACTGTTCCTGAACTTGGCAAAGTGAATTTTTCCGTAGAAAATCAGGATTTTGTCGGTCTTTTTATGAAGCATTCCCGTTTGCTGGTCGACAAAGGAAAACCCGCACTGCCGGTAATGACTGGTTTGGCAATGATATCAACCGACGGAAAACCAAAGTTGACAATTGTTGAAACCAAATTCGAAGAAATACAGCTTAACAGGGCTGTGGTTCCATCTCGAGGTATTATTCCCCGTAATGTTGATCCGCGCAAAGTTCCTTTTAAAAAAGGCAAAGTTTACAAACAAAACAGATGGTTTCCCTCGACCCGTGAAATTGTAAAAATCTCAAATCCCTTTATCTTTCGTGAAGTTCGTGGCTTGAGACTTCAGGTTGCACCGGTTCAATATAACCCGGTGTCAGGCAAGCTTAGAGTCTATTCTTATATTCGCGCAAAAATACAGTATGACGGAAAAGGCGGCCCTAACGTTCATCGCGGCCGGACAGATTTAACCAGAGCTTATGCGCCGATTTATCGCAAAGCCTTTTTGAACTTCGCAACAGTACCTAAAAGACTTTCTCCGGTAAATGAAAATGGAAGACTTATTATTCTAGCCGCAGATGACTTTGTGAACGCAGTAGCTCCACTGGCTACCTGGAAGAAAAAATGCGGAATAAAGACAATTTTGGTGAGTGCTTCTCAAATTGGCGGAGCAACAGAAGACAATATAAAAAACTTTTTAAGGCAGCAGTTTAAAGAAGCAGGATTTTCGCATGTTATTCTGGTTGGCGATGCTGAGCAGATCCCGCCCTGTAAGGGCGAAAACGAAGGAGCAGACTCTGATCCGGTATATGTAAAACTTGCCGGAGATGATCATGTCCCCGATGCCATTATAAGCCGTATATCTGCAGCTACGCCTGAAAAAGTTTCTTATCAGGTTGCCAAAATTATCAATTATGAACAGTATCCATCGGAAGGCGAAGATGCCGGTTGGTATACCAGAACTCTCGGCATAGCCAGCAATGAAGGAAACCCCACAGATTTTGAACGAATGGATGAGCTTAAGGAAGCTTTGTTAAATGCCGGTCGTTATAAAGATTTTTCAACAGTTTATGCTCCTGTGCATTCATCTGGCGGATCGGGTGGTTATAATGGTTATCCTTATCCCGGTAATTCATATCCAGGTAATAATACTGATTATGATGGAATGGGGGGATTTAACAGCCCAAATCCTCATTACCCAATGCCCGGGGATTCAATGCCGCCGATGTATTCTGTTGATCGCTCTCGAAACCGAAGCGGTTCTTTGAAGGATCAGGTTTTTGAATCTGTTAATTCGGGCGTTTCTTTAATTAACTACATCGGACATGGTTCTTCCAGTAAATGGGTAACTTCCGGTTTCAGCAGCAGTGATTGCAAAAAGCTTACCAACGGACTTATGCTTCCTGTAATTCTCAGTGTGGCATGTGTTAATGGAGATTTTGTTGGTAAAGACTCTTTTTGTGAAGCCTGGATGAACGCGGGATCTATAGACCAGCCTCGTGGTGCTGTTGCCATCTTCGGTTCAACTACCAATCAGTCCTGGGTGCCCCCGTGCAAAGTTCAAACTGAAATTGTAACTGACTTTATAATCAATGATTCATATATTACCGTTGGTGGTCTTATGACCAATGGAATTATAAAGGGTCTCGAAATTTATGGTGTAGAAACTCATAGCGAAGGCGTGAAAATGATGGAGCAGTGGCATCTGTTCGGCGATGGTACTACCATGATGCGCTCCAGGGCTCCATACAGGCCGGTTGCAAAATTTAAAACCGAGTCAATTGAAGGCGAAAGCCAGGTTATTGCACAAGTACTTGATAAAAATGGTAAACCTGTAAAAGATGCCAGAGTAACTTGTTATAGCCCTGATATGGAACTGATGGCAACCTCTCTGGTTAATGACAAAGGTCTTGCCCGGGTAAATATCGGGCTGGTTAAAGGCCAGAGCGCCTATGTTACCGTAATTGGTCCTGATATGGTTCCAATCGTAGATAAAGAAATTAAATTCTAAAAATTTCTGAACCTTAAAGAGCTGTCTCACCAGGAGGCAGCTCTTTTTATTTAACCTGTTTTAATAACTTGCGGTTTGTCTGTTAATAGTGATATTTTACAGGCAATTTCATGCGGAGTTGCAGATATGACCACAACAATTTTAAAATCAGCCAGAAAAGCGTTAGAAGCTGAAATAGAAGCTATCAAGAGCGCTCAAAAACGTCTGGGCGACGAATTTATCGATGCAGTAGACCTTATATTAAGTGCTTCCGGTCGTCTTGTCGTATGCGGCATGGGAAAGTCAGGTTTGGTAGGAAAAAAAATCTCGGCAACTCTCAGCAGCACCGGCACTCCTTCCTTCTTTCTTCATCCTGCAGAAGCTCTGCATGGCGATCTCGGTATGGTTACCGACCAGGACGTGGTTCTTTTGCTGTCAAACTCCGGCGAAACCGATGAAATTGTAAGGCTTATACCTTTTTTGCGAAGAATTGGAGCTCGACTAATTGCAATGGTTGGCAAAAAGGATTCTTCATTGGCTCGCATGTCAGACGTAGTAATTGATTGCGGCGTAGAACACGAGGCCTGCCCTATGGATCTAGCGCCGACCAGCTCCACTACAGTAACTATGGCACTCGGAGATGCCGTTGCCGTGGCTCTTATAGAAGCTCGTGGTTTTAAAGAAAAAGATTTTGCTCGACTTCATCCATCAGGCAGTCTTGGGCGCAAATTTTTAACTGTAGCTGATTTAATGCACACCTCAAATGAAATTCCCTTTGCTGCTCCCGATATTAAGCTTGCAGATGCAGTGGTTGAAATGTCGCGCGGAGGTTTTGGTGCTCTGGTAATTGCTGATGAAAGCCGTAAATTATCAGGTGTATTTACAGATGGCGATTTGCGTAGGTTTTTTGAAAAGGGTTCCAGTCGGAATTTTGAGGCACCCATAAGCGAGGTAATGACCAGAAATCCTGCAGGCATTGCACCCGATCGCCTTGCCATGGAAGCTCTGAAACTCATGGAAGATAAATCTATTACTTCTTTGCCTGTATTAAAAGGTGAAGTTGTGGTTGGTTTTGTTCACCTGCATGATATACTTCGCGCCAGACTCGTATAAAACAATATAAAGAAACCCGGCTTCAGATTTTTTTATTAGAAACTGAAACCGGGTTTTTTATGCTTTAAATAAAGACGCTATTTTACGCCCATAGTGGCTACCATTACCGCTTTAATGGTATGTAGACGATTTTCTGCCTGATCAAATACCTTTGAGTATTTGCTTTCGAATACTTCATCGGTGACTTCCATTGCACCGGTGTCTTTTGACATTATTGTTTCGTCGTTATGGAAAGCTGGCAGACAATGCAGGAAAATCGGGTTGTCTTTGCCGGTCTTTTTTATCATTTCCATGTTTACCTGATAAGGCTTGAGTAGTCTAATTCTTTCTTCCATTTCTGCTTCTTCGCCCATGCTAGCCCAAACGTCGGTATAAATTACATCAACGTCTTTTATTCCTTCATCTACAGAATCAGTTACCACTATTTTTCCGCCGGTTTCTTTGGCGATAATTTCTACATCTCTAACCAGTTCCTGTTCAGGAAACAGAGATTTTGGTGAAATAATTCTGCATTCAAGGCCCATTTTGGCGCAGCCAATCATCAGAGAGTTAGCCATGTTGTTGCGGCCATCGCCGACGTATGCAAAGGTAATTCCTTTTAAGGTGTTAAAGTTTTCCTGAATGGTTAGCAGGTCAGCCAGAACCTGAGTCGGGTGATACTGATCAGTCAGGCCGTTCCATACTGGAACTCCGGCGTGTTCTGCAAGTCCTTGAACTGTTTCGTGCTTGAAGCCGCGAAACTGAATGCCGTCAAACATTCGCCCGAGAACTCTTGCGGTATCTTTTACAGTTTCTTTTTTGCCAAGCTGGATGTCATTTTTACCCAGATATTCAGGATGCGCGCCTTCATCAGCGCAAGCAACTACAAAAGCACATCTGGTTCTGGTTGAAGGCTTTTCAAAAATAAGGGCAACATTTTTGCCTTCAAGGTTTCTTGGCTTGATGCCTGCATATTTTAGTCTTTTCAGGTCAGCTGAAAGCTGTAATAAATAACTGATTTCATCAGGAGTAAAATCTTTGAGAGTTAAAAGGTTACGTCCGGTAAGATTAAATGCCATATTGTAATTTCCTTTCCCAGTTGTCAGAATAATAGTCTTCAATGTGCTAAATTAATATCACTGCTTTGCTTATAATGCAACTGCTCTAACAAGTAATTCTCAGTCAGCGATTATCAGTTCTTTTCAGAAAAGAAAATTCCTCACACCAAGTCTCAAAGCCACAAAGAAAATAACCACAGAGCGCACAGAGAACACAGAGAGTTTTTTCAGCCATTGTTTCCTTCTTCAGCAAGCCTTCAGAAAAGCACTCGTGTTTTTCTGAAGGCTTGCTGAAGAAGGGAAAGCCGGGCGGTGAAACCGCCGGCTATTTGTCCACAGGACAAATCCTGGCTGAAAAAGATTAAAAAATCAACTCTGTGCTCTCGGTGGCCTCAGTGGTTTAAATTCTAAATTTGACAGAAAGAAATAAAACCAGAACATTTTGTAACCAGCTAATAATGATTGACCAAGAATTCCTGCTTATCTAATTTTTTACAGTCTTGTTTTGTAGTCACTGTTTTTTTTAAGTGGTTTGGATTACTTCGTTGCATAGCACGGCAAAGCCACAAGTATCGCAGGTGCTTTCGTCGCCCGGTAGCCAGCTGTTATCCTTTCTGATCTGCTCGACGGTTTGTATTGCCCTTTTTTCAAAATCAATCAGATCTGCTTTGAGGTCGACAATTTCCAGTTTGACGGGATTTATATAGGCGATACTTGCCCGGGGAAAGTTCAAACATCCGATTTGTCCCAGCACTCCGCGTTGCGCAGCAATTAGATAAAGGGCAAGCTGATCTGCATAGCTTTGATGAGCTTTTTCATCAAAAGTTCTGGTTTTGAAATCGATTATGTTTATGCCTTCGTCATTATTATCAACCCTGTCGGCAAAGCCTCTCAAATAAAAAGATCCGGAAGGAGCGTTGAACTTGAGGTTAACTTCTGCCTCTGTCATCCATGGTTTAATGCTTGAAAGCTTTGATTGAAGGTAACTGTCGATCAATCTTTCAACCCTTGGCTTTACTTCTTCCCCTTCTTTCTGGTGTAACTGGCAGAGATCGTCTAAGATTGCCTGAGTAAAACGTTGTTTTTCGCTGAAATTCTGCAGTTCATGTCCGTTGCGATTATGAAAAATTCTGACTGATTCATGAAATATGGTTCCGGCAAGGGCAAACAAATTAGGCTCAGACTCGCGAAATGTACTTATATGCCTGCTGAGGAAGAAATATTTGCGCGGACAATTTCGGTATATACTTAAATCCTGGAGTGAGAAAATATCGCTGAGACTTTGTTGCTCAGTCTTGCCGTCTTCGTTTTTTATTGATAAAAATGAGGCAAAAGCTTCAAGTTCAGACTTGATTTCGGTTAAGTCGTTTGTCTTTGTTTCTTCGATAATTTCCGGTTCTGATTCTATTGCTCCTGCTTCAAGCCATTTTTTTACTATTTCGGGCCAGGTATCGAGGCTGGTGATTTTTCCTAGTTCTGGCTTATTGCTGAGTATATCGCGGATCTCTGCCAAAGGTTCATTTGAAGCTTTTTCTTTGTCTTCGGGTTCAAAGCTTCTGCTTTCCTGTCCAGAGGTGATTAAAATATCCTGAGCGCGGGTAAAGGCGACATAAAGTTTTCTTCTGCTTTCTCTTTCTTCTGCTTCCTGTTCGCCTTCAACATACTGCTTTAAATTTTCGCTATAAGCCTCTTTGCCCTTTTTGTCAGGGTCTTTGACCATCAGGCCATACTGTCGGTCAAAGAAAATGCGATTTCTTACTCTAAATTTCTGCGCTTTCAAGAAAGGACAGATTACAATTGGAAACTCCAGGCCTTTCGATTTATGAATAGTCATAATTTTGACGGCATCGCCCTCTTCTAGCCCTAACCCTGCCTCGTCTTCGTCGATTCCTGAAAGCAATATTTTTTCGATATATTGGAGGAAGTCTCTTAACGAAGTAAAAATGCCCTTTTGCTCAAAATTGCGCACAATAGCAAGAAACTTGCTGAGGTTGTTTTCCATTCTTCGTCTTTTAATTTCAGAATTCTGGGTTGCAGCGTATTCTAGAAAGCCTGCCTGCTCAAGAATAGTGTGACAAAGCTCAAGCAGGCTGCTTTTGGCACTTTTATTTTTTAGAATTACATAAAGTTTTCTGAATTCGACTGCTGCAGACGGGAGCTCCTGCTTTGGACTTGCAAGAATATGAGGTAGTAAAGCTACTTTCTCGTTTCTGCCTTTAAGCGAAAGGGCTGCTAAATCAGAGTCATTTAATCCATAAAGCGGGCCGGTAAGAATTTTTACCAGAGAAAAATCGTCTTCAGGCATTACAATTAACTTTAGAAAAGCCAGAATTTCTTCTATTTCGCTTCGGGCATAAAAGCTGAAGCCGCCTGACATAATGTAAGGAATTTTTTCTTCGGCAAGGCTGTCTTCAAATGACCTGGGCAAAGATTTTACACTACTGAGAATAATAGCAATATCGCCAGCCTGAACCCTGCGCTTTTCGTCATTGCTTTTGATACTCATGCCTGAGGTAATAAGGCTTTTAATAAACGCTGCCAGCTCTTTGCAGACGTCTTCTTCATTCTTCTCGTCGGGGGTGGTGAGACAAAGAACAGCGGGCTTCCTGGGTGACTCGCCTCGGCGGGCTGTTTGAGGCACGGATAATTTACCACCGGGGAATTTAAGAGCGAGAAAGCTGTCGGCAAAATCAAGTATTTCACAATAGGATCTGAAATTATCAGTAAGAACAATGTCGGTGTCACTTTTAAAATTTTTAAAAGTCGATATGTCTGCACCCTGAAAGCGGTAGATGCTTTGTTTTTCGTCGCCGACAACAGAGATGTGGCCGTCTGGCCGGTCTAAGAAGAGGTTTACAATGCCCAGCTGGTCCGGGTTGTTATCTTGAAATTCATCGATTAGAAAGGTTTTGGCAGCAGGAAATTCATTGGCTTCTACCATTTCCTTTACCAATGAACGGCCTCTGATAAGTATTTCGTCGAAATCGAGCAGATTTCGTTTGCGTAATTCTTCGAGAAAATATGTTGAAAAGCGAAACAGCCATTCGAGTGTGTTTTTTTCGATGTCATCAACCGGGGCTGATCTTTGTTTAAAAGCCGCTCGTGCGTGCTGATAAAATTCACCGGGAGTCAAAAGGTAGCGCCTGATTTTACCCAATGCATCAGGGAACTCGTTTATCAAGCGATCAGCTACAGAAGCGCCAAGTTTTTCGGAGCCATCTATGATTTCCTGACCGTGTAATCTGGCAAATTTTTCTTTTAGTTCGGCAAGTATGAGTTTGCGTTCATTTTCGGGAACAACTGTGTCTGACCTGTCTATGCCGGCGCCAAAGGGATCTTTTTTGAGAAGGTCGGCCAAAAATGCATGAAATGTGGCTACCTTCATTTCGCGCAAAATGGCGGGCGAGATTTTGCGCCTTTGAACCAGCCTTGTTTTCATTTCTCCGGCCGCTTTTTGGGTATAGGTAATTGCTACCAGTTCTTCGGGCTTTATGCCTTTTTCCAGCAAAGCTGCAATTCTTCTGGTCAAAACTTCCGTTTTTCCCGAACCTGCTCCGGCTGATATTCTTAATCTACCTTCGGGATCGCAGGTTACGGCACTTACCTGTTCGCTGGTAAGTCCACTTAGCAGATTGGAGCTGATTTTATTGTTTTTGTTGTTGTTCATCTTTGTTTTTCAAGATTTTCCTGGCAGAATGTATAAAACTCACATCTGGGTTTTCGGTCACGGTCAAAATTCAGACAGGACATTGCTTCAGAATCATTTGAAGGGCGACACATAAAACACCGATCTGTTTTGATTTCATTTAAAATTTGTATTATTCGATCGGTGAACCTGTTAAAATCATTTTCAGATACCTCTATGCCGTATTCGGGCCCGCATCCGGCGTTTAAGGCAGCACTGCGCAAAAATCCTGCAGACATTTGTTTGAATTTCCTTTTGTATAATCCCTGTCTGACATAAAGTAAAATTGCGCCTGCGTTTTTGTATCCCATTGCTCTACAGGCCATCAGGTAAAGAGGTAATTGTATTTCTCTGGGGTCACCGGTTTCGGGAAAGGCTTTTTCGAACGCTTTTTCCGAGCTGGCCGGTGAAGATTTGCTTGTTTTGTAATCAACTACCAGAACCGAATTATCCTGTTGAACCAGTCGATCAAATCTGCCTCTGAATTTAAAGCCCGAAAAAGTGAAATTAAAACCCTTTTCAACTCCCACAGTGCTGCGTGGAGGTAATTGGTAATTATTGTAAATGGCTGTAATGTAATCTGGTAGCGTTTGTTTTATACTTTCTATTTCCTGATGCCTTTTAAAGAAATCCAGATCATTTAGAACCGGTATGCAATGTTGTTCGAATAAAGCATCGAGCTCGTGTTCTTCGGGCAGTTTCCCTTTTTCCCAGATGCTACCGGGGCGATGTAGCTCTTCAAGCAGTGCGTGAAAAGCGTTGCCGGTTTTGAACCAGCTTTGTTGCTCAAGCAATGGGTTGCGTATTTTAAGAATGTTCAGGAAATAAAACCGTCTGGGGCAGTCGATGTAATTTTTAATCGAGCTGGCAGAAAAAACAAAATCTTCAGGCAGTTTTACTTCATCGATAGAGGCCTTTTTAAAGCTTCTGGGCCGTATTCCATGAGCTGAAAAATTTTCGTCTATAAGATTGTCGAATCCTTTTATTTCCGGTTCCAGTTCTTCGAGTTCGTTTTCGGCTAAATTTGCAAGGCAGGTGCGAAATTCGCTTAAATTGAGGGGTCTTTGATCGGTGGTAAGGTCTTGAGCAATAAGTTGTAATTCTTTAAGGTATGGTGCCGGCATTGTCGGGTCTGTTCCCTGTTTGAGCGGATAGGATAAGATTAAGCCTTCTTCTGCTCTGGTTATAGCGACAAAAAACAATCTTCTTTCTTCTTCGAGGTGATCTTCGTGATTAAGAGGGTATGGGTTAAAAAATCTGGTCTGACGGTTTTGTTTGTCAAATA
>JBNJGH010000082.1:0-15070 GCA_051747585.1 Candidatus Rifleibacteriota bacterium
TCAAACAAGGTATGAGTCTGTTCTGGCCGTATTTTGTATTATACCCGCCATTTTTTATAAATTAAGCAAAACAGAGTTTGCACGATTAACTTTTAGAAGCATTATTACCCCCTTTTTATTTTTGCCGGTTGCCTGGCTGAGAATAATTACCTGCAATAGCAAATCATTTCAAGTTAACAACTTAAGCCAGGCATTCGGATTTGATTTATTAATAAAAAACCTGCAAAATGCCATTCCGTTTTTTGCCGGGCAGAACCCGGATTATGGTATGCTACCTATGGTTAGTCTTCTAGCATGTGCAGGAATTATTAGAATTCTAATTGATCTAATATTGAAAAAAGATTTTAGAAAAAATTGCTGTAACACTTTTGTTATTGCGACTACAGGCCTGATAATCCTGCATGCGCTGGCAAGATTCTTTTATTACTGGGGCAATCTTCAGCTTCAATACACGGCACGACTTGGGATTGTTTTTCTGCCATTTATAATCTTTTTCGCCCTTTATTTTCTCAAAGAACTACAAAATTTATTAAGGTTCAATAATAACTGGCTTTTTATCATTGCCGCCGCTCTTATAATTTATGGCCTGCCGGTTGCTGCCAGAAACAGCGCAGTTAAAGAGATTCACTTTTACCGTGAGTTTAAAACAGTACGAGAATTTATAAGTAAACATTCTTATAAAAAAAGTAATACACTTCTTATTTCAGAGCTTGCCAACCTCTATGTTCCCTTGCGTTACAGTTCACTATACAATGGTTATGCTCGAATACACCCCCATTTGATAGAAAAATTACAAACAAATAAAGATTACAAAAGAATAATTGTTATCGAAAAAATCGAAAGAAAAAGCGGCAAAGCCACCAAAGAAACAAAATTAAAAGATATTTTCAAATTAAAACCACTTTATGAAACAAAGTTCAGCACAAAACATAACCTGAGATTTTACCAATTTATAAAACTACGCAAATGAACCAGTAATTATTTATTTAGCTATATTAGCTAGTTTCAAGACATTTTCGTTTTTTTTGTTATATTAAATTTTAGCATATCAAAGATTGCTTCGTCGCTAAGCTCCTCGCAATGACAATTTGGGGCTGTCATTGCGAGCGAAGCGAAGCAATCTAAATGTCTTGAAACGGTTTCTGCAAGCAAATGGATAATTACTGGCAAATGGCCTAAAGCTGTTGCTATAAATGGGGGTCTTAATTACAATTGTTCAAGATCGGTAAATACATGAAAATAATCCAGATAATCAATGCACTAACCTACGGCGGGGCCCAGATACTTTTATTTGATCTGGCAAAACATCTTGAAAAAGAGAACCACCAGGTTTTGATACTGGCCTTTCGCGACGGACCCGTTGGCGAAAAACTTAGACAAAATGGTTTCACTACCATCATACTCGGCGAAAAAATATTAGACCTGCCTGCTTTTTACCAGTTAATACACATCATCAAGAAGTTTGAACCAGACCTGATTCATTCCCATTTATTTCGCGCAACTTTCTGGGCCAGACTCTGTAGGTTAATCTATCCAGATTTAAAATTGGTCACTTCAATTCATGGCTGTGAAACTGAAGTTTTTCATCAATTTGAGAAGCTAACTCATTATTTATCGCACAAGCTTATTTTTCCAAGTCATTTTTTGAAAAACTGGTATTTTAAAAATATTGGCAGAGCAGCAAACACCGAAGTTATATACCCCGGGGTCAAATTAGAATCTTCAGCAAATGTACAAAACAACTCCATTCCACTAATTGGCACATTGTCGCGATTACATCCGGTAAAGGGAATAGACTGCCTGTTAAAAGCCTGTGCAATACTTAAAGCAAAAGATTTTGCTTTTCGATTGTTGATAGGCGGCGACGGCACCCAGAAGAAACAGCTTGAAAAAACTGCTCAGAGTCTTGGTTTAAATGACATTTGTCAATTCAGCGGTCCAATAACCAACAGTAGAAAATTTCTAGCAAAACTTGATATATTCATTGCGCCTTCAAGGCGCGAAGCATTCGGTATAAATGTTTGCGAAGCAATGGAACAGGAAATTCCGGTAATTGCATCTTCTGTTGGCGGGTTAACTGAAATCATTCAAAACAATAAAAACGGTTTTTTGATCGAACCTGACAATGCACAACAGCTCGCTCAAACTATAGCCAGACTTATTTCTGAGCCAGAAAACAGAAAAGCAATCGGTCTTGCCGCCAGACAAAGAATTATAACGAATTTTAACCGAAATAAGGCAATGACGGCACATATAAAAATTTACAACAATTTTTTGCCATCTAAAATGCGGGTACACTTTGTGGTGTCCTCGCAAGAGCTTGGCGGAGGCGAAAGACTCGCTTTGAGCTTGATAAGTTATCTTAAAGCAAAAAATATAAAAGTTTCCGCTACCTGCTGTCCGGGGAAATTAAGTAAAAAATTAGAAATGCTTGGCATTGAGCATTCAACAGCCTCATTAAAATTCGGTGGACTGTTTTTTATTTTAAAACTTTTTAAAGATTTAAAAAACTACCGGCCCTCAATTATCAGCAGCCATCTTAACAAGGCGAGCCTGTTTGCCGGAATTTCGCGACTTTTTTATAAAATTCCGGTTGTTTCTCATGTGCATGGCTTGAACAAACTTTTTTATTATTCTTCAAGTGATCATCTTATAACTGTATCAAAATCTATTTGTGCCCATCTGATCAGGCAGGGTGCCGGCCCGAACAAAATTACGGTGGTACCTAACTCGGTTAAGCTACAGGCAAAGCCGCCAAGGAAACTTGATCCGGAAAAAAGACTTAAAGTCTGTATAATCGCAAAACTACATAAAAACAAAGGGCATTTCTGGGCCCTCAAAGCTATTTTGCAAAACTCTACAATACTGCCCAATCTGGAAATTCACCTGATCGGTGAAGGACCAGAAGAACAAAACCTCAAAACTCTGGCTGCGAAAGGAAAATTTGATATTCCGGTAATTTTTCATGGTTTTGTAAGCAACCCCTGCAATCTTATTGAAGAAATGGACATAGCTTTGCTGCCATCTCTGGGTGAAGGAATTCCACTCAGTCTACTCGAGGCAATGAGTTTTGCAATTCCCTGTGTTGCAACAAATGTGGGCGGTATTCCTGAGATAATTACCCATAACAAAAACGGTATTTTAATTGAAAGCAAAGACGACACAAACCTTGTAAAGACCTTACAACAACTGGCAAAGCCTGATTTTTACAATAAGCTCAGTGCAGGGGCTCATGAGGAATTTATAAGAATTAACAACCACGATAAAATGCTTACAAACACTCTGAAGGTGTTTGCAAAATTTTGGACAAAAGCAGATGAAATGTAATAATTTCTTATTTATTTCTCCGGCTAATTTTTTTGGACTTTATCAAAGGCACCAGGCTTTTGCCGAGCTTCTTTCACAAAAAGGGTTCAAGGTTTATTTTCTCGATCCTTTACAAAATAACGGGTTTGCTTTTAAACGCCGCAAAATTAATAAAAATCTCATTCAGTTGCGCATAACGCTTCCATTTAGAGCTGCCAATAAATATTTCTGGCAAAAAATTGCTACGAAACTTTCAATATTGATACTTGAAAAAAAGCTCAGATTAAACATAGCCCAAAGCGGTTTATGGCTGGCAGAACCCTCTATGGCGTCTTTTTCTGCACTTCCTTACAAACTCAAATTATATGACAGATGTGATTTACATGGTAGTTTCCCGGGGCAGGATAAAAAAGTCTGGCAAACTTACGAAAAAGAAATCTTTGCCAATGTCGATTTAATTACTTTTTCTCATGATTTTCTCTTAAAAGATATACCGGATTGTTTTCACAAAAAGTGCCTCAAAGTCAGCAATGCCTGCAGTGAAAAAATAAAAACAGAACCCGGACCAGCAAATAATGCTGAACCAGAGACAATAAATCTTGTTTCGAGCGGCGCACATTTTGAATGGGTAGATATGAAATGGCTGGATATGCTCAGTGACTGCGCCAGGATAAAACTACATATTGCAGGACAAGGTCGGGGAAAAGAATTTAGACGGCTGACAGGCAAAAACAATGTCTTTTTTCATGGCAAACTCGATCAAAAAAATCTTTATCGACTTTATCAAAACTGTGATGTTGGTCTGGTACCTTTTGGCGATTCCGCTTTAACTATGGCAGTTGACCCGATTAAAGCTTATGAATACGCCGCCGTCGGGCTGGAAATCTGGGCGCCACCTATAAAGGGACTTATAAATAACAGTTTAATCACTTCTTTTATCGCTACACCTCAGGAGCTGCAAAAGCAGATTAAATCAGGTCATAAGAAGGGGTTACACCCAGCCGAAGTTTCCAGGTGGCCACAAAGATTGAACAGAATTCTTGACAGGCTGAAGCTAATAGGTTGAGATATAAAGATGAAAATTCTTCTTTGCGGATTTTTTGGTGAAGGTAATCTTGGCGATGAAGCAATCTTAAGGGCTGTTTACGCCAACATTCCTGCTCAGGCGAAACTTGCGGTTACATGCGGCAGGCACCTTAGCATGTCAGGACCAGCAATAATAACAAGAAAAGGTCTGAAAGCCTGGCCGGAATATTTGCAACAGGCAAAAGAATCTGATCTTGCAGTTTTCAGCGGCGGCATTTTACAAGATTGGACCTTTGAAGGCATAACCTTTTTTGCCTTACGCATTCTGGCCGCTTCAATTTTTAAAGCAAAGCCGGCATTAATAGGCACCGGATTAGGCCCAATGCGGCGACTGGCCGCCAGAAAAATCAGCAAAAAAGCTTTAAGCAGAGTAAAATACGCCTGGCTACGCGATAAACCTTCGCAAGAACTGTTTGCCAAATTAAGTAAAACTCAGGCAAATCTAGGAACAGACTGGACATGGTATTTTAAACCAGAAACAAGCCCCATGGCCTTTGCAAATGGCCCAATCGGAATCAACCTGAGAAACTGGCCATACTGCAGATGGCAAAATAGAATCAACGCCAAATTGAAGCATATTGACCGAAAAATTATTGGTATTGCCGCCAGAAAATCTGATTTTTCCATGATAAAAAAGCTCTGCCCCAGCTCTACTTTAATTAAGCCCGAAACAATAAATGAGCTTAATCTCGTTTGCCAGAACCTGAGCTTTGGCATAGCAATGCGCTATCACGTTGCATTGACCATGCTTAGATGTGGTTTGCCGGTAGCACTGATTGATTACGACAACAAGGTTGCCAACCTGGCTGACGAAGCGGGGGTTAAACTACTAAAGCAGGGCATTGTGGGCGATTTTAAAACAGCAGGCCCCAGCTTTTTAAGCGATAATCAATCTCGTTTTGCCAGAATGCAATCAGCTTTCGAAGAAATTTGCCGGATCTAAACATGAGAAGACTTTTACAACCACTGCAATTTATTTATAGATCGGCAACATCTCTAGACTATCTATTTTTTAAAACCTTTAATTTTCTTAAATACCGGCCAGAAGCAAAAGTAATATCGATTGGGAATCTTACCACCGGCGGCACCGGCAAAACCCCGGTTCTGTTTGAGCTCTGCAAAGAATTAAGCTCTTACAATCTCTGCGTTTTAACAAGAGGCTATAGAAGCAAATACGAAAACAGCTTTTACCTGCTGCAGGGCAACAACAAGCAAACAGAAAATATTACCGATGAAGCACTGCTGTTCAACAAAAAATTTCCCAACATACCTCTTCTGCTTGGCAAAAGGCGCCATCTTTCGGCCAGATTTGCCGACAATAAGTTCCAGCCCGATTACATTTTACTCGACGACGGCTTTCAATACCGACGTCTTCATAAAGACATCAACCTGGTATTATGGGACAGTTTAAGTACTAACTCTGATACTGAGCTAATACCGGGTGGCAAGCTACGCGAACCTCTCGAAAGATTAAAAGATGCCCATGCAATATTGTTAACACGTTGTGAATCATCAACGGCAGAGCAACAGCAATACTGGCAAAAGATTTTAGAAAAATTCGCACCCGGAACAAAAATTATTAAAATTCAAAGTTTTTTTGCCGGGTTATATGACTTTTCGAATAAGAAACTGAAGCCAGAAAATTTACCGGCCGACTGTATAGCTTTCAGTGCCATCGGAAAACCTGAAAGCTTTGAAAAGCAGCTTGAGCGAGCAGAGATAAAGGTTATAAAGCATGTCAGGTTTCGTGATCATCACTGCTATACTAATTCTGAGTTACAAGATCTTTTAAAGCTTAAACAAAATCATAATACTGCTTTGATCTGCACCGAAAAAGACAGGGTTAAAATTACCGATGCAATGGCAAAAGAGCTTAATTTAATGACTTTCGCCATTAAAACCCGTCCGATATCCGGCAGCACCCTTTTAGAAGAGCTTGCGCCTGTTTTATAAAGGTTTCGCTACTCAGTGATTGCTTTATCACTGGCTTGTGACTGTTGGTCAGTTGTTGTTTCTTCTTTTTCGTAATAGCAAAATTTTAAAATAATCAGTTTGATTATTATAAAACTCATAAGTGTACCAAAAAGCCAGCCGGCTAAAACATCAAAGGGAAAGTGAACTCCGCAGTAGATTCTTGAATACCCGATCAGAAAAGAAATTACAATAAAAGGCAACCCGGCCCAGATGCCTGAATAAAAAGAAATTGCAGCGGCAAAAGCTGCAGTATTCGAAGCATGATTAGATGGAAAAGACTCGCTTGATTTGCGTGGCAACAGAAGTCTGCACTTAAAGTTGCCGGTTTCTTCTATCGAGCATGGCCTGCGCCTGTCAATTCCTTTTTTTAGAATCCGGGCGCATATCAAGTCATTCAAACCGACAGAAACCAGTAATCCAATTGCAAGAATTCTGATGCGCTTGTCGCAGAATAAAAGCATATAAAACCACGAGATAAAAATAATCGGCATCCAGTTTTTTGCGTTGGTTATAAACGGCATGAACCAGTCTAAAAACCCATTGGTGAAACCACTGTTAAGAAACATAAAAATACTTTTATCCAGGGCAATTAATGACTCAAACACAGTTTATTCCTCATGATACCGAGTCTCAAGATTATCGAACCTTGCATAATTAGCGTTGAAAGCAAGTTCTGCGCTACCAACAGGCCCATTACGCTGTTTAGCAATAATAACTTCGCCTTTACCCTTGCTTTCTTCTTTCTGGGTGTAATAAAAATCTCGATACAAAAACATGACTACATCGGCATCCTGTTCGATTGCCCCAGACTCCCTCAAATCAGAAAGCATAGGACGCTTATCGGTTCGGCTTTCGACAGCACGCGAAAGCTGAGACAGACAAATTACCGGAAGATCCAATTCACGAGCAAGACCTTTAAGATTTCTTGAAATCGCTGAAACTTCCTGTTGTCGGCTTTCAGGCTTGTCAGTACCAGACCAGGTAATTAACTGAAGATAGTCGATAATTATCATCCCGATTTTGTCCTGAGCAAAAGCTCTTCTTGCCTTACTTCGAATTTCGAGAAGACTCGCGTTTGAGGTATCGTCGATCAAGATTGGGGTGTCGGCAAGACTACCGGCAACAATCGACAGTTTGCTCCAATCTTCGTCGCCCATATAACCACGTCTGACTTTAGCACCATCGACCCTGGCTTCAGAGCACAAAAGCCTGGTAACCAGCTGAGAATGAGCCATTTCCAGGCTGAAAATCATAACCGGAACTCCGGCTTGTGCTGCTGCATACTGGGCAATATTCAGACAAAACGCAGTTTTGCCCATAGAGGGTCTGGCTGCAAGAATAACCAGATCGGATTTCTGGAATCCGGCGGTATATTCATCCAGGCGGTCGAATCCTGACGGAACACCTGTAACTGCTTGCTTATTGGCATATAATTGCTCAAGATAGGCAAAGGTCGGCCCAACCAGATCTTTAACCTTGTAATAGGGCTTGGTAATTTTAAATTTACTAAGCTGAAGAACCTTTTGTTCTGCCTGATCAATCAGAAGTTCGGCCTGAGACTGGGGATCATACGCGCTGGTAGCGATTTCGCCCGAAAGACTGATCAAGCGGCGCAGCATGGATTTTTCTTTGACAATTTTAGCGTAATGTTCTGCATTTCGGGAGGTCGGAACTACATTGAGCAACTGAGAAAGATAAGTAACTCCGCCTACTTCACTTAAACGATCACGAGATCGCAATTGCTCCTGCAATGTTATAAGATCGCAGGGCTTTTGATCTTTGTATAAATCTACCAGTGCCTGAAAAATCGATCGATGGGAACTCTGGTAAAAGTCTTCGGCTTCTACTATTTCAATAGCTGCAACTACCGCGTCTTCGCTGAGCATCATCGAGCCGAGCAAGCTTTGTTCTCCCTCAAGACTGTGAGGTGGTACCTTCTGAAATGCTTCTGACATTTTACCTCCCGCCGCTTTCAAAGTTCTGCCGAAAAAACAAGGGGATGCCTCTATGACCATAAATAGTCTTCGAGACAGCCCCTGTTTATCAAATCAAACAAACAAGCCCATTAAGCCTTATTGTTCAACTTCTTCCGGAATTACAACAACTTTAAGCTGTGCGTTCACTTCGCCGGTAAAGCGAATAGTAATAGGATGTTCGCCAACTTCTTTAATATGGTCAGCAACAACCAGTTTTTTATCTATATCGAGTCCGGCCTGATTTTTAATTTCATTGGCCAGTTCCTGGCTGGTAACCGAGCCAAAAAGTCTGCCTTTGTCGCCAGATTTTTTAGTTACTTTAAGCACCAGACCTTCAAGTTTGTCGGCCATTTCCTGGAAAGCATTCTTTTCACGCAACGCCTGGTTTTCCCAGGAAGTTTTCATTAGTTCAAGATGCTTTTTCGCTCCGCTGGTAGCAGGTATGGCAAAATTTCTCGGGAACAGGAAATTTCTGGCATAACCTTCGGCTACTTTAATTATTTCGCCTTTCCTGCCAACCCGGGGAACATTATTAATCATGAGTACTTCCATTATTTTCCTCCTGAAATTTTCTCAATGGTCATGAATCATCTGAATCGCCAGATGAGATTATTGCCGATTTTGGTGTGCGAAAGTCAGCCCAGATATCTATTATTCCGAACCAGACAATCGCCTGAGTAAAAATCAGCGCAAGTAAAGAAAAGCTGACTCTACTGAGCTTGCTTATCTTGTATTTATCAAACATAAAGAACAACAACGAAAGACCGGCAATGAAATAAATTATTTTGCTTATGGCTATCATATTTGCCCCAATCGCCCTGAGATTAGAAGCATAAGAAAAGTCTCCGTCGCCTGCCACATAGAACAGAACCCATCCGCCAATGAAGAGCCAGATAAAGTTATAATCAAATCTCCACGTCGCAAAAGGCGGGAGAGGGACAAGGCTTAAACTCAATCTCGGCGCCAGTTTACGAGTATAAATGTAAATAATGGCCAGCGAAATAAGATGCCAGATAAAAATAAAAGTGACAGGAACAAGCTTGATCATAAAGTCAAAAGTCTGTCTGACACTTTCTTTTACAGCTTCAGCGCTTTCTGGGGTAAGTTCTCCATTTTTTTCCATTTTCTCTACTTTGGTCTCGACAAGCGAAACCTGTTGAGAAAAATGCTTTTCAACTGACAGCACTTCTTTGTCGGCATTTCCTTCAAGTTTAACCGCAAGGGCCCAACAGAGCGAAGAAAATACAGTAGAAACAAATAAAGTAACTGCAATTGCTTTCATGGGAGAATACTTGAGTTTTACAGCTGCCGAGAGCACAGCTGCAGGCACCAATAACAAGGGAATCAGGAAAAAAGCCAACGACAGATTTCCCATTAACCCGGCTAAGACAACTGTTACAAAAGAGTAAATCAGAAACCAGGTGCCACCCCAGGCAAGCAAAATAATAAAAGCCGGTAAGCCGGCAAAAGAAAGCATAATTGCGCCAAGAAATGGAATTTGAACAGCAGCAAACAACCCAATAATGGTAAAAACCACCATTAAGGCCAAAATTGCAGTTCTCGAGCCCATAATTCCGGTCATTCTAACTTGCTTTCTTTAAATGACTTTCTGTTGTTTTATCAGATATTGCAGAAAGGCAGAAGCGCCATATTTCTTGCACGCTTGATTGCAGTTGTCAGATGCTTCTGATGAGCAGAGCAGGTGCCTGTAGATCTTCTATTGACGATCTTACCGCGATCATTGATATATCTTCTCAGGCGAGAAACATCTTTATAATCGATATATTTAACTTTATCTTTGCAAAAATGACATACTTTTCTATGTCTGTGTCTTCTATAGTCACCCATTATTTTCCTCCAAATACTAATTGATCAGGCAAAAGGCTTCTAGAACGGAACCTGATCATCGTCACCACCATCATCAGAAAAAGAAGAACCGAAATCATTGGCGAACGAGTCTGAATCACCACCCTGAGAATCAGAACGACTGCCGAGAAACTGAACATTATCGGCAACTATTTCAGTTACCTGACGTTTCTGACCATCTTGAGTCTCATATTTGCGGTTTTGCAGACGACCTTCGACCAATACAGGTCTGCCTTTACTGAGATACTTCTGGCAATTCTCTCCGGAACGACCCCAGACGATAATATTGAAAAAGTTTACTTCTTTTTTAAAATTACCATCACTAGCACGAAAGTTGCGATTAACAGCAATGCTGAAATTTGCAACTGAGGTACCTTGAGCAGTATGCCTCAATTCAGGATCACGGGTGAGATTACCCATTAGAAAAACTTTGTTTAAATTTCCAGCCATAATTAATCCCGACTTATTGTGGACGTAAGTTCGTCATGAAGCGCAGAATAGTCTGATTGATCAGATAAGTTCTTTCGAGTTGCTTCAGCGCTTCAGGAGTGGCGAGAAAGTTCACATGGACATAATTGCCTTCAGTATGCTTTTCAACTGGGTAGGCTAATGGGCGCTTGCCCCATTTATCGATTTTCTCGATCTGTCCGCCATGTTTGGTAATGGCCGTTTCGACTTTATTGACGAGGGTAGAAAGAGATTCTTCATCAATATTGCCTTCGGTAAAAAACAATGTTTCGTAAGGTTTCACTATTGGAAAACCTCCCTTCGGTTAGATTTCAGCCCAGGCCACATAGGGCGAGAGCAGGGATTAGTTTGAAGATGATACCATGTTTCGGGTACAATAGCAAGAGGCCGGCTCAATGTTTGAACCGGCCTCTTTTTTTCTTGGTTTTACTACAAACTATTTAGTTGTTTTTTTTCTTTTGCTGCGGGTAGCGGTTTTTCTGGTTTTTGCTTTTCCAGAAGTTTCTTTTTTCAGCTCTTTTATCGCGGCAAGAACTTTTTCGGAAGTATAAGGAGGTCGGGTAAGCCTTATTCCTACTGCATTTTTTATTGCGTTACCGATTGCAGGCAATGCTCCGTTAATGCTTATTTCACTGACACTCTTAGCTCCATAAGGCCCTGTTTTTTCATAAGTAGGTACAAGAAATGTTTCAAGTTCAGGCATGTCTTTGGTCGACCAGATTTTGTAGTTCCCAAAATTTGGATTCAACATGCGACCATTTTCGTCGAAAATATATTCTTCGGTTAGAGCAAAACTTATGGCATTCATTACCGCACCCTGAGTTTGGCCATCGGCAAGAGTCGGGTTAATAGCAGTACCACAATCAACTCCCGCTACATATTTAAGCAGTTTGACTTCACCGGTTTCGGTATCTACTTCGACTTCGGCAAAGTGAGCAGAAAACGGCGGTGGTGAAGCATGGCTTATATGACTGCCGATTGCACCAATCTGAAACTGTTCGTGCTCATACATTGCATGAACGCAGACTTCTCCGAAGGTTACCGAATCTTTTTTGCTTTTGCCATAACAAACAGAATCTTTGATGGTAATATCTGACATTTTTACGCCAAGCATTTTGGCTGCAACAGCCTCGATCTGTTCACGAACCTTCTTAGCGGCATTTATCACTGCACCACCCGACAAATAAGTAGTTGAGCTTGCATAAGCACCAACATCGAATGGAGTCATATCGGTATCTGAACTGTAAACCAACATATCGTCGAGTTTACAACCAAGGGTTTCGGCAGCTATCTGACCAAGAACCGTATCTGACCCTGTGCCCAGGTCTGTTGCTCCAAGAAGCATGTTAAATGAACCGTCTTCGTTCATTTTTATAAATACCGCTCCCATGTCAATTTCAGGAATAGAGCTTCCCTGCATCAGGCAACACATGCCCAGACCACGCTTTTTAGTGCCTTTGCCGGGTTTGTTGTATTTCTTTTTCCAGTCTATTTTTTTCATGCCCTCGGTAATACATTTTGAAAGCCCACAGGAACCGATCGCCATATCGACACCCTCTCGTCCTTCGCCAAGAGCTTTAAAAATAGGTGAAGACTCACCCTCTTTGATGTGGTTTTTCTGCCTGAATTTTATCGGATCCATACCAATTGCTTCAGCCATTTCGTCCATCTGGCATTCCATGGCATAGGCAGCCTGAGTTGCACCATAGCCTCTATAAGCTCCGCCAACCGGCAGATTTGTATAGACTGTGTCACCAATAAACTCCATATTATCGGCACGATAAAGAGGCAACACCTTTGAGCCACAGTTGCTTAGAACCGTAAGAGCGTGGCTGCCATAAGCGCCGGTATTGCTGATAATTTGCATGGAAATTGCTGTAATTGTGCCGTCTTTTTTCACTCCGCTTTTTATTTTACAAACCATTGGGTGACGAGTTCTGGAAGAGATAAATTCTTCTGCTCTGGTAAGAGCCCAAATACATGGCCTTCTAGTTCTAAGAGTCACTAAGGCGCACACATCTTCGAGAAGAACTTCCTGTTTTGTTCCGAAGCCGCCGCCGATTCGCGGTTTGATTACTCTTATTTTTTTAACGGGAATTCCAAGGGTCTGAGCAGTAATTCTTCTGGCGTGAAAAGGCACCTGAGTCGATGTTCTCAGCACCAGGCGGTCATTTTCATCGAGATATGAAATGCAGGTATGGGGTTCCATTGGACAATGCTGAGCATAATGCGGGTAATATTTCTTTTCGAGAACAACATCAGCTTTTTTAAACCCTTTTTTCACATCGCCAACAGCTGTTTCAACGTGGGAACAATGGTTATGTTTCGGATCAAAGAATATTGGTATTGGTACTCGACAGTCTTTTTCATCGTGAATTACCGGTGCATTTTTATCCATTGCTTTTTCGGGATCAAAAACAGGCTTAAGCTTTTTATAAGTAACCTTGATTTTACTGCAGCCTTCCCTTGCTGCTTCCGGTGTTTCTGCAGCAACCACTGCAACACGATCGCCAACAAATCGCACCTTTTTATCAAGTAAGCAGGTATCGTATGGGGAAGGTTCCGGGAAGCCCTGGCCCGCAGTGGTTCTAGGCACCCGGGGCACATCTTTGTGAGTATAAACAGCTACAACTCCATCTACTTTTAAAGCTTCGCTGGTATCGATCTTTTTTATTTCAGCATGGGCATGAGGGCTGGTCAGGACCTTTACATGCAGCATATCGGGGATATCTATATCGGCAACATAAGTCTGTTTACCACAAACCAGACCCATTGCATCTATTTTTGTCAGGCTGTGATTTACCTGCTTAAACTCTTTTGGCCTTTCAAATTCAAGTGGAGACACAGGAATAGGGGAAACATTTACAGTATTTTTCTTAACAGTCTTTTTGCCGGTAGTTTTTTTAGTTGTTTTCTTGGTAGTTTTTGCCATTATTTCTTACCTCGCGCAGTCTTTTTTGTTTTACTCATGGTTTTTGCCGCAGACAATACCGCTTCAATTCTTTTAACATAGCCGGTACAGCGACAAAGATTGCCGTCAAGAGCATCCTTTACATCTTCTGCAGTTGGCTTCGAATTAGAATCAAGCAAAGCTTTTGCTGCTATCAATGAACCTGGATTACAATAACCACACTGGGTCGAGCCTGAATCGACAAAAGCCTGCTGCAAAACATGGGGATTTTCAGGATTTCCCATTCCTTCAGCCGTCAGTATCTCTGCTCCTTGAGCAAGCCCGGCCAGGGTAATGCAGGAATTTCTGGGTCGACCATCAATCATAACGGCGCAACTTCCACAGCTGCCTTCGCCACATCCAAACTTCACACTTTTTAATCCTGCCTGACGCAATACATCTACAAGCATTGCATCGGGTTTTATTTCCAAACAATAATCTTTGCCGTTAATTTTTGTTTCAAGTTTCATCAGCGGTGTTCTCCTTACTTTTTAGCCTGCTTCAATGCGTCTTCAAGACCTCGTTTTACCAACACTTCCAACACTTCGCGGCGGTATTCGACGCTGGCACGAAAGTCTTTTCTGATTTCTGCAACCTTGGCAGCTTTAGCAGCGGCTTTTTCTATTACGCCCTTCAATGCCTTTTCTCCTTGTAAAAGCTCTTCAGCTTGATAAAGTCTTACCGGAGCAATGGTGGCACCATTTACTGCTATACGCGCCTGTTCTATTTTGCCGGCTTTGACAAAAAGTCTAACCGCAACAGTAATAAGAGCATAATCGTTTGCAGTCTTAGCAAACTTGGTAAAAGAAACACCGTTTCCTTTGCCATAAACAGGAACTGCGATCTCGGCAATTATCTCGTTTTTCCCGAGAAATTTTGAAGGTTTTTCTTTAAGAAGGTTTTCTACCGGAACCGTTCTTTTGGGCTTGCCCTTGCGCAAAACAACTTCGGCATCGAGAACCAGATAAACCACGGGAAGATCGGACCAGGGGAAAACAGCAGCGAGATTACCGCCTGCGGTTATTGAATTACGCAAAAGAGTTGAGCCAATTTTGCCGGCCGCAGTAGTAAGAATCTCACCTGAAGGCCCGGTTAAAACATCGCTTTTATAAATATCTTGGACAGGTGTGGCCGCACCTATTCTATAGGTCAATTTATCTTTTTTGATATAATTTAGTTCTTTGATGCGACTGATATCGACTAAAGCTTCTATACCACTGTCTTTTCGCAGAACTTCCGAGGTTCCGCCCGCAATTACGACAGCTTTTTCTTTTTTACTGCCAAGCTGTTTGCAGGCTTCTTCTATGGTTTCGGGGTAATAAAACCGGGTGAGGTTTTTGAGCATTCTCGCCCTCCTTTAACTGGTAACTGTGAATTATTTTAAAACAGTTTTATATTATACGAACAGAACGGGTTTTATGCCAGTTTTTATGAGTATTTTTTG
>JBNJGH010000083.1:0-14994 GCA_051747585.1 Candidatus Rifleibacteriota bacterium
GCCCGTCGCGAGCTGCAGCGGCAAAACAAAATTCTTCAAGAAAATCTCCGGCTGCGCGAACTGGTCGACAGGATTTCAAGACACGATCTGAAGAGCCCGTTATTCGTTATCCTGGGTGTCCCGGAAACGTTGATGGAGGCTGACAACCTTCTGGAGGATCAGAAGGAACTCCTTCAGCTTCTCTCCGATTCTGGTCGCCGCATGCATGAAATGATCACACGCTCTCTCGATTTGATCAAAATGGAACAAGGAACCTACGAGCCGAAGCCCGTATCGGTTGATGTTTTAAAGGTGATCCGGCAGGTCTTTGGCGAACTGGCCAAACTGATAAATCAAAAAAATCTGCAATGGGAACTTTTCCTCGACGGCGAACCGGTGACTGACTCGGCCATAGTTCTAGTGAGGGGGGAGGAGCATCTCTTTCACTCCCTTCTTTCCAATGTGATAAAGAACGCTGTCGAGGCGTCCCCAGAGGGCGAAAAGATCACCGTCACTCTGGTCTCGCAACCAAACTTCGCCGTCTCCGTTCACAATCTGGGAGCCATCCCCCTCAAAATCCGCGATCGTTTTTCCGAACGCTACGTAACCAGCGGGAAGAACCGCGGGACTGGGCTCGGCGTGTATTCCGCCCGCCTGATGGCCAAAACCCTGGGCGGCGATCTCTCGTTCACTACTCATGACACCGAAGGCACCACCCTGACCCTCTCTATCCCGGCTGATCGGGAATTCCTCGACAATGGAAACAGGGATCGCCTCCATAAGAAATTGACGGAGGGTGCATAATGGCCGAACAGATTCCGGAGGCCGAGTCGCCTGATCTTTCCACAGAAGAGCTTCTGAAGCGTCGAGCGATGCCAACCATGGGCCGCAAGGTCTTCCCCTACGTGACTCTGGTGATACTGGTTTTGCTGTCCCTGTTGGCCTGGCAGCATTTCGAAGGCATGGTTGAACAAAGACAACGACGCCTCTTCGGGTACGAGGTTGAAACGAAGATCAAAGCCATTCAAGAGCGACTGATCAGATATGAAATGATCATACAGGGGGGAGTGGGTCTGTTTATCGCTTCCGACAAGGTGACCCATAAGGAATGGCAGGATTATGTTGCGTATTGTCAGGTTCAGGAACTTTACCCCGGAATTCAAGGGCTCGGCGTCGCCAGGTTCATTCACCATACCGACCTGGCTCAATTACCTTCCGACATGACGATCCATCCACCGGGCGAACGTGAGGAGTATTGCCCGATCATGTTCATTGAACCTCATGAAGATAGCAACGAAGACGCGATTGGATTCGACCTTCTGTCAGAGCCCGTGCGTCGCAATGCCCTCGAACGAGCCATAACGACAGGCTCTGCCGCGATCTCCGGTCGGGTGACTCTGGTTCCGGCTTCTAATGGAAAGTCCGACCCCGCTTTTTTGATGTGCCTTCCTATCTTTGCGAGCGGGAAGCCATTAGAGACGGTCGAAAACCGTCGCGCCGATTTGTGGGGTTATGTGGTTTCCGGCTTCTTAATGACGGAACTTATGCAGGGCATCTTCCCGAATATAAACCATGAAGTAGAATTCGAGATTTTCGACGGCTCTGAACCTGCCGCGTCAAATCTGATGTTCGACAGCCACGTTTCCACGCCTGAATGTTTACATCAGAAATTTACCGCGCAAAAGGTTCTGAATCTGTACGGCAGACAATGGACACTCTTTTTTCATTCGACGCCGGCTTTTGAGGCCCGGAGAGTCGACCAGTCTCCCTGGATAATTTTTGCCGGGAGTATCGTCATCAGTCTTTTGATCTTTCTTTTTCTCAAGATGCTTGAGGGCACTGGCGAGCGTGCCCTCGAACTTGCCCGAGAGATGACCCACGCACTGAAGGAAAGCGAAGAGAAATACCGGGATCTCAGTGACAACCTCCCGGTCGGGGTTTCCGCGATCACCCCTGACATGAGAGTGATAGTGGCGAATCGGCAGCTGCACCAATGGTTTCCGAATGGCGATTATTCAGGTCAACCTTTCTGTTATTCTGTTTTTCATACCTCTCCCCGTTCAGAACCCTGCGAAGATTGCCCGGTCGCCAAAGCCATTCGAGACGGCCGAACGCACACCTCGGAAAGGGAGGCTGAAACGTCCGAGGGCATACGGCATTTCCTGATTACGGCTATTCCGACTACCAGCCTTGATGGCACGGTAGAAATAGTCCATATGATGGTTGAGGACATCACCGAACACAAAAGGGCGGAGCAGGAAAAAATTGCTCGACGAACCGCTGAAGCAGCCAATCGCCAGAAAAGTTTGTTCTTGTCGAATATGAGCCATGAGATCCGCACCCCAATGAATGCCATTCTGGGTTTCGCTCAAATCCTCGAACGCGACCCCAACCTTTCTTCCAAACAACGCGAACAGCTTGGCAGCATCAATCGCAGCGGCCAGCATCTGCTGGCGCTGATCAACGATATTCTTGATATGTCCAAGCTCGAAGCCGGTATGAATGCGCTCAAACCTCTTGTGTTCTGCCTCCACGATCTTATCGACGATCTGGCTATGATGTTCCGATCTCGGGCAGAAGCCAAGAACATCCAGTTCCTCGTGGAGCTCGGGGAGAACGTCCCGTATTACGTCCTGGCCGACGAAGGAAAGATCCGCCAGATCCTGATCAACTTACTTGGCAACGCCATAAAATTTACCGACTCTGGCGGCGTTTCGATGCGGATTCGGGTCGAACCCACAGCCTCTTTACCCGCTGAAAACGAGAAAACCCGGCGACTGATAGTCGAAGTTGAAGACAGCGGCCCGGGGATCCCCGACACTGATCTTACTAACATCTTCGCCCCATTCGGCCAGGGAGAAGCCGGCGGCCTCGCCGGCGGCACCGGCCTGGGCTTGCCTATCAGCCACCGACTTGCCGAGATGATGGACGGCAACATCAGGGTCGAAACCAAAGTCGGTCGCGGAAGCTGCTTCCGTTTTGGCATGCTTCTTGAGCTCTCCGAGGAGCCGCCGGAGGAAAAGAGGCCCGCGCCCAGACTCGTAATTGGTTTGGAACCTGGCACCGGCCCCTTCCGGATTCTCGTAGTAGATGACAAGAAAACCAACCGCGACCTGTTGTGCGATCTTTTGCGACCTTTGGGTTTCGAGCTTCGCCAGGCAGAAAACGGCTCAGAAGCACTGACCATCTTTCATGAATGGACTCCTCATGCGGTGCTGATGGATATGAGGATGCCGGTCATGGACGGCTATGAAGCAACCCGAAAGATCAAAGCCACGCCCATTGGACGCGATATGCCAGTTATAGCGGTGACCGCCAGCGCGTTCAAGGATGCCGAATACCAGATACTGGCAACCGGGGTCTCAGCATACGTCCGCAAACCCTTCCGACCTGAGGAGCTCCTGGAGGCTCTCGGTGACTGTCTTAATTTGCGTTATGTGTATGCCGACGAATCTCCCGTCACTGACAGACGCCATTCTTTTCCCCGATCGACACCTATTGATCCCGCGCGAGTGGCGGCCCTGCCTGCAGATCTGCTCCAGACCATGCGCCAGTCGGTTGACGAAGGCGACATGACCCGACTGATGGAATTGATCGATCAAATACCCAGCCAGGATGCTGATATTGCCAAGGCACTTAGTGCTCTGGCCGACGGGTATGAATATGAGCGGCTCAACATTCTGCTCACCCCGAAAGAAAATCCAGATGCCTGAAAACTTTTCGAATGCAACCATAATGGTGGTAGACGACACTCCGGGAAATCTGAAGCTTCTGCAGATGATGATGCAACGCAAAGGGCTTCGAGTGGTGACCTTCCCCGATGGAGCTCTCGCCTTGCAGGCCGCGGCCCGGACTCCCCCCGACCTGATCCTGCTGGACATAAATATGCCAAACATGGATGGATTCGAAGTTTGCCGCCGCCTGAAGGCTGACGCTGCGTTGAAGGAGATCCCCGTCCTTTTTATCAGCGCTCTGACAGAAGCCGAGGACAAAGTAAAGGCCTTCGCTGCAGGCGGTCAGGATTACGTAAGCAAGCCATTTCAGATCGAAGAGATCTACGCCAGAGTGAAGACCCATCTTCGTCTCCGCAACATGCAATGCAAACTGGAGGATCACAACCTCCATCTCCAGGAACTTGTAGAAGAACAGGTTCGGGAGATCTCTGATTCTCAACTGGCCACCATTATAGCCCTGTCGAAGCTTGCCGAATGCCGGGACGAGGAAACCGGTCATCACATCGAGCGAACACGAACCTTCTGCAAAATCCTGGCTGTTTCCTTACGCGACGATCCAAGCGTCGCACCCTTCATTGATGACGCCTTCGTTGAACACATTTGTCGGGCCGCTCCCCTGCACGACGTAGGCAAGGTAGGGATTCCCGATGCCATTCTCCTGAAACCCGGGCCGCTCAATCCCGATGAATTCGAGATCATGAAGACCCACACACTGATCGGTGCCCGGGCCTTGCAGTCGGTAGCCGACAAGTATCCGAAAAACGACTTTCTCAACATGGGCCTGGCAATTGCCCGGTCCCATCATGAACGATGGGATGGCTCCGGTTACCCGGACGGTCTTGCGGGCGAAGCTATCCCTCTGGCCGCCAGAATTATGACCCTGGCGGACGTCTACGATGCCTTGCGCTCGAAGCGCCCATACAAAGAGCCTTTCACTCACGAGCTTACCTGCCGTATCATTCTCGAAGGCGATGGCCGCACTAAACCGGAACACTTCGATCCTCGGGTTCTCGCCGCCTTCAGATCCGTCGAATCCGAATTCAACCGGATTCACTCGAAACTTGCCGACCCCGAGCAGCATAACCTCTGAGATCGGCAATCAGTCAAAGCATTCCTAACTTGCACATCGCCCGTCAATAAAGCTTTTTGTAATATCTTTGCATAATAGCCCTGATTTTTAAGATTGACATGAGAGACAATTTACTTAATTGCCCAACTAATTCATTTATTTGAGCAAGATACCTCGGATCTGAAGATACTCTAAGAAGCCGGATCAGGCGAGATAGCCAGCAATTCATAGGCAGTGTCTCTCAGATTGTTTCAGAAAAACATATCTCAAACCATCTCCCAAGACTGTCTTGCGACATATAAAGAAATCCTCTCCAACAAATGAAAAAGGGGCCTCTTCAGAGGCCCCGGCGTTTTAGATAGGGACAGGTTTTTAACTTTTTTCCTTACTTAACGCTTTTTTTCTCAAGCCTCTCAATGCTTGCACCATTTTTAAGCTTCTTCTTCGCATCATTCAAAGCCTTATCGGAAACGGATTCCGAGAGAATGTTTGCCACATCGCTTCCCATTAACTTGCCCAACGCTTCCTTAAGGCGCGGATTGGGTTTGCTCTTTCTTTGGAGTTTGTTAGATGGAGAAGAAGGAGCTTGGGCATGGTATTCTGATACAACAGCTTCCATAGGTGAGGAGGTATCGTCTCCAATAGGTTTTGCTTCGCCAACCACAAGAACTCCATCTTGGACGGTAACGCCTTCCCAATTTCCTTCGCAACGGAAGGTGCGGTCAGAAGTGTCGGACAGAGCTTTTTCAAGTCGGAAGGTAACATCCATGCCACCTGCCGTAAATTCGATCTTCATAGATGAAAGTTTGTTGTTGAACTTATTTGTTCGCTTTCTCAAAGAATTTACTTGTGTGGTTATCTCCAAAGAATCACCATCGCATCTTATGTGTTCGTAAATCGTCGCCTTTACGTCTCCGAAAACCTTGATGGACGAGACCTTGTCGTTGAAGTTTCCGCTGCCGATATCATGCTCGCAGTAAGCGCCCTTAGCGGGAAAGAATTTTTTTCTGTTTTTTAAATTTTTACGGCAATAAACCATTAAGCCGTGTGGGGGAGGAGGATTTTTATTTGCAGTGATTTTGAGAGAACTGATTTTATTTTTCCAATCGTTTCCGACGTTGCTGCAATTTTTGGTAAACGTTCTGCTTTTTCCTTTGAAATTCTTTTTTTTGAAAACCTGAACTTCGACATCGCCATGGATCTTTAGCGAGGCGGCCTTGTTGTTAAAGTGTTTCAAATTGGATATCTGAAAAGATTTTCCCGATTCGATTCCGTAGAAATCAGAGTCATTTTCATATTTGTCCTTTTTGAAAAGCGTAACCCCCCACATATGTCCATTGGACGGCGGATGCGTAACAAAATGAGCGACGGTGGTTCCCTTCAGTTCGACATCAACCCACCAGGGAATTTTTAATTCAAGCTGCCGGCCCATGATTGCGGCTTCCACACAGCTTTTACCCGGCACGTTTTTGGAAATCTTGTTTGTAAAGGCGAAGGATTTTTCTTCGGTTTTTGATTTCCCGAATTGCTGTGATAGTCCTAATGTAGTGCTAACATTTGCCTCGAACAGGAGGACGTTTGCTTTTGCTGAAGCAGAAACCTCCTTGGACAAAGTCGTAGTAGAGGAAAAAGTTTCGCTGGTAGTAAACGTCTTGTCAAGACTGATTTCCATTGTCGTTGGTTCTTTATCGTGGTTTACAAAATCTTGTTTGGTAAAAGCCTCAGGCTTAGTCTGATGTTCTTCACTTATTGACAGTTCTCCGTCATCCATCTCTACGCCGTCGGGCATATCAAACTCCAATGGGCCCGCATGGGCGGTTCCCTTGAATTCTATTGATTGCAGAGAATAGTCGGAAAAAGCGTTTTTCAATTTTCTGTGTCCGAGGGAAGACTTGTTTTGCCTGATCCTTTTTCTGAGTATTGAATTGACATCAATTACACTGGGTTCATCGCTGGCAAAAACAGGTGCGGCTGCCAAAGCAGCTAGAAAAGTGAAAGCCAAAAAAAATGTGGTAAGTTTGCGCATAGATCCTCCATAAATTTAATTCAGTTTGACAGGAATTTAATATTCCAATTTTAAGAATAATTCAGCATATTTTTTGAGTCAAGGCTAAGCTTTTCTCTACAGTAATTATCCATTTGTTTGTAGAAACCGTTTCAAGACATTTAGATTGCTTTACCTCGACTCCGCTCAGCACAAGCGCTTTGCTCGCAATGACAGCCACAAATTGTCATTGCGAGGAGCGTAGCGACGAAGGAATCTTTGATATGCTCAAATTTAGTAGATAACAAAAAATACAAAAATGTCTTGAAACTCGCTAATATTACTAAATGGATAATTACTGTTTTCTCTAAGTTTGGATTTTTTTATTGTGTTGGGCAATTCTCGTTTCAGTTACAATTTTGTCAGCAGACGGTCGATCTGGCCGGCGAAAGCCCGGCTTTCTTTTTTGCCGTATGGCGGTGGCCCACCGGTAGTAGCTCCTGATTTGCGCAGGTCATCCATGAAATTGCGTACAAACAAGCGCTCTTTTATGTTGTTTTCGTTGTAAAGCTTGCCGCGAGGGTCGACAGCGAGCGCCCCTTTATCAATAACTGCAGCCGCCAGCGGAATATCTGCGGTTACAACAATGTCGCCAGGTTTAGTCAGCTCGACTATTCTGGCATCAGCGACATCGAAGCCCTGTTCTGCAAGCTCGAAGCTGATAAATTCAGAATCAGGCATCCGTAATGGCTTATTGGCAATAAAAATTGTTTTTATACTTACCCGCTGTGCTGCACGAAACAAAATGTCGCGGGCAGCTCCCGGCAAAGCGTCGGAATCAACAAGAATTTTTGCCCGATCCTGCCAGATATCCGGCATTAACAGACGATCATCGCCAAGGTGGCTGTCAGGACAGGCAAAAAGTATGACCAGTGGTGTATTGCCGCTTCTGGCAAGCTGATGAGCGTAACCTTCAGGCACGATAAAAACATCACCCTCGGCAACAGATAGTTTATGGCGTGCAATCAACTTCAAACTGCTGTCGTTCTTAACGGTTGGCCCGGAATAAAGGATGCCGGCACCAGAAACAATCTCGTAGACTTCGATTCCCGCATTGTGAACGTGGCAGGCGACCTTGTCGGAAATTTCAGCGACATGCAGACGCCAGTTTTCGTCGCCTTGCAGTCGCGCATGCCTGATTCGTGCTACCCAATCAGGTTCGGCAGCTTCCATGGCTGCTCGCCAGCTATTTTCCGCAATGCCAAAACCTTTGCCCGGCGATAATTTTGTGATTGTTGAGTCTTCAGTTGCTGCAAATATGGCAAGAAAAGATGCCTGGTTTTTCAAATCAGCTTCTTTCATCTCAATTTCTACCTTTTTTTTGATTTGAAATCCTGTTGTTCAGTTTATATGCCTTCGGCGCGGGACATCAATTTTATAGTCAGCCACAGGGTTTTCATATCATGTATAACGATGGCTGCAAGATTGTTTTCGAGGCAAAAATACATGTATTGTTCATCCAAACTCAGGTCTCCGTGGCGGGAGCTTCCTTTGGCGACTTGGACACCGCCTGTCAGGCCAGCCTTTTGTAATACCTTTGCATAATAGCACTGTTTAATTATTCTACTGTAGTCGGGCTCGGGATTTGGTCTTGGTCCTACTATTAACATGTCGCCGTTAGCAATGTGAAATATCTGGGGTAGTTCATCGAGGTAGATCTGTTTAATCAGGTTGCCAAAAGGCAATTTTTGGCCGTTCGCCGCTGATGAAAGAAACTTGTACAAGATAAAGGACTTTCCCTGAGTGTAGCGGGCTTCTATAAAAAAAGGGAAACGCCAAAATTCTACAGAATGCGTAGTAGGCTCTAAGTTTTCTATTAAGAGTTCTTACGATTTTGCGCTGTTTAGCTGAATTCAGAATCTGGCCCCTTTTCGTTTTTAAATATGGTTTGTAAGATCCCAGCATGAGCAGCCCATCTAATATAACAATATCTCTGCCGTCTATCAACAATTAGCAAGTTTTAAATTAAGATTTGGCGGCGACGGATGCTCGTAATCCTAATCGTAATCGATTTAAATGTTAATTTTTCGATTACGATCTCGCTGATTACGAGCACCGCTTTGCTGAGCACGAATAAATTATCTGTGCTTTAAATATCTCCTTAACTTAGTGCCATTCTAAGGCGTCCCTCAAACCAGGATTTTATTTCCAGTAATGGACACTGTGGGCTATATTGTTTACTTTAATGACGGATTTCGACTTGGCAGAAGAGCTTGAAGATCCGCCGCCCTTACCAAACCAGCCTTTAACGGTATTAACAACTTTTTCTGCGGTCTTTTTGATTGCGGCTGTTATTCTTTTTACTGCATTCTCGATTTGTTGCTGAATTTTTGCAAAGAAGGCTTCGATTTTGTCGATTATGTCGTTACCAATTTTTTTTGCAAGATTCTCAACTGAACTGCGGTGATCTTTGAAGTTGAATGAAGTATTAACTGAATACCTTTTGCCCAGACATCTGAACTTCGCCCAGAATCCTGGTGTGTTTCCGTTGCGCATTTCATCAAGCGAACCTTTAAAGCCGGCTTCGGTTACTTCAAAAATATTATTTAATACCCTTTTTGCCGCGTCTGGCAACTCACCTTTGGTAACATCTTCTATTTTGCGGGTGAGGCTGTTAATGAGATCCGCTTTCATTGACGCTTCTAAGCCAAAGTTTGGACTTTTGATATCGAGTGTCCCATTAGCCTTCACTACGGCAGTGAAAGCGTTGAATATTTTGTCTGTTAACTCAAAGCTTATCCTGGTTTTTGTCAAAAAGATATGAAGTTCACGAGAGAGATCGAAAATATCAACCATTCCTGAGAAACGCAGGTGCTGACTGGTTATAGAAAGCTCCATATCAAGCTCAGGACCCTTTTCGTATTTTGAACCACCGGTAATTTTTAGCGGGCCTACATCTATAGAGTTCATATTGCCTTTTCCGATGATTCCATATTTCCAGGTTCTGACAAAAATATTGGCTATATTTTCATTGTTAAAGAAGAACTTGCCATCAACTACTATGCCCTTATAAAGACCCAGGGTAGAATCGTCTACTCCTGAAATCATCAGATCAAGATCTTTAAGCCCGATTTTCGGAAGAGGCAAATCTTCGTGACGAACTTTTGCCCCGAGTTTGGCCGACAGAATTACCAGGTCATCGAGATTCAGCTCATTAACCTGACCGCGCAATCCCCAAGCGCCGGGAGCTAACGGCGCCTGGCCAGCAACAGAAACAACTCTGGTGCCGATCTGTGAAGTTCCGGCGATGCCAAAGCTATTTGTATTTGGCTTACAGGTCACAACCAGATTAGATAGCGAAAACCCCTCAAGATCGAATGGATTGTCCCAGGTGCCTGAGATTCCCCCTGTGAGTGTATAGTTTTCTGTCGGTTTAATCGGAACTTTGATCTCTCCGAAAATATCTACAGGCTGCTTTGCTCCAGGGAGATCTGTCCTGAGAGTTGCCCCCCAGACAATATGAGGCGTACCAGAGAATTCAAAATGAGGCTGGATGGTTTTGATTCCGTCAGGCATCCAGTCAGGAGTGTTGAACCTCTGAAAATACCCCCGCAATATAAATTTTTTGGGATTAGTCGGGAGAATACCCTGAAGAAGAATCTCGTTCTGCCGGTATTTGATAAGACTCATCACTTTTTTGACTGGATCGTGATTCAGGCTCAGTCTTGCCAGCATGTTCATTCCATATTCGAGCTTGATTGTGAAGTTATCAGTTCTGGTTGTTTTATAAATTGGGTTAAGAAATTCTCTGAAGCTTTTAGGCAAATCTTGAGATTGCAGCAAAAAATCAGACACCGAAACAACTAACGCTCCTCCATTAACCTTGAGAAGTTTAAGCATATCTTCCATTTCGCCACTGGCATCCGGATAAAACTGCTCAGGGGTCCAGTTGCCTTCAAACCTTATGCCGGCAACCCATGTTTGAACACCATAGACATCTCTGGTGTTAATAATGAACAAGTCTTTGTCTCTGAGACCAAAAAGGCTGGCTTTACCTGTTATTTCCACATCGTCGCCGCGCTCTATGGTTTTAAGATCTTTTATACTAATTTTGTCAGCCCATTCATATTTCTTGAATGGGTCAAGATCTCTTAAGGTTTTAGCATCATCAGAACTTTGGCTGGCAACTTTTTTATTTTCATTTTTATCCTCACCTGTAGATTTGCCTGGCGAAGGTTTTGTCCGCGCCGCAAGATACTTTTTATACTCCTGCGAATTCTTCATGGTTTGTTTTATTTGATCAATGCTCAACTCACCGCGAGTAAATCTTTCAAGATAATGTTTTAAACCTCCTGCATCAGGCCTTCGCCCAATTAGATCAATATAGAGTTGGTGAATTTTGATTTCAGCAAGAGACAACTGATCTTTAAACTCTCTTGATGCCAAAAGCTTTTGTTTAAAGCTGTTTAAAAAGCTGGACTTATTTCGATCAAGGTTTTTGAGAGAGTTCATAACCTTTACCCGGTATTTTTCGAGCTCGCGAATTGAAAACCCGTTTTCAGGCAAAATATTTATATCAAAAGTTTGTAAGAATTTGGTGGCTTCTGTGGCAAACTGTTTTAACTCTTCTTCGGTTGGCTGTCTGAATAAAAAGTTCCTGTACAATTCAGCCATTTCAAAGTTCAGCTCGTAAAGTCGATTTGTAATTTCTTCGACAAATTCTTGCTGCTGTGGCGAAAGCTCGCCAACTTTAAAAAATGGAATCTCGCCTTTAGCAATTTTGGCTTGCAGGTCTTTATATTCAGAGGTTTTTACGAACTTCGCAGCTAAGCCTTCGATTGTGTCATCGCCAGACTCAAGAATTGCAATATATTTTTTCAGTTCGCGTGCATCAGGTTTTCTGAGAAAAATTTCTCCAAAAATCCTTAGAAATTCTTCTTTTCGCTGATTTGAAGTGGCTCTAAACTCTTGCAAATTTGTAATGAATTTTCTTATTTCTACTGTTCGCCGTTTGATTTCATCGGAATCACTCTTGTTGTTAGCAGCTCTGAAGCTGAAATTTGCGTGAAAATTATCGATGTCAGCTTTCGCAGGCTCACGCAAAACCATCTGCAAAAACTGCCTGGTAAAAATATCTTCATTTATTGTTTCTTCGCGAGCTTCATCAAAAATTTTTTCCTGTTCCTGCTGAATTTCTGTTTCTGCCTTGATTCGTTCTATATAAGTTATATTTCCCGTTTCTCTTGTTATTAGTATGTCGGTCGGGCTTTTGGCAAAATGGCGAGCTAGCTTTGCTAATGACCAGCCGCGCACCAATATTCGTTGGTTCCCTATGGGAGAAACCTTTTTATATCTGTCCTGGCATTTTTGAGTCCAGTTATTGAGACCACCTTTATCTGCATTTCTTCCAAATACCCACCTGTATAAGGTGTTAACCCGTCTTGAAATTGATTCCTTGCTGTTTTTTAGTTCAAAATCAAGATCTTTGTCGCTGCTTTTAGTATGTGATCTTTTTTCGTTTCTGTCAGCGAATCTTCGCAAGTGCATCAGATAAAGCCTGTCAACTTTGTCTCTATATAACTTTTTGCCTTCATCAGATTTGATCAACCCAATACGCAAGTCGTTCCAGAACTCTGGAATGGTCTTGCCAAAGCTGCGTTTATAATACTGATTAGAGTAATGTCTTATGGCACCAGCATCAGCATCTCTTTTAAGATATCGCCTGAAAAGCTTGCTGATTTTGCGCTCAACATATTCTTTTGAAGATGTAACCTCAGATCTCATCTGTTCAAGCGAAACATATGGCATTTGGCGGTCTCGTTTGAGCCGCTTTAATTCATCTTGAAACCAGCGCATTCGTTCTACCATCGAACGCGGAGCTTTGCTCCAGTCAATTTTAGCTGCCGTAGACCTGATTAGATGATTTAACCCGCTGATTTGCAGGCTTAACTCAAACTCATCTTCAAAATCTCTCGGGTTGTAATCTTTTACAAGGTCTTCAAAATGTTTTCTGGCTTTATCATCAATTTCTCTAGCCAAAAAACCCCAGTAAATTCTACTGAGCGGATCGAGATTTTTTAATCCATCTTTACTATTAACAAAGTCTCTGCGCAACTCATCCATATCGCGCGTGCCTTTATTAAGGCTTAACAGAGATCTTTCGACTTCCGAAGCAGGCATATTCTTACCGGTAATATTTTTATACCAGCTCTTTAACGTTTCGGCATCTTTGTTGTCATAAAGGGTCTGAGCTTCAACAGCAACAGCTATAAACAACAGACAAAACATTAAAACTGCCGGAAAAAATAAGATTCTGATTGATTTCATTTGTAATATTCCTCCAATATTTCTGCAGAGAAGACTGGCATAAAGGGGAACAAATTCGATAAGTATGAAAATTCACTTATGAAAATAATTATCTTAAAGTATCGTTTGTCCCAAGAGCAATATTACATAAAGTTAAAAAAATAACAAAGTTATAAATTCTGCTGCTGAAAGGAACTCTTTTTCATAAAAGTATAATTAGAGCACAGATAATTTATTCGTGCTCAGCAAAGCGGCTTGTCCGCCATAGCTTTAGCGACGGCGGGTGCTCGTAATCAGCGAGATCGTAATCGAATAATCAACATTTAAATCGATTACGATTAGGATTACGAGCACGATTAGCAAAATATCACTTCTTACCTTAGTGGCATTCTAAGGCGTCCCTCAAACTCGCTCGAACTAGATAATGTTATAATGCCAAAAATTGTTGAGCAGATAAGATGACATAAGAAGGGAAGATTTAGACTATGAGAAAGATTGAGGTCGTGGAATATTGCCCTGAATGGGTGCAAGCCTTTGCCGAAGAGAAGCAGCTACTGCAGAAAATACTTGGCGATGTCGTCAGCGAGATTCATCATGTGGGCAGTACATCTGTAGCAGGGCTCGCGGCCAAGCCAATTATCGATATTCTTCTTGGCGTAAGCAGTCTTGAAGAGCTTGATGCTAAAAATGATGAAATGATTAAAGCCGGCTATGAACCACGCGGTGAATTTGGCATTCCGGGACGCAGATATTTTCCCAAAGGCGGCTCGGAAAGAACTCATCATATTCACGCATTTTTAAGCAATAACCCTGACTATCAAAGACATTTGATTTTTCGCGATTATCTCAGAACCCATCCGGATATTGCCCGGAAATATGCTGAGCTGAAGAAGAAGATTGCCACCGAGTGCAATAATTCCCTTGAGGCTTATTGCGACGGCAAAGACAGCTTTGTCAAAACAGTTGAAGCAGATGCTTTAGAATGGCACAACAAGCATTTAAAAGCTATTGAGAGTAAAACATTAGAATTCATCGAGGTTAAAGAGCCGGAAAAAAAGGCTCGAATATGTGAAAGAATTTTGCGGGCCTTACCTGAATGGTTTGGAATTGAACAAGCAATAATAAATTACATTGAAGATACAAAAAAAATGGAAACCATTGCCATTTTTGTCGAAGACGAAGCCTGTGGCTTTATTTGCCTCAACAAGCCTAACAGCAGTACGGCAGAAATTCATGTGATGGGTTTACTTCCCCATTTTCAAGGCTGGGGGTTGGGTAGTCGCCTGGTAGCAGAGGCAGAAAAAAGACTTTCTTTACAGGGTTACGATTTTTTACAGGTCAAGACGCTCAGCCCTTCAAGAGCTTGTTCTGAATATGACTTGACCCGAAAATTTTACCGGAAAACCGGTTTTTCTCCTGTACAAGAATTTAAAACTTTGTGGGGCAAAGACAACCCATGTCTGCAAATGATAAAAAACATAAGCCCTTTAAGCGGCAGCCTGCACCATTTGGAAATCTACGTTTCGAATTTACAAAAATCAACTGCCTTCTGGTCATGGTTCCTATGCGAAAAACTGGGGTATCAACTTTTTCAAAGCTGGGAAGAAGGCCGCAGTTATATTCTTGGTGAAACCTATATTGTTCTGGTTCAGGCAGAAAGCCGCTTTCTCGATATTCCATTTCACCGTTGCCGCCCGGGGCTCAATCACCTTGCTTTTAAGGCTGAATCAAAATTACAGATAGACCAGATTACCGAAGAACTTGAAAAGAAGGGATGCACAATTCTTTATAAGGATCGCCATCCCTATGCAGGCGGAGATGGCTACTACGCAGTATTTTTTGAGGACCCGGAGCGTATTAAGGTTGAGTTGGTTTTTTAGTCTGATTTCTCTGATAAAGAAAGCAAATGCTAATTAAAAGCG